>JAJWRZ010000007.1:0-26206 GCA_021633965.1 Dialister sp.
AGGGAAAGGCGAAAAAGGAAGCACCAAGGTGTCGTTTGAGTGAGGGCGCATGTGTACATATGGCGGCAGTGCAATAAATATCCCTCGGCTGCGCTCGGGATGACGGTACTTGGGGAGCGGATAGGTTCACAAGGGTGGTGTGCCGCCTTTTTAGAGGATGGTATTCTCGTATCGCAGCCTTCCCCTCTAAGTGAAACGGTGTATGCGTGTGAATGAAAATGGGAAACCTTTCTTCCGAGGATTGGGCATATGGATGGGGAATTCATATTTCCCATTGCTGCATTTCTATGAACCTGCTAGAGTATAGCTATACAATGATTTCGTCATTCAGGAAGGAGTCTCTTTATGGAGCTGATGAACCGGATCCGAGAGCGTGTCGTGGCGTGGCAGAAGAAGCGGGTGCGGACGGTCGTATTTCCTTTGGCGGGGAAACTCTGTGCTGTGGAGACGGTAGAAGGAAAGCGACTGGGACAGTGGCAGGCGGACTACGATGGTGATACGCCAAATTTGAAAGAGTGTTTCCTCTCACTGAAGGCTGCCGGACTTCGGGGTAAGAAGCTCTGGCTTTTGGTGAATGCAGAGTCGCTTCGATGGAGCAGGAAAAGATATCCGCAGATGACGGAGGAGGAATTTGCTGAATCGATGGAGTGGGAGGCAGATCGCGTCTTTCACACCGAGGAACCGATCGCCATGGGGCATCGTGTGCTCTCTCATGATGAAGAGGGCTGGGAAGCGCTCTTGCATGCATTGCCGCGTGTAGATCTCGGGGCTTGGGAGATGGGAGCGCATGAGGCGGGGCTTACCATCACCCGCGCCTTTCCTGTGACGGATATTTCTTTGCAAGAGGGGCCACACTTTATTCTGTATATGCGCTGCCGTTCAGCGATGCTTCTTTTCCGTAGGGGGGATCTCTGGGAGAGCCGCATCCTGCATCTGGCAGATGAGGGCAAGGCTTCGCTGTTCATGGAGCGGCAGATGGATCTGTATGGGCTCTCTTCTCTTCCCTGTTTTCTGGTTCCGCTGGAGAGCTGTGGAACTAAGGAGCGGACAGCATGGCTTTCTTACATGGAAAAGGAGCTGACTCTTCTTGCGGCAGAAGGGACAGAGGACGAGGGGAGCAAGGCAGTCACGCTCGAAACGGAGCATCTGGAGGAAGGCGGATACTGGGATGATGCTATGCGTGTGGTGCTTGCCGTAAGTCATGCGGGGACGGCATTGCCTCTTCTCATGGGAGAGCGTCCTTTTCTGACGGAGGAGAATCGAAAGCTTCGCATCGCGCAGGGAGCGTGTGCGCTCGGCGCAGCCTTTTTCCTCTTTTCCTGTGCATCCTTTCTTTCGGCTTATCGGGAGGATAAGGCGCAGCTGGCGGAGAATGAGGCGCTGTCTCTATTGAAAGTGAAGAGGGCGGAGATGAAAAAGGCGAGTGAGGAGGAGGAAGCTCTGCTTGCGATGCTAAAGGAAGAGGAGGCCAAAGATCCGCACTGGGAGCAGCGTCTGGTACTGCTTGCTGATGGTATGCCGCAAGGTGTCGTGCTATCGGAGATCTCCGCAGAGGGAGAGGATGTCCTTTTGAAAGGGACATCGCAGAAGGCGTCCGATCTTTCGAATTTTACAGGCCATCTCACGCGGGCGTGGGGCGGTCTCACGGAGCTGAAGAGTCGGAAGAAGAATGCGCGCACGGGGCTCTTTGAGTTTACCGTCCGCTGGAAAAAGGAAACGACGAGGAAGTCGCCGTAGGTATTGCTTTTATCAATAATGGCAGAAGACGGAGGCGTGGGCAAAAGTGATTTGCAACATGCCTCCGTTTTTTGTTTTGCAGGTGGTAGGAAAGAGATGAAGAGATTTTCATAGCGAGAGTGTTTCCTTAAAATGTACTATAGAGAAATTTTTATTTACATGAAGGGGTGAATGCAAGGTTTTGACCTATACATCTGCTATAATAATAAAAAGGAGATGAGAAGCATGGAGGAGATCATCGCAGGGCATATACAGGACGAAAGAGTGCAGTCTTTGACAGATCATTTGGACGGCACAATGCGGTTAGCCGAAAGCTTTGGCGCAGGTATGGGACTGGGAACAGAAGCTGGCCTTTTGGGAAAAATACATGACAAAGGGAAAGACACCCCTGCGTTCCAAGACTATATCTATGGTCGAAAGCAGAGTCGGGTGGATCATTCAACGGCCGGCGCGAAGTCTTTTTTTGAAAATAAAGATATAGGCTGGCTACGATTGATAGGTGCCTTTTGTGTGGCAGGACATCATGCAGGGATCCCAGACTTGGGAAGCAAAGTGGATACTGCAGAGACATCTACATTGAATGGACGAATGAAAAAGTCTATCCCCTCGATTAGACATCCGCAGCGATATCTTATCGATAGTACATGTTTGAACGTAAATCATCTGAATACATTTATCGAAAATGGAAATGCACTAGATGTTATGATTCTCACGCGAATGCTGTTTTCATGCCTCGTGGATGCAGATTTTCTGGACACAGAAGCCTTTATGAACAATCAGCTTGTCAGGGGAAATGAGTTTCCTTCTTTAAAAGAAATAGCAGCTATGTTTTGGAGCAGGCTTGAAGAGGATGGATACTTCCAGCCTAAAAATGCCTTAAATGAGAAGCGTTGTGAAATCCTTCATACATGCATGCGGAAAGGGGAGGGGAAACAGGGGCTGTACTCGCTGACGGTACCGACGGGTGGCGGTAAGACGATTTCCTCGATGGCTTTTGCCATGAAGCAGGCCATGAAATGGCAAAAGGAACGGATCATTTATGTAATTCCCTACCTCTCCATCATTGAGCAGACCGCCGACGTTTTCCGGGCTTTTCTGGGAAATCATGCGGTGTTGGAAAGTCATAGCCAGGTCGACTATGATAGTTTGCCGGAAGAGGGAAGTGAAGAGGCGGGCAGATTGGCAGAGAGGATGAAACTGGCTGCAGAAAACTGGGATGCTCCTGTCGTGATCACGACCAATGAGCAGTTCTTTGAGTCTTTGTATGCCAATAAAACATCAAGATGCCGAAAACTGCATAACATAGCAAACAGTGTCATTGTTCTTGACGAAGCCCAGATGATGCCGGTCGATTTTCTGAAGCCATGTCTCCATGCGCTCGAGCAGCTGGTTCATTATTATGGCTGTACGGTTGTTTTATGCAGTGCGACGCAACCGGAGCTGGGGCGCTACTTGCAGAAGAATCCGACAGAAATCATGGAAAATGTGGGAGAACTGTTTCAGTTTTTCAAGCGGGTGACATTCGATATAGATGGCGAAACGGATTATGCTGAGATTGCGAAGAAATTAGATGAATGTGAGCAGGTACTCTGTATCGCTTCTACCAAAAAAGAAGCCGAAAAAATATTTGAACTGCTCGACGGAGAGGCCATGTACCTGTCGACCAATTTATGTCCGGCCCATCGCAGGGAGATCATTCGAGAAATGAAAACTCACCTGCGGGATGGAAAACCGTGCCGAGTCGTATCGACCAGCATCATTTCCGTTGGGGTTGACATCGATTTTCCTGTGGTATATTTGCAGTATACAGGGCTGGACAGTCTGATCCAGGGGGCGGGCCGCTGCAATCGAGAAGGACGGCAGTCTTTACAACATAGCAGGGCGCATATCTTTTGGACAAAGGAAAGCAAGAAGAGTCCGTTCATGCGCAAAGAAAAACAGGTCACAGATATGGTTCGGAAAAAATACAATGCTGAAGAAATGACCGAACCGTCGGCGATTCGCACCTATTTTGAAAACTGGTACCAAAGCAATGAAGGAAATCTGGATTACAAGGAAATCGAGAAACTGGCTCAATCACTCAGCTTTGCTGAGATCGGAAAACGATTTCATCTGATCAGTGACAGCACGAAGTCAGTTTTTATACCCTTTGATGAGAAAGCCAGAAACATAAAGGAACAGCTGATGATGGGAAATCGGTCGCGGCAGCTCATGCGGGCCGCCGGGCCGTACATGATTAATGTACGGTATTCGAAGGCTGGGGGGCAGTCCGATTTCACGAAATTGCTCATGCAGGGGCAAATTGCGATGTTTCCCCATGATGAGAACCTGGCCTACTTGGTGAATATGGAGGACTATGATGCGGAGCTTGGGCTCAAGATCAAGTCTGAAGATGGCGTGGGGATCATGTGGTAATAAGAAAAGAGGGACATGTATGGCATATGGAGTAAGGATAGAGTGCTGGGGCGACTATGCCTGCTTTACACGACCGGAAATGAAGGTGGAACGAGTGTCTTATGATGTGATGACACCGTCTGCGGCGCGCGGACTTGTCGAAGCGATCTTCTGGCATCCGGGGCTTCGGTATGTGATCGATGAGATCGATGTCATGAGTCCGATCCAGATGACGAATGTCAGAAGAAATGAAGTGAAATCCAAAATCAATGTTTTGGGAATTGCGGGGAATGCCCAACATGGGAAAGCCATGTATCTATGCCCAAAGGAAGACATTCAGCAGAGAGCAGCCTTGATCTTGAAAAATGTCAGGTACTGTATTCATGTACACTTTGAAATGACAGAGAAGGCCAATGCCAGTGATAATGCGGGAAAATTCAGGGAAATGCTCTGCCGCCGTGCGAGAAAAGGCCAATGCTATCATCAGCCGTACTTGGGCTGCCGAGAGTTTCCGGCAGGTTTCCGTCTGGTAGAGGAGGATGAGACCGTGATCCCTTACCCTGTCACACAGGACCTGGGCTTTATGCTTTACGATATGGATTTCTCTGATTTGCAGCACATCACACCCCGGTTTTTCCACGCCAGATTAGAAAAAGGGGTTATGGATCTTCGGAATTGCGAGGTGCATCGATGATACTTACTGCGTTGGTTCACTTATATGAGGAGCTTTGCAAGCAGGGGAAAATTCAAGCAGAAGGATGGGGAGTGGCAAAAGTCACCCACCGCATTCTGCTCGATAAAGAGGGCCATCTCTGTGGGATCATTTCTGCCCGCAAAAAGGTACAAAGAGGAAAAACGGAGCGTGAAGTGCCTTGTGAAATGTGCGTACCGCTGCCCGTGACTCGTTCTTCCGGCGTAAAAGCCAATTTTCTGTGTGATAATTCCAGCTATTTTTTGGCCGTGGATGCCAAGGGAAACGTCCAAAGAACCATTCAGTGCTTCGAAGAAGCCAAAAAACTGCATCATCGAGTGTTAGAACATTGCCATTCTCCCGTGGCGAAGGCCATTCTGCATTTCTTTGATACCTGGGGATCTGATAAGGCGGAAAAAGATTCATTGATCCAAGAAAATATGGAGGATATTATAGCCGGGAGCAACTTTGTGTTTCAGGTAGAAGGAGTTGATGCCATCGAAGATGAAGAAATAAAGAGATCATGGGAAAATTTTCAAGGGACAAGTCAAGCGGACGAAGATAGCACATCAGCGGGGCAGTGCCTGATCACAGGTGCGGATAATCAGAAAATCGCCTTGCTTCATCCCAAAATAAAGGGAGTCCGTGGAGCGCAGACGGCTGGGGCGAATTTGGTATCATTCAATGCACCTGCCTTTTGCTCCTATGGCGGAGACGGTGAGCAGGGAAAAAATGCACCGGTCAGTGAGCGGGCAGCCTTCGCCTACGGCAGTGCACTGAATGCGCTTCTTGCTGATCAAAGTCATACCCAGATCATAGGAGACACGACCATCGTATACTGGTCAGAGCATGGTATTTCTGCCTGTCAGGATTTCATGATGTCTTTTTTAGGGAATCATGCAGGGATCGATGATCATACGCTTGATACGATCGTTACTCATATGAGAGATGGGCTTCCCGTAGATTTGGAAGGCGTCGAGATCTCACCGGATGAGCCCTTTTACATCTTGGGCTTGGCGCCCAATGCTGCCAGAATTTCTGTCAGGCTGTTTTTAAGGAATACATTCTGCAAGCTGGTGACGAATCTGTCGCTTCATCAGGAGAGGATGAAACTCGATGGACCATCCTGGGAAAAACAAAATATCCCATTGTGGAAGACACTCAAAGCGACAGCGAATCCGAATGGCAAAGAACAGGTAGCCTCGCCTCTGCTGGCAGGCAGCTTATTCAGAGCTGTGCTGCAGGACACAAAGTATCCTGCGTCCGCATTTCAAAATATCCTGCTCCGTATATTTGCGGATCAGGACAAAGCGGCAGAGGGCGGACGACCAGCCGTTGAGAAAATCAGCCATACCAAGGCAGCTTTCATCAAGGCGTACCTTTTAAAAAATAGTAAAGAACACTGGGAGGGAAAATTACAAATGGCGTTAAATGAGAATTGTAATGATGTTTCTTATGTATTGGGGCGGATGTTTTCTTTGCTGGAAAATATTCAGCAGGGTGCGAATCCAGGCATCAATACCACCATCAAGGAGCGATATTTTAATTCTGCCTGTGCTACACCGGCTTCCGTATTTCCCATCCTGCTGAAGCTGGCTAATACGCATCTCTCTAAGCTTGATGGCGGAAAGGCTGTCTATTTTAAAAAGAAAATGGGCGCTTTAATGGATAAGATCATGATGCCGGATGAAGGCATTCCGTTTCCGGCCAGATTGACATCGGAAGAACAAGGCGCATTTATCCTTGGTTATTATCAGGAAACACAGGCAAGATATAAAGGTAAAGAGGAGGAATAAGCAAATGGCAGAAGTGATTCATAACAGATACGATTTCGTGGTTCTTTTCGATGTAGAGAATGGCAATCCTAATGGAGATCCGGATGCGGGGAATATGCCGCGCGTGGATCCGGAAACGGGTCTTGGCCTTGTGACCGATGTCTGCCTGAAACGTAAAATCAGAAACTATGTGGAAGCAGCCAAGGAAGATGAGCCTGGGTATCGGATCTACATCAAAGAAAACGTACCGCTGGAACAGAGCGATAAAGAAGCTTTGACGTATGTAGGCATCGATGATATCAAAACGGCCAAAAAGAAAAATCCGGATGCAGACAGCCGGCTGCGGGACTTCATGTGTTCCAATTTCTTTGATATTCGTACTTTCGGGGCTGTCATGACCACCTTTATGAAAGGCGCTTTAAACTGTGGACAGGTGCGTGGTCCTGTCCAGCTTGGATTTGCCAGAAGCATCGATCCGATCGCTCCCCAGGAGGTTACGTTGACGCGCGTAGCGATCACGACAGAAGAAGATGCGCTGAAAAAAAAGACCGAAATGGGACGCAAGTTCATTGTTCCTTATGCGCTCTATCAGGTTGAAGGTTATATTTCAGCCAATTTAGCAAGAAAAGTCACACACTTTAGTGAAGACGATCTGAATCTTTTGTGGCAGGCGATCATCAATATGTTCGAAAATGATCATTCGGCTGCGAGAGGAAATATGGCGGTGCGCGAACTCATTGTTTTCAAGCACGACAGTGAGCTGGGAAATGCTCCTTCGTACAAGCTGTTTGAACGAGTACATGTAGCAAGAAAGGATCCGCATACTCCGCCGCGCTCCTACCATGACTATGAAGTACAGGTCGATACAGAAAATATGCCGCAGGGAGTCACCTGTGAGCGTAAAATATGAGCTACGCGGAAAATGACTACCTGATGATTTCCGGCATCCAGCATTTTATGTTTTGCCGGAGGCAATGGGCCTTGATTCACATCGAGCAGCAATGGCAGGAGAACCGTCTGACCGCGGAAGGTGAGGTCATTCATCAGAATGCGTATAAGGGTGATTTCATAGAAAAACGCCCGGGCATACTGGTGACGAGAGGCCTTCGCGTAGCTTCTCCCACACTGGGCATCACGGGGCAGTGCGATGTGGTAGAGTTTTTATCTTCTGAGGAGGGCGTACCGCTTCACGGACACAGAGGGCTTTGACAGGCAGTACCGGTGGAGTACAAAAGGGGCAAAGATAAAGAAGATGATTCAGATATTTTTCAGCTCTGTGCCGAAGCCTTGTGTCTAGAAGAAATGTTACACTGCCGGATTCCATACGGATTTCTTTACTACCACGAAATACGGAGACGGCGAAAGATCGACCTTGATGAGGATATCAGGAGCAGCGTGAAGGCGGCTTTGAGAGAAATGCATGAACTGTTTCACCGAGGGCGCACGCCCAAAGTGAAAACTTCCAAGAAGTGTCAGTCCTGCTCCCTGAAGGGACTTTGTCTGCCTAAGCTGTGCCGCGTTCAGTCAGTGCGGGGCTATATGGAAAAGGCGCTGGGGGAGGAGTTGCCATGAGGAAACTGCTCAATACGCTTTTTGTCAATTCAGAAGATTTGTACCTGTCTTTGGATAATGAAAATGTGGCAGCATGGAAAGGAAATGAAATCCTTCAGCGAATACCGCTGATCAATTTGGAAAACATTCTGTACTTTGGCTACAAAGGTGCGAGTCCTGCGCTTCTTGGTGCCTGCGTGAAGCGGCATATCGGATTTTGCTTTCTGACACCGCAGGGAAAGTTTCTGGCGCGCGCTCAGGGACTGACCGCTGGAAATGTGCTTCTCAGAAAAGAACAGTATCGTATATCCGAAGAAGAGCCTCGTGGTCTTGTCATTGCGCGTACCATGATCGCAGGAAAAATTCTCAATAGCCGTACCGTGCTTATGCGCTTCCTGCGGGATCATCCGCTGTCAGTCGATGCGACTTCTTTTCAAGCCGTCATTCAGGATCTGCAAGACTCTGCTCGGGAGGCTGTCAAAGCAGAGTCGCTAGATCATCTGCGCGGAATAGAAGGAAATGCTGCCGTGTCCTACTTTTCTCTTTTTGATGCGCTCATTTTGAATGACAAGAAGCATTTCTATTTCCATGGCAGGAATAAACGGCCGCCGCTCGATCGAGTGAATGCATTGCTTTCCTTTGCCTATACACTTCTTGCCCATGACTGTGCTTCTGCCATAGAAGCGGCGGGCATGGACTCCTACATCGGCATCCTGCATAGAGACCGCCCCGGGCGGCAGTCACTGGCATTGGATCTCATGGAAGAGCTTCGAAGTGTATATGCCGATCGATTCGTCTTATCACTGGTCAATAACAGAGTCCTTCCTGCGCAGTGTTTCCAACTGATGGAGGATGGCGTTGTTTTGCTGAATGCAGTGGGACGTAAGACTTTTCTTAGCAAATGGCAGGAGCGGAAGAAGGAAACATTGACACATCCATTCCTCGGCGAGAAAATATATTGGGGACTGATTCCTTACGTACAGGCATTGCTGCTGGCCCGTTACATTCGTGGAGACCTAGATGGGTATCCGCCTTTTCTGTGGAAGTGATGACATGCTTCTCGTAATTACCTATGATGTAAATACCACGACACCCGCAGGACAGAAACGCCTTCGGAAAGTAGCCAAATGCTGCGAAGCTCATGGCCAGCGTGTACAGAATTCCGTCTTCGAATGTCAGGTGGATGAGGCGCAGGCCGTCTCACTTCGTGCCACGCTGGAAATGCTGATGGACAAGGAGTCTGACAGCATACGGTTCTACAATCTGGGGAATCGATACCAGTCTAAGGTGAAACACGTAGGGGCCAAGCCGGGATATGATCCGAATGAAACTCTGATTCTCTGATTTTTTTGTGCGCGAAGTAGTAGCGCACAGGGGGGAAATGGGCGAAAAACACGCATTCTTGGAATAGAGAAAATGTGGTTCGCGCAAAGTACTCCGCTTTATACGGTCATTGCTGCATGCTTTGACTGTACAGTCGCTCCCCTCGCGGGGAGCGTGGATTGAAATAGCCTCAATTTATCGTTGATTCCTATATTGACATGTCGCTCCCCTCGCGGGGAGCGTGGATTGAAATAAAGAGGATTGTGCTTTGCTGGGAGCGATTTTGCGTCGCTCCCCTCGCGGGGAGCGTGGATTGAAATCGTGGATAACCCGAAAGAGGACGTAACGCTCGCAAGTCGCTCCCCTCGCGGGGAGCGTGGATTGAAATACGAATTTTAGATGAGAGAGAGTCGAAAGCATTGTCGTTCCCCTCGCGGGGAGCGTGGATTGAAATACTCAAACGGAAATGGATCGAGTGTCTGATCGCTTTGTCGCTCCCCTCGCGGGGAGCGTGGATTGAAATAGCAGTTCCCCCTCCGTGATCGGCGAAGGGTCTGCGTCGCTCCCCTCGCGGGGAGCGTGGATTGAAATTGGGACAGGTACGCGAGTGCCATGCCAGCGTTCAGTCGCTCCCCTCGCGGGGAGCGTCGATTAAAATAGGCAGAAGCGTTCATCTGACATACCAAGAAATGTATCGGGATGGCAGACGGCACATCTCTGGCGTTATGCCTTTTTCTTGTTGCGATTAGCGTAAGGTGTGCGATTGAATATTCAAAAAACGCGATTCCCAAAATCGCGCTTTTTTATTGCACAAACCCTCTCTAAGACGGTATAATAATAAATAACTGTAGGCTGAGAGAGTATAGCTTTGTGGTATTGGGACGCTACGTCAGGGAAGATTTGGGCAGTGTCTGATACTTGCAGTTCAACTTCTGTAGTGAAACTGATTTCCTATAAGGAGGGTATGATGATGAAAATGAAAAGACTAGCGGTCTGTGTACTGGCGGCGGCGATGATCGGTGCGGGTGCATTGACGCAGGTATCGGCTTTCAATCTAGGCAGTGTCCTTGGTGGTGTGGTCAAGGTCGGCGGTATCGCGGTACTGGTCGATAAATATGGCGCTTCTATCAATAGCGCGATCAATTCGGTCATGATGAAGGAAGGTGCCGGCACGAATTACGCCACGAAGGTGGTGCCGATTGTCAGCATTGGAAATAGAGGATATATCGGAGCCGCGCAGGTCATTGGCGATGCCGATCAGGTAGAGAAGGTGAAGGCGGTCGGGCAGCTGGAAATCAGCTGGAATGACAAGCTGTTCCGTATCAAGGGGCTCATCCCGATGGATAGTGTGAATCCGACTTCGTTCTCCCGCGTGCAGGGCGTGGGCGTTTCGGCTGTGATTGATGTGAGAGTGTGATATCTGGTTCAGGGTTAGCCCGTGGGGGCTTCGCCCACTGGTTATGAATGAAATTTTTGCGCGAATTAGAAATGAGAAATTAGAAATGAAGGTGGCGGCTCCGCCGCAAGTATATATTTTGCAGCAAAGCTGCCACCACAACCTTGAACCCTGAAATTTGAAAGTAGGGATGAGTGGCTAGGGATTAGAAGCAAGCGGTGATTGAAGTAGCGCAGTTAGCACGCTGATCGTTCTGCAAGGAAGATCTCTCGACTACGCTCGAGATGACGATGCGCGCGAAGCGCTATCAAAACTCTGCGGCGCTTTTGATTTTATGCGCCGCACCACCCCCGTTGAACCTCCTGAACCTATAGAACCTGCTGAACCTCTTTTGCAAACAATCAAGGGGCTAACACTGAACCCTTAAACCTTAGCTTTATACCCAAAGAATTTGGAGGAATATATATGAGAAAAGCATTACTGGCAGCAGGACTGGCTGCATTGATGGCGATGCCTGTCATGGCAGAGGACGTGGCAACACTGGCGGAAAAGATCGACCGCGTAGATGAAGTTCTCTATGGTTCGGTGCAGAGCGGGTCTCTCATCGGCCGTGCGGATCAGGCCGATAATGTGATCTACGGCGTGGGGAATACATCGGCCAGTGGACTTGATCATCGTATCGACAATCTGTATGCGGATGTGGTGAGAAATGACAACGATCGCACTCCGGCGATTTCGAACCGCATGAATGCGATGGAATACTATCTGACGGATGAGATCAGCACGGATAATCTGACGGTCCGCATGGATAATCTGGAAAAAGCGGTGCTGGGCGAAGCGAAGAAGGGGGCTTTGGATGAACGTATGCAGAGCCTGGAGCAGGCAGTCTATGGAGATCAGCACTATGAAATGAAGACGGTCCAGCTGCCGGCGGATACGGTCTTCAAAGTGGCACTGAATGATGATGTGGGCAGCAAGACGAGCCAGGTCGGAGATCCGGTCTCCTTCACGGTACAGGAAGATGTTCTGGTCGGTGATGTGCTGGTGCTGCCTCGCGGCACACAGGGGAGCGGCGTGGTGACGGAAGTCAGCCGCCCGAAAAGCTTTGGTCGCAGCGGCAAGGTCGATGTCTCCTTCGATCAGGTATTTTCTGTGGATGACGAAGCGATCCCGACTGTGCTGGGACCGGAAGCCAAGGAAAAGCTGAAGATGGAAGCAGCGGCTGTCGGCGCCTCCACCATCGGCGCGCTGGCTCTGGGGCCGATCGGTCTTGTGGGCGGGCTTTTTGTCAAAGGTAAGGATGCTGTGCTCCCCGCTGGCAGCGAGCTCTATATCCAGACGGCACAGCCTGTCACGACGAAGGGGCTGGTGCTCCGTGAAGGCGCGCCGCACATCGTCCTTAGAAAGCATGTCGCGCGCACAGCTTCTGCGGCTATGGCAACTGCGGCTCAGGATAATCAGGTGACGGCGACGGCTGCGCCGGAGACCGCAGCTCCTGCGCCAAAGGCAGAAATCAGCGACAGTGCAAAAGCGGAGCTGGAAGCAGCCCGTGAAAAGGATTCTACAGTAAAGGAAACGGCAGACTCCGCCAAGACCGATAATGAGGCAGCTTCTGTCGTGATCATGAGAAATGAATAATCATAACTGGAAAAAGGCGGTGCTTCTTTCTGCTCTTCTGCTGCCTTCGCTGGCTGCTGAAGCGGCGGAGGCACCTGTTTCCCCAAAGCTGCCGCCAGAGGATACTACCCATGTGGAGTATTCCGTCAGCGACGGTGTACTGCGACCTTCCTATGATGGGGAGGAGACACGGGAAACGGCCCAAAAGGATAAAGACAGGAAAAAGAATAAGGAAACGGCGGATACCGGGATTTCCAAAGAGCATCCGGCTACGGTCGTGGCTGATAAAATGCGCTACAATGATACCACGGGAGAGGTGGCAGCTTTCGGGCGCGTAGAGATCAAGCACATGATGGATACCTACCAGACCGAGTATGTCTATGGAAATACGATCTCTCAAAAGTATGTCGTCCCGGGGGAGCTTGTCTGGAAGAATCCTACGACAGATCTCAAGGCGGCGCGCGCTGACTATGACGCGAAGGCCGCTGTCGGACATTTTGAAAAGGTGTCCGGCTGGGACAGCGGAACGTACTATTTTCAGGGCGAAAGCGGTACATATGACAAGAATGCCAATCACATAGTGATCAAGCATGGCTACTTCACGACGAAGCATGCGGTGGCGAAGGTGCCGGACTATCGCATCGAAGCGGACTCCATCGATATTTATCCGGGGGATAAGTATATCGCGCATAATGTGAGACTCATGGCGAAGAATACGGTGCTTGTGACGCTTTCGACGTACAAGGGCTCCTTGAAAAAGAGTCGTGTCAGTCCGTTCTCGCTGATTCCACGTCCGATGTTCGACAGTGATAACGGCTTCGGGCTGCATAACCGGATCGAGATCCCGCTGGATGCGGATATGAATCTGACAGCGTACATGGAAAACCGCTGGTACACGAAGTCGGGCTATAAGCCGGATATCGGCTTCCGCTATGATACCTCGCTGGGACAGCTGAATTTCCACTATGCCGAAGAGGAAAGTACGACGAATGATGACGGCGGCATCTGGGTCAAGAAACGGCCGTCGCTGGAATTTGACTCGAAGCATTTCTATCTCTTTGGTTCCCGCTTCTATGTGGGGGCGAAGGGGGATATCGGTTACTGGGAAGAAGACGGGGTCAAAGGGCAGCACAAGAGCTATGACGCTTACCTTTCCAGTGATCCGTGGAAGCTCGGGAAATTCATGCGCTTTTCCTGGCGCGCTGGCTATATGAGAGACTACTACAGCTATAACGGCGGGAACATCCGTAAAAACACCTATTACAGCATGGGGCTTTCCGGTGGTTACCGCAGCGTGCAGGGCTGGATCTATTATACGGATCGTGAAATCAATGGCATTACGCCGTATCGCTACGACTCGTACACCAGTGATAAGCCGCTCGACTTTGGCGTGCGCGTGCAGCCGACGAAGAATGATGCTTTCAGTCTGGCATGGACGGTCGATACCAAGTATGGCCGTCTGAACCATCGCTACTGGACCTACTACCGCGACATGCATTCCTTCTATGCTTGGATCCGCTACGATGATATCGAAAGGGAAACCCAGTTCATGCTGATGCCGAAGGATTTTAGATTCTAGGAAATGCTGATTCGCTCTGACAATGATCGGATCCGCATTTCCCTTACGGCGGGTGAGCCTGTATCGGTCACTTTTTTCGGAGGTGCTCCATGGATAAAAAATGGGCACTGCCGCTGGGGCTTGCCCTTGTGGCTCTTCTGATCCTCTGGGGATCGCTGGGCATGGGGACAGCGTCGAAGCTGTTTCCTGAAAAAACAAAGGCGATGCCTCCCGTGACTGCATCGGAAGGGGCTTCTTCCTCTTCGATGCTTCCGCAGGAAGAGAGCCGCCGCGTCTATGATGCATCATCCCATATCAGGGGAAAGCCGCTTGCTGACCCCTTCCATATGGAGGCGATGACGGAAAAGACGATGCCTGTGGAAACGGCAGGCGTCTCTTTGCCTTCTTCTGTGCCTCGCACGGCGAATTCCTCTGCCGGATCGGCAAAAGAGAAAAGGTCGTATGCATCTGATGTGCCGCGTCTCATGGGTGTCATGTCATTTGGCAGTGAGAAGCGAGCGGTCATAGAGGTCCATGGGGTGACGTACACGGTCAAAGAAGGAGAGCAGGCAGGACTATGGAATGCTTCCAGCATACAGGGAAAGACGGTCACACTCGCCGGTGCTTCCGGCGTTCTCACACTCAGCACCCGCTGATAAGAACGGCGGGGGCTGTTTTTTGCTGTGCATTTTTGCTTTGCAGCGGTATTTCTGCCCAGGCGCTGGATCTGGATACCAGCGCACATGAGACGATGACTGAAGAGCTTTCCTCCCGCGATCTCCGGATGCCGGAGAAAAAGACGGATGAGGCCATTGTACAGGTGGCGCCAGCCCCGGGGGAGAAGAAGGTCAGCCTGCATGTGAGCGACGCTCCTGTGGCGCAGGTACTGCGGGGACTCGCGGAGATGACAGGAGAGAATGTCATTTTCTCTTCTCACGTGAAGGAGCGGGTCACGGCCAGTCTGGATGATGTGACGCCGGAAGAAGCGATGACATCCATCATGGCGGCCTGTGGACTTGCTGGGCGGAAAGAGGGAAGTACGCTTATTATTTTTTCCTCCGTAACGGAGAAAGAGTCCGGCATCTTTGCGAAGTCATACCGCCTTTCCTATGCGAATGCCAAGGAAGCTGCCGAAAGCCTGACGGACATGGTATCCAAAGGCAAGGTGTCTTATAACCAGTCGGCCAACACCGTGCTTGTGAGTGGGACGCCGGCCGAGCTGATGCAGGTGGATGCGCTCCTTCGCGGTATGGATATCCCCGAAAAGCAGGTGAAGGTGGAGGCGGAAGTCATCGCAGTCAATAAAAGCTCGGCCAAAGAGCTGGGGCTGGACTGGAATTTCAAAAGCCTCACCGGCAGCGCGGACTATGACCGTGACAGCTGGACGGAGCAGCACTATGTACTGGGGGAAGATGGAAATATCAAGTACGACAGTGATGGAAATCCCAAGATCCGAAACATTGAAAAAAGCGGCTGGGACGTCACGATCCCTGACGGCTATGCCGGGATCTCCTATGGACGTGCGCCGGGCGGGCATCCCTACACCTTCTTCTTTCAGGCAAATCTCAATGCACTGGTCACCAAAGGCAAGGCAAAAGTACTGGCAAAGCCGCACGTCGTCACAATGAATGGCAGGAAAGCCGACATCCTGATCGGGAGCCGCATCCCGGTCATCGTAGAGCATATGGAAAATGGCGTGAAGACCACGACGACAGAGTACAAGGACGCCGGCATCAAGCTCACATATACCCCCATTATCAGTGCGGACAATGAGATCACCGCTGATGTGGAAGCAGAAGTCTCGACGCCCTACCTCGTCCCTGAGATGAAAGCGTACCGCATCATCACGCGCTCGGCGAATACGATGGTGCGTCTGGCATCCGGGCAGCTCCTGGCTATCGGCGGTCTCATCGATAAAGAGGAAGGAAAGACCTTCCGCAAAGTACCTATTTTAGGAGACATCCCGTTTCTGGGAAAACTCTTCCAAAGTCATGGGAAAAGTCTGGAGGAGTCGGAAATCATTATACTTATCAGGGCGGATGTCATCGAGTGAGAAAACGGGTCCTGCAGGCTCATGGGAGAAAGCCAAGCCGAACGCCCCGCCGAACCTGCATTGCCTTTGGGGCAATGACAGCAAGGGGCGCATGTCCTGATGCGCCCCCCTGAACCATACACCTCGATCCTTATCCTTACTATCATATATTGGAGCAAAAACATGGCAATTCTACGTATCAACGGTCTGTCGAAATCCTTCGGCATCAAGACTGTCTTTGAAAATGTTTCCTTTGACATCCGAAGCGGGGAACGCATCGGTCTGGTCGGCGCGAATGGCGCGGGCAAGACGACGCTCCTGAAATGCATTCGCGGTGATGAGGAATACGATAAAGGCTCCGTCAAGGCGAGCGACGGTGCCATCATCGGCTATCTCCGTCAGGATTTCAATTACACCTCCCATACCATCCGCGAGGAAATGGAGGAGGCGTGGCGGGATGTCCTCTTTTATAAAGATCGCATCGAAGCGCTGACGAAAGAGCTCGAGCAGCACAAGGACGATGAGAAGCTCATTGAGCAGTATGGCAAGGCGGAAGAGCGATTTGAATTCTTAGGCGGTTATGATTATGAGGCGATGACGAAAAAGATCCTGACCGGGCTCGGCTTCACGCAGGAGGATTGGGACAGAGACATCCACGCTTTCTCAGGCGGGCAGAAGGTCCGTATCAACCTTGCCGCCGCCTTCGTGCGCCATCCGGATTTCCTTCTCCTAGACGAACCGACGAACCATCTCGACATGGGCATGCTCGAGTGGCTCGAAGACTACCTGCGCTCGTACAAGGGCGGGATCCTCATGATCTCCCATGACCGCTATTTCCTGGATGCAGCGGCGACGGGGATCATCGATCTGGAGAACCATCATATCCGAAGCTTCCGCGGAGGCTACTCGCGCTATCTGGAGACAAAGACGAACCAGGATAAAGCCTACCAGAAGGCTTACGACAAGCAGCAGGAGCACATCAAGGAAACGGAAGAGTATATCCGACGCTACAAGGCAGGCATCAAGGCGAAGCAGGCGCGCGGCCGCCAGTCACAGCTGAACCGCCTCGAGCGTCTCGATAAGCCTGTCCATCAGGCGACGCTCCGTTTCCACTTTGATCCGCCGCAGGAATGTGCGGAGAAGGTACTCGACATCGTGCGTGCGAAAGCCTCCTACAAGGATCATCTGATCTTTGAGGATCTGAACCTTCACATCAAAAAAGGGGAAGTACTCGGCCTCATCGGCCCTAATGGCGCGGGCAAGACCACGCTTCTGAAGCTCATCACGGGAGAAAAGACGGCAGACAGCGGCATCATCCAGCTCGGCAATAATGTGAAGATGGGCTACTACTCGCAGGAGCAGGAGCGACTCCACCCCGAGCTTTCCGTCCTTGACGAAGTGCGTGACACCTTCAATTTCGGAGAGAAGGAAGCCAGAAATATCCTCGGAATGTTCCTGTTCCGCGGCGATGACGTATTCAAGCAGGTCGCCATGCTCTCCGGCGGAGAGAAGGCACGTCTCTCGCTCCTGTGCCTCTTTCTCGAGAAACCGAATTTCCTCATCCTCGACGAACCGACGAACCATCTCGATATCCCTACGAGGGAGATCATGGAGCAGGCCATCCAGGCCTTCGGCGGCACCTCACTTGTCGTCTCGCATGACCGCTATTTCTTAGACAAGATCACGACCCGCATCGTAGAAATGGAACATGGAAAGCTCACCGAGTACCTCGGGAACTACAGCTACTATAAAGAGAAAAAGCTCGACCTCGAAGCCTTCGAAAAAGACCGCAGCGGGGAAGAACCTGTAGAAGAAGAGCCGGAGGAAGGTAAGACTGCGCCTGAGAAGGAACACCAGAAGAAGCAGGAAGTCTCGGCCGTAGAAAGGGAAAAGCTCAGCCATGTGGAAATGGAGATCGGCCGCCTCGAAGCGACGGTCAAGATGTACACCGCGCAGATGAGCATGGATCCGGACAACTATGCAGACCTCGCCGCCGAGTACGACGAAGCACAGAAAAAGCTCGAAGCTCTCTATGAGAAATGGGACGAGCTCGCCGCAAGGATGGAATAGGAAACCTGGATGAGAGGCGCCTTTCGAAAAATACCGATGGCATCCGCCCCTTCGATCTCCGCTCTTTCCTCTGGTATGGACTGCCCGCTCGGGAGGACGGTGTAGTGAAGAAATGATATTCCCATATCGTCATCCTGACTGAAATAAAGTACGCTTTTCGTCAGTCATGACACCGTTGATGGGATGAAAACGGGCCATAGAAAACAACGTATCGGAGAGCGTGCATACGGCGCTTCAGGCGAATGGTTCAGCCTTCACGAAAAAATTATTTTCCCACTCTTGCGTATACGTGGTATAATAAATTGTATTTCCGAATATATGATAACTTGACGGCTTCACCATAGCGTGAAGTCATCATCAAAAAAGTGCGCCTAGGCGCAATAGGTTGCCCGAGGGGGAAAAGGAAAGAAATGAAAAGAGAAGATATCCGCAACATTGCCATCATCGCTCACGTCGACCATGGTAAGACGACTCTGGTCGATGCCATGCTGAAGCAGAGCCACATTTTCAGAGATAACCAGAAGGTCGCAGAACGCGTCATGGACTCGAATCCACTGGAACGTGAACGCGGCATCACGATCCTGGCGAAAAATACCTCTGTCATGCATGACGGTGTGAAGATCAATATCGTCGACACCCCAGGGCATGCGGACTTCGGCGGCGAAGTTGAACGTATCCTGAACATGGTCGATGGCGTACTGCTCCTCGTCGATGCTCATGAAGGCCCGATGCCGCAGACGAAGTACGTCCTGAGAAAAGCACTGGAACACAAGCTGAAGCCGATCGTCGTCATCAATAAGATCGACCGTCCGGATCAGCGTATTTCCGATGTCGAAGGCGAGATCCTCGAGCTCTTTATGGAACTTGATGCGGACGATGACCAGCTCGATTTCCCGCTGCTCTATGCATCGGCTAGAAGCGGCATCGCCAAGCTCCACATGAATGATGAAGGCAAGAACCTTGACCCGCTCTTTGATGCGATCCTGAAGTATATCCCATGCCCGGAAGGCGAACCGGATGCCGGCCTGCAGGTCATGGTCACCACGCTCGAAGCGGATGACTACCTCGGCAAGGTCGCTATCGGCCGTGTGACCCGCGGTACCGCGAAGCAGGGGATGCCTGTCGCTATCACCGATGGCGAAAAGATCAGAAGCGACCATATCGGTCAGCTCTTCCACTGGCAGGGCATGAAACGTACGCCTGTCGATGAAGCAAAGGTCGGCGACATCATCGCTATGGCCGGCTTCAAAGATATCAATATCGGTGAAACGGTCGCTGATGCGACGAACCCGGAAGCACTGCCGGCGATCCACATCGACGAACCGACCCTGTCCATGGTATTCCATGTCAATAAGAGCCCATTTGCCGGCCGTGAGGGTGACTTCGTCACTTCCCGCCATATCCGTGCCCGTCTCTACAAGGAAATCGAAACGAACGTGGCTCTTCGTGTAGAAGACACGGAAACATCTGATGCATTCAAGGTTTCCGGCCGTGGCGAGCTCCACCTCTCCGTCCTGATCGAGACCATGCGCCGTGAAGGCTTCGAACTTGAAGTCTCCAAGCCGCAGGTCATTTTCAAGGAGATCAATGGACAGAAGTGCGAACCGCTCGAACGTCTGACCATCGAAGTACCGCAGGAATTCATGGGTGCTGTCATGGAAGGTCTTGGACCGAGAAAAGCAGAAATGATTTCCATGGAAGAACTCGCAGGCTACATGAAGATGGAATTCTCCATCCCGGCCCGCGGCCTCATCGGCTTCCGTAATGAACTCCTGACCACCACCCGCGGCACAGGTATCCTCTACCATGTCTTCCAGGGCTATGCGCCATACAAGGGTGATATCCCGGGCAGAACCAGAGGCTCCCTCGTGGCTTTCGAATCCGGCACCACCACCGCATACGGCCTGAATTCTGTCCTCGACCGGGGCGAGCTTTTCCTGGAACCGGGCGTCGAAGTCTATGAAGGCATGATCATCGGTGAAAATACCCGTGATCAGGATATGGATGTCAACCCATGCAAAAAGAAACATCTGACCAACACCCGTGCCTCCGGCTCTGATGATGCCATCAAGCTGCCGCCATGCCGCAAGTTCACGCTGGAAGGGGCGCTCGAATGGATCAATGATGATGAACTCGTCGAAGTCACTCCGGAAAGCATCCGCATGAGAAAGATGGTTCTTTCCCGTCAGGCTAGATATAAGAGTGCCAATGTAAAGAAAAGCCAGCAGTAATGGCTGAATAAAAAAACGAACCCGCAGGGGTTCGTTTTTTATTTGGAGAAAAAGGCGGAAAATGAGGAATGAAGAATGGTGGTGCGGCGCATCATACAATGAAAGCGCTGCGGATTATTGAAATCACGTAAAATGCGTCGCCCCCTTGGAGAAGGGGCAGGCCGAAGGCCAGGGATAGACTGTCTCGAAAAGGCAGATTTCTGCAGAACGGTCAGTAGGTTGCTGGAGGATCACTGAAAAACGATTCACGCAGATGGGACGCTGACAGCTACGTAGAGTTGTGTCTCTGCGGGGCACTCTATCCGGCGCCTTTGGCGCGACCCCTCTCCAGGGGTCTGCTCAGTTGGTGAGGATTTCTTTCCCTCGAAATTTGAAAGCAGGGAGGAGTGGCTAGGGATTAGGGATTGGGGATTAGGAGTGACTGGTGACTGGGATTCTCCGGCATCGTCATCCCGAGCGTAGCCGAGGGATCTCTACTGCCCTTCGGGAATCAGCGTGTATGCGCCGAGGAAAAACGTTGTCTTGGTGCTGTCTCACATCAGGCAATGAGCGTTCTGCCATAGAGATTTCTCGGCTACGCTCGAAATGACGACGGCGCGAAGCGCTATCTAAAACTCTGCGGCGCTTCTATATTTTTATGCGCCGCACCTTCCCCGCTGAACCCGCTGAACCCGCTGAACCCGCTGAACCCGCTGAACCCGCTGAACCCGTAGAACCTGTTGAACCCGCTGAACCCGTAGAACCTGTTGAACCGGTGAAACCTAACGCCAGTGGGTTGCTTGGGGATAGCCGAAAAACGATTCACGCAGATGGGACGCTGACGGCTACGTAGAGTTGTGCCCCTGCGGGGCACTCTATCCGGCGCCTTTGGCGCGACCCCTCTCCAGGGGTCTGCTCAGCTCGCGAGGATTTCCTAGTCCCTAGCTACCAGTCACCAGTCCCTAATTTTTTCCATTCATCACCATCACGTCTCCCGCTTCGAGTACGGTATCTCCTTTCGGGATGATGACTTCTCCCTGCCTTAGGATGAGGACGACAAGATGACCGTGGGGGAGGTGGAGAGAGGAGAGACTCTTCTGGTAATAGCGGCTCTTCTTCGTGACATGGATCTCCGAGAGGGCAAGACCTGTGACAGGAGTGACGCTCAAAGCGGAAAGGACGAGCGTATCTCCGGCAGAGAGTCTCGTGTCGCCATTCGGGATGATCTTCTCGGCGCCGCGGGAAAGAAGGACGGCGAGCGTCTCAGGAGGGAATGCGATCTCTGAGAGTGCCTGCCCGCACCACGCATGCCCCGCGGGCAGGGTAAACTGGATGAATTGTACCGGCATCTCTTCCGTGTAGTCCGTGAAGGATTTCATGACATCGTTCTCATGATCGATCATAGAGAGCTTCTTCGCTGCGAGAGGCAGAAGCGCGCCCTGAAAGAGGATGGAAAGAAGAACGATGAAGAAGGTGACATGGAAGACGATGTCATTCACCGGCGCCTGCGTATAAGCAATGATGGCAAAGACGATGGCAGAGGCGCCGCGAAGGCCTGCAAAGGAGATCAGAGCGCTTGCGGCAGCGGGCGTTTTGAAAGGGGCAAGGAGAGCGAAGACGCCGAGAGGCCTTGCCACGAAGGTCAGGAAGAGCGCGATGAGGAAGGCAGGCCATGCGATCTCAGGGAGCTTCGATGGCGTGGAGAGAAGTCCAAGCAGGAAGAAGATCATCATGGAGAGAAGATTCGTTGCGCCATTGAAGAAATGAACGATAGAGCGTTTTCCGGGGAAATCGCTGTTTCCTAAAATGATGCCGGCTATATAGGCGGAGAGGTAGCCATTTCCATCCAGCATGGCGGGAGCGGCATAGGCAAAGATAGCGATGGCGGTCAAAAGCACCATGTCGAAGCCGCCTGCGAGATAGTCGGTCTTTTTCAGCGCCCACTTCGAGATGGCTGCGATGCCGAAGCCGAAGGCAAGCCCGAAAACGATCTGCGCTGTGAGAAGTGTGAGCGTCCTCCAAAGGTCAGCGGAACCATGCATGAGAGAAATGCAGATGATCGTCATCATGTAAGCGGCGGGATCGTTACTGCCGCTCTCTACTTCCAGGAGCGAGGCGGTGTGATACTTGAGATTCAGTCTTTTCGCACGAAGGATGGAGAAGACGGATGCAGCATCCGTCGAGGCGATGACCGACCCCATGAGGAAGCTCAGAAGCCATGGTTCGCCTAGGATGAAGTGGATGAATCCGCCTGTCAAAAGTGCTGTCACGACGACGCCCGCACTCGAAAGCACGATCGCAGGGGCGGCGACAGGCTTTGCCATGGACCAGTTCGTCCCGAAGCCCCCGTAGAACATGATGAAAATGAGTGCGGTCGAGCAGATCTCTTCGGCAAAGTTGTAGTTTTCAAAAGCAATATTGATAGGACCATCCGAACCGAAAAACATGCCGAGCAGGATAAAGGCGAGAAGTACAGGGATGCCGAGCTTGTCCGAGACACGGTTCAAAAACACACAGGCAAAGATCACAATGGCCGTCAAGAGCAGGAAAGAAGTCATAGGCGGTCTCCTTTTACAACAAGTGGGAAAGTAGTTTTCTTTATTGTATCGGAAAGAAAGAGAAAGAACAATGGTGGAAGCCGTTTCATGTGTATCGTCATTTCGAGCGAAGTCGAGAAATCCTCCTTGCAGGCCGATAAAGGACGCGCGAAAGTAGAAAGAGGCAGCACACAGGTGTTGTTTTTTCGGGATGACGACACGGGGAAAACCGTATTTTAACAAATGCGTGTCCAACCCCGCCTCGCTGCGCTCGATTGCCCCTTCCAAAGGAAGGGGCGAGAATGGTGAATGACGTTCCATACCACCTAGTCCCTAGTCACAAGTCCCTAGTCACCATTCACTCCCCAATCCCTAACTTTCTTTTTTGCGCTATAATAGAGACAGGTGTAAAAATAAAAGGAGGAACCATTATGAAAGCTGATTGTGCAAACTGCCCGCATCATGCCTGCTATACCCGTGGGGCGAATTGTACGGGTGTGAAAGAAGAGGAAATCCGTAAGGCCTATACCGAAGAAGAACGGAAAATCATGGAGGCGGCGGCCTATGTCGAAGGGACATACTACAGCGACATCTGCCGTCTGCAGGAGACCGCTGAATTTGCCAAACGGATGGGCTACAAGAAGCTCGGACTGGCCTTCTGCATCGGTCTTCATGAAGAAGCCAGGTACATCGTGAAATACTTCCGCCAGCAGGGTTTCGAGGTCTACTCCCTCTGCTGCAAGAACTGTTCCTTTGCGAAGAAAAACTTCGGCTTAAAGCAGGTGCATCCGGAAGCGGAGCATGAAGCGATGTGCAATCCGAAGTATCAGGCAAGGTTTCTGGCGGAAAAAGGCGTGGATCTCAATATCATCTGCGGCCTTTGCGTGGGACATGACACGATCTTCACATCGAATGCAGTAGGCCCCGTCACATCTCTTGTCGTGAAAGACAGACTTCTTGCGCACAATCCGCTCGGCGCGATCTACTCGAGATACTGGAGAAAGAAACTGCATATTCAGGACGAGGATGAAATTTGATGTAATTAGAAATGCGAAATGAGAAATGAGAAATGAAGGTGGCGGCTTCGCCGCAAATTTTTATCCCCTTCCTTTGGAAGGGGAACGCCCGAAGGGAAAGGGGTAGGCCGAGAAAAGCTGAGACAACCTCCGACGTTTCGCGCCACCTCCTTTCAAAGGAAGGCGGAAAAAACAGAATTCGGGCATCGCCCTATTTATGCTCCGCGGCGCTTCATTGTTTTATGCGCCGCACTACCATTTCGCATTTCTCATTTCTAATTTCTCATTCCAGCGAAGCTTTCAAACGGAATCAAAGGGTGATACGCCCTAGAGGATAAGTTTGAAAGCAGGGATGATTAATAGCCAGGGATTAGGGGCTAGGGATTAGGAGCCTCGAGTGACTTGTGACTAGTGACTGGTAACTGAAATGCCACCTTCGGGCATCGCCACCATCTGTACTTCGCGGCGCTTCTGATTTTTATGCGCCGCACCACCATTTCTCATTTCTAATTTCTCATTCAAGCGAGGCTTTCAAACGGAATCAAAGGGCGACCCGCCCCGCGGGCTAACCCTGAACCTTGAACCCATCAACCTGCACCCTAAATCATTTGACACCCGAGCGGTCTTCGCCGTACAATAGACATACTATAAAGGAGGAATAGCATGTCTGTTGTCAGCCGTTGGCTGCTTTTTTTAGTGGCTTTATGGATCCAATCCGCCGGCATCGTGCTGGTGGTGAAAAGCTTTCTCGGGACTTCTCCGATCTCCAGTTTGCCCTATGTCATGAGCGAGACTTTTCCCTTCACGTTCGGGGAGACAACCTTTGTGGTCAATATGGTCTTCCTTCTGGGACAGATGCTGATATTGAAAAAGAAATTCCCGAAGGTGCAGCTGCTGCAGGCGCCCATGACGATGATTTTTGCGGCCTTCATCGACCTCTGTATGCAGGCTTTCGGAAACATCACGCCGGACGCTTACTGGCAAAAGCTCATCACTCTTTTCCTCGGTGCGTCCATGGTTTCTCTGGGGGTGGCACTTCAGGGTATCGCGGACGTTCTGAAGCTTCCGGGGGAGGGCCTCGTCTATACCATTTCAGATACCTATCACCTGGACTTCGGCAAGGTCAAGATCGCAAACGATGGGATCCTCGTGACGCTCGCCATCTGTCTCTCCTATGTGGAAATCGGGAGCATCGAGGGCGTCCGTGAAGGCACGCTGATTTCCGTCTTCATCACCGGCATCATCGCCCGCTTCTTCCTCCGCCATCTGAGCGGCTGGGAAGAGGGGAGACGTGTGCTGAGGATCTGTTAGAAGGGAAATTTTCATGTCAGCAAGGTGTGGTGCACTATTTCATCGTTAAATAAAAAGAGATTCCGAAAAATCGGAATCTCTTTTTGCTTGCGGGAAACTATTTCAATTCAACCGCAGAAGACAGTTTGCTTTCCTTCTCTGCTTCCTCATCCTTGCCTACACAGTAGGAGGCGAAGAGGGAGCCGGACACATTGTGCCAGACGGAGAAAATAGCGCCTGCGATGCCGCCGGCCGCTGTGAAGTACATGAGAGCCAGCGTGGAAGCCAGACCGGAATTCTGCATGCCGACCTCGATGGTCATAGCGCGGGTCTGTGCCTTATTGAGACCGAAGCGGCGGGCGCAGACATGGCCGAGCAGCATGCCGCAGAGGTTATGCAGGATGACGACGGCGAGGATCACAAGGCCGTTGTCAAGGATGGTGCGCCCGGAGAGGGAGACCACGCAGCCGACCGTGATGATGACGACCAGCGCTGAGAACATCGGCATGATCGTATTCACCTTCTTCACCTGACGCGGGAAGAAATAGTTGATGCCGACACCGATGAGCAGTGGCAGGAGCACCATCTTCACGATGGACATCATCATGGACATGAAATCGATATTGACCCAGGCACCGGCAATGAGCCACACCAGGAATGGCGTGACAAATGGCGCAAGGATGGTATTCACCATCGTCATGGATACAGACAGAGCGACGTCGGCTTTGGCGATGTAGGAAATGACATTCGAAGCCGTGCCGCCGGGGCAGCAGCCGACCAGAACGACGCCGATCGCGATTTCCGGCGGAAGGGCGAAGAGATGAATCAGTGCGAAAGCAGCGGCAGGCATGATGATGAACTGCAGCACCGTGCCGATCGCTACATTCTTCGGCTGCTTGAATACATTCTTGAAATCACCGGGGGTGAGGCTCATGCCCATGCCGAACATGATGATACCAAGCAGCGTCGGGATCTTCGGGGCGAATGGCTTCATCACTTCCGGCCAGAA
>JAJWRZ010000166.1:0-4036 GCA_021633965.1 Dialister sp.
AATTATTTTTCGAAGCTCTTTCGAACGGGGCCGCTTCATCAGCGACGGGTATTATCTTACCACACTGCCTTTCTTGTGTCAACTGGTTTTTTCCATGTTTTTTTGATAGGGCGTCTTACTGCCACTGCCTGTCCTCCGCAACCGAAAAAGATTTCTCGCTCCGTTCTATGTGACGATGGCAAGCACGCTTCACAAAGCCAGCTCGTCATCGAGATGAGCGTATAGTATATATACTATTTATATAGGCGCGGTGAAGCGGCATTGCATTTCTGCTCTCTTGCCTGAAAGCAGGACCCGCAAAGCAGATGCCCTGCCGGGCGGTTTTACGTCAATTATATATGTATATCATATATTCCCATACGCTTATTCCATGGAAATTGTGCAAAATAGTATACTTTTATTCCTCGCTTGTGCTATACTATACGCGTTATTGATTCATTCATTCTTTTTAGTTGATACAAGTGAGGTATGTATTATGACTGGCATTCCGCTACTCATTGTGTTCTGTCTGGCGATCATTTTGATGATCGTAGCAATCTCGAAGTTCCACATCCATCCGTTTCTCTCACTGATGGGGACGTCGCTCGTTCTGGCGGTGGTCGTGGGACTGCCGCTGGAGAAGATCCCCGGCATCATTGGTTCGGGGTTCTCCGGTGTATTTTCCAGCATCGGTATCGTCATCATTTTAGGGGCGTTGATCGGGCTCATTCTGGAGAAGACGGGGGCTGCCATCCGCCTTGCGGATGTGGTGATCCGTTTCGTCGGAGAGAAGCATCCGCAGCTGGCGCTGATGCTGATGGGCTGGATCGTTTCCATTCCGGTCTTCTGCGACAGCGGCTTTGTTATTCTGAATCCGATCCGTAAGGCGCTGTGCCGCAAGCTCAAGGGCGCAAGCCCGGCGGGCATGGCCGTAGCTCTTTCCGCAGGTCTGTATGCGGCTCATGTATTCATCCCGCCGACACCTGGCCCGATCGCTGCAGCCGGCTCTCTGGGTCTGGCTGACCATCTGGCTGGCGTCATCCTCGCGGGTGTCATCGCTTCCGTACCGGCGCTGGCTGCTGCTTATATTTTCTCTTTATATATCGCAAAGAAGGATATCTCTGTCCACGCAGATGAGAAGGAGTCTCCGGATACGGAAAAAAGCTATGAGGAGCTGGTGGCTGGCTTCGGGAAGCTGCCGGGTGCATTCTCCTCGTTCGCTCCGATCGTCATCCCTGTCATTCTGATGGCTCTGGGTTCTTTTGTTTCTATGATCGGTCTTCAGGGTTCTTCTGCCGTTCTCTGCAAATTCTTTGCTACGCCTATCATCGCGCTCACCGTCGGTCTGCTGCTGGCTGTGCGCCTGCTTGCCAGCACGCACACGATGAATCGTTTCGCAGCCATCACGGATGAGACGCTGAAAACGGTGGGACCGATCCTTTTTGTCACGGCAGCGGGCGGCGTACTGGGCAAGGTCATCACGGCAGCCGGTTTCGTCGAATTCATGAAAGCCAATGCCGCTTTCCTTTCTTCGGTCGGCATTTTCTTCCCATTCCTGATCTCTGCCATCCTGAAGACGGCGCAGGGCAGCTCCACGGTCGCGATCACCACGACAGCGGGCATCATGGGCATGTACACGGACTCGGCTTCCATGATGTCTGCTCTGGGTCTGCAGTCTGAAATGGCTGCGCTTCTGACGGTCATGGCGATCGGTGCGGGCGCGATGACTGTCTCGCACGCCAATGACAGCTACTTCTGGGTCGTCACCAATTTCACCGGGCTTGATCCGCAGGATGGCTACCGGACACAGAGTATGATGACGCTCGTCGTCGGCATTGTTTCCATGGTCAGCATTTTCCTTGCTTCTCTTGTTCTACTGTAACCAGCAGGAGGGTCACGCATGAAAACCATCATTGCCATGGATTCTTTCAAGGGCTGTCTCTCGTCTCTGGATGCAGGAAATACGATCAAAGAGGCGATCCTTTCCCGCTATCCGTCTGACTCGGTCGAGGTCTTTCCGCTGGCAGACGGCGGGGAGGGGACGGTCGATGTGCTGACGGCGGGTCTTGGCGGAGACATCGTCCCCGTCACGGTGACAGGGCCTCTGGGGCAGCCGGTCGCAAGCCGCTATGGCTGGCTGCCGAAGAGCCACACGGCTATCATCGAGATGGCGGATGCCTCCGGACTGCCTCTTGTGCCGCCGGCTTTTAGAAATCCGATGAATACCACCACCTACGGCCTCGGCGAGCTCATCAGTGCTGCCTTGTCCCGTGGATGCCGCCACTTCATCATCGGCATCGGTGGAAGTGCGACGAATGATGCCGGCATCGGCATGCTGACGGCGCTGGGCTATCATTTCTATCAGGAAGATGGCAGCCGTGTCAAAGGCTACGGCCGTGATCTGGCGAAGATCGTGCGCATCGATGACAGCGAGGTATCTCCGCTCCTTCGGGAATGCCGCTTCGACATCGCCTGTGATGTGACGAATCCGCTCTGCGGCAGCGAGGGCTGTTCGCATGTCTTCGGTCCGCAGAAGGGCGCGACTCCCGAGATCGCTACCCGCATGGACGCTGACATCGCCCGCTTTGCCGCTCTCGCCGAACGCTTCACCGGAAAGGCGGCAGCTCTTATCCCCGGAGCAGGCGCCGCCGGAGGTCTTGGCTTCGCATTCCATACATTTCTAAATGGATCGCTGACGCCCGGGATCACGCTGGTCCTCGAAGCCATCCACATCGCGGATGCACTTCCATCCGCCGACCTTGTCATCACCGGCGAGGGACGAATGGATCATCAGACCGCGATGGGCAAGGCGCCTGTCGGCGTCGCACAGCTCGCCAAGCGCTGCGCGCCTTCCTGCCGCACCATCGCTCTCTGCGGCTGTGCGGCAGAAGAAGCCGCTTCTGTCAATGAGCATGGCATCGATGCCTATTTCCCCATCCTGCATGAGGCGATGGATGCGGAAGAGGCCATGCGGAAAGATGTCACGACAGCCAATCTCCGTCAGACGGTCACCCAGGTCCTGCGTCTGATCCATGATTGAGGGTTCAGAGTTTGCCCATGAGGCGTACTGCCCTTGATTGGGGATGAAAGCCTCTCTTGAATGAGAAATGGTGGTACGGCGCATTTCGTCATCCTGAGCGGAGAAAAACGTCGTATGTTAAAAAAATGGCTTATCTGAAACAGGAGAGCTGAGTCGAAGGATCTAAGCGCCGCGGAAATTTGAAATTAGCGATTTTCTCGTATCACCAACCTAATCCCTAGCTACTAATTCCTAGTCACCAGTCCCTACGCAAAGGAGCACATCAAATGGATTTCAATGAACTATGCATCGGCTGCCGGACGTACCGCAGATTCCAGCCAAAGGAGATCGATGCGGGCATTCTGGCTGAACTCATGGAAAATGTCCGCATCACAAACAGTGCAATGAATGCCCAGGTACTGCGCTACGTGCTGGTCAGAGAGCCCTCTCTCACCGCCGCCATGCAGCCTTTGATCCATTGGGCGGGCGCGCTCCCGCCGGAGCTTGGCACCCCGAAGGCAGGCGAAACGCCCGTGGCTTTTGTCCTCATCTGCAAAGAGGGCCGCGGAAATCCGTGGGACGACATCGACGTGGGCATCGCTGCACGGACGATCACGCTGAATGCGTATGCACACGGCATCGGCTCAGCCATGCTGGGCGCGGTGGAATTCCCGAAGGTGAAGGAGCTTCTTTCGCTTCCTGCGGACTGGAATCCGCGCCTTCTCATCGCCCTCGGTTATCCGGGATGTGAGAGCCATATCGTGGGCGTGCCTGAAAACGGCTCGATCAAGTACTTCCTCGATGAGAAAAAGGACTACTGCGTACCGAAGCGTCAGCTGTCTGATATTTGTATCAAGAAATGATGCACGCAAAAAAGCCTGCCCTGTGATGGGCAGGCTTTTTTGTGTGGGGAGCAAGAAGGTACAATGGATTCAATAGCTGCGAAGGCAATATGTGCAAGCGAACTGGATTTTTAGGAGCGCAGCGACGCTAAAATCCAGTGAGACGCCATTTCGAGCGTAGCGAGATGGGGCATGC
>JAJWRZ010000008.1:0-25923 GCA_021633965.1 Dialister sp.
TGCGGCGCATAAAAATATGGAAGCGCCGCGGAGTATAAATAGGGCGATGCCCGAAAGTAGCATTTCAGTCACCAGTCATTCCTAATCCCTAATCCCTAGCTACCAGTCACTAGTCACCAGTCACCAGCTACTAGTCACAAGTCTCTTCTCTCTATACGCCAATGGTCAATCATGCTATAATGGGTAAGAATTTTATTGCATTTTGCATGGTAAAGGAGCATTTCAATCATGAGCAAAGTTTACGTCATCGGACATAAATCCCCAGATACCGACAGCATCGCGGCTGCGATTTCTTATTCCTACCTGAAGCAGCAGCAGGGCGTGGAAGCGGTCGCTGCCAGAGCGGGCGAACCGAATAAGGAAACCCAGTATGCGCTGGACTATTTCAAGGCCCCCGCACCGGAATACCTCGAAAAAGTCGAAGCCGGCACGAAGCTCATTCTTGTCGATCACAATGAATCCAAGCAGTGCGTCGATGGGGCCAAAGAGGCCGATGTACTGGAACTCATTGACCATCATCGCATCGGTGACTTCGAAACCACGAATCCGATCTTCATCCTCGTCCGTCCGGTGGGCTGCGTGAATACCGTCATCTGGGGTCTCTACAAGGCTGCTGGCGTAAAACCGTCTCAGGCTGTCGCCGGTATGATGCTTTCTGCGATCATCTCCGATACCGTTCTCTTCCGTTCCCCGACTACGACCGAAGAAGATAAGGCCGCAGTCAGAGAACTCGCAGAAATCGCCGGTGTCGACTATGAAAAGTACGGCATGGATATGCTGAAAGCTGGCGCAGACATTTCCGACTACTCGGCAGAAAAACTCGCCGGCAACGATACCAAGGAATTCGAATCCGCTGGTAAGACCTTCAGCTGCGGACAGATCTCCGTCATGGATCTCGCTCCGATCAATGCGAAGAAAGCGGATATCATGGCTGCTCTGGAAGCCACCAAGGCTGCCAAAGGCTATGCGGCTTCCTACCTCATGGTGACGGATATCCTCGCAGAAGATACCTATCTGTGGTTCACCTTCGGCGCAGAAGAGGCAGCAGAAAAAGCCTTCGGCAAAAAAGCAGAAAACGGCGCTGTCTATCTGCCGAAAGTCATGTCCCGCAAGAAACAGGTCGCTCCATTCCTTCTGAAAGCTTACGCTGAATAAGAGAAATGACGCTCTGAAAGCCCATAGTGACGGAAGTCATGTGGGCTTTTCTTAATGAGGGATGAAGGCTTAAAGGGTTAGCCCTTGGGGCGTGCTGCCCCTTGATTGTGAATGAAAGTTCTGCTTGAATTAGGAATGAGGAATTAGGAATGGTGGTGCGGCGCATAAAAATCAGAAGCGCCGCGAAGTATAAATAGGGCGATGCCCGAAAGTGGCATTTAAGTCATTAGTCACCAGTCACTAGTCACTCCTAATCCCTAATCCCCAGCTACTTTCCAGCTTCTAAAAGTTCAACGGGTTGTGGTGCGGCGCATAAATCATTTGAAGCGCCGCGAAGTATCATATGATAGAGTATGGGGCGCTATATGAATTGTGCGCCCCTTCCATAACCTGTTGAACCCGTTGAACCTTTGAACCCATTCCTGACAGTTATAAAAGGAAAACGAATGAACAACTACTTAGACACTTTGAATCCCCGGCAGCGCGAGGCGGTCGAGACGGTGAAGGGGCCTGTGCTCATCATGGCGGGTGCCGGATCCGGCAAGACGAAAGCCCTGACCTGCCGCATCGCATACATGCTTGAGCAGGGAATCTATCCGAATGAAATCCTCGCGATCACCTTCACGAATAAAGCGGCGCAGGAAATGAGAGAACGTGTGCACAATCTGGTGGGCCCCGCTGCGGACCGCATCTGGATGTACACCTTTCATTCCTTTGGCGCGCGCTTCCTTCGCCGCGAGATCGCTTCCTATCCGCCGTATACAGACCGCTTCACCATTTATGACTCCGATGACTCGAAGACGCTGGTGAAAAACTGCCTGAAGGAGCTGAATCTGGATGATAAGCAGTTCCAGCCGAATGCGATGCAGAACCGGATTTCCTCAGCGAAGAACCAGCTGATCGATCCGAAGAAGTACAGAGAGCTGGCAGGAAGCAATTTCTTCAACCAGAAAGCGGCGGATGTATATGAGCTCTATGACAAGCACATGAAGGAGAACAATGCGCTCGACTTCGATGATCTCTTATATATCACGACGAAGCTGCTCTCCATCGAGACCATCCGCAAGCGCTGGCAGGACAGATTCCACTATATCCTGATCGACGAATATCAGGATACGAACCATGCGCAGTACCTGATGGCGAAGTACATCGCAGGGGAAACGCAGAATATCTGCGCGGTCGGTGATGCGGACCAGAGCATTTATTCCTGGCGCGGCGCGGACCTACGGAATATCATGGATTTCCAGAAGGACTATCCGAAGGCGAAGCTCATCAAGCTCGAGCAGAACTATCGCTCGACGCAGACGATCCTGGATGCAGCGAATGCGGTCATCCAGAACAATCCGGACCGCCCGTCGAAGCGTCTGTGGACGGAGAACAATGCAGGTACGCATCTCAAGCACTACACGGCGATCGATGAACATGCGGAAGCAAATTTCATCATCGAAACCATGCAGAAAGAGCATACGGAAAAGCACCGCCCATATGGCGATATGGCAGTCCTCTACCGCATGAATGCCCAGTCGCGTGTCATCGAAGAAGCACTCGTCAGACGCGGCATCGGCTATACGATGGTCGGCGGGACGCGCTTCTACGATCGCGCGGAAATCCGCGACATGCTGGCCTATCTGAAGGTCATCAATAATTTCAAGGATAATATCAGCCTTATGCGCATCATCAATACGCCGAAGCGCGGTATCGGGGGTACGACAGTCCAGAAACTCCTGGACTATGCGAATGCCGGCGGCATGTCGATGTTCGAAGGTATCATGGCCATCGAGGGCAGCGGGCTTTCTTCTGCCACGCAGCTGAAGCTGACGAATTTCTCCGCGATGATTTTTGATTTCCTGAATGCATCCACGGAAATGAATGTGTTCGAGCTGATTCAGAAGGTCATGACTGATACGAAGTATCTAGCGCAGCTGCAGGAAAGCAAGGATCCGCAGGCGCAGAGCCGCGAGGAAAACCTGGGCGAGCTCCTCTCTGTCGCGAAAGACTTCATCACCGAGCAGCCGGAAGGCGGACTTCCGGAATTCCTTGAAAAGGTCGCTCTCGTGAACGATGTCGACTCCTATGAAGGGGAAGATGACCGCGTCACGCTGATGACCATCCACAGCGCAAAAGGGCTGGAATTCCCGCTCGTCTTCCTGCCGGGCATGGATGAAGGTATTTTCCCGGGTGTCCGTTCCTTCATGGAGCCGGCGGCTCTCGAGGAAGAGCGCCGCCTCTGCTACGTGGCGATCACGCGCGCGAAGGAAGAGCTCTATATGTCGAATGCACACATGCGTACCATGTACGGTAAGATCAATTCATACATGCCGAGCCGCTTCATCGAGGAAATCCCGCCGGATCTCGTGGATCAGGTCATCACGGAAGAAGAACGTGAACGCGTGCATTTTCAGGAAAGAAGCCGCACTGAAAGAGCGAGCCGCTTCGCCCTCTCACAAGCCTCCTCTCCCGTGAAGAAGCTGAAGCCGAATGCGGTGAGCGCACGCTATGACTGGCAGGTCGGTGATACCGCCGTCCATACTATGTGGGGCAAAGGCAAGGTCGTCTCCGTCACCGGCAGCGGGAAGAAGATGATTCTGAAAATCGAATTCCCGGGGAATAAGATGAGAAGCCTCATGGTGGCATTTGCGCCGATAACGAAGGGAAATGAGTGACAAGTTGCTAGGGATGAGTGACTAGGGATTAGGGATTAGGAGTGACTAGTGACTTGTAACTAGTGACTGAAAAGTCAGCTCATGGCATCGCCCCTATTTATACTCTGCGGCGCTTTCATATTTTTATGCGCCGCACTACCATTCCTCATTCCTAATTCCTAATTCCTAATTCGAGTAAAGCTTTCATTCATAATCAGTGAGCGGAGCCGCTCAAGGGCTAACCTTGAACCCGATAACCTTTTTTATTATCTACACGAGGACTACTTATGGTACCGGAAGACATCAAAGAACAAGCAGAGAAACTCAAGAAAGAACTCCGCCATCACAGCTACCTGTACTATGTGCTGGACCGGCCGGAGATCTCGGATTTTGAATTCGATCACATGTACCGCAAGCTGGTGGATCTGGAAAAACAGTATCCCGAGCTGGTGACGCCGGACTCCCCGACGCAGCGTGTCGGCGGGAAAGCGTCCGATGATTTTCAGAAAGTCCGCTTCAGAAAGCCGATGCTCTCGCTGGCGAATGCGTTCAACGCGGACGAGCTTCGTGATTTTGATCGCCGCGTGAAGACGGGGCTAGGCACAGACCATGTGGAGTACATCACAGAGCTGAAGATCGACGGACTTTCCATGAATCTCATTTATGAGAACGGCAGCCTCGTCCAAGGCCTGACACGCGGGGATGGCCGTGTGGGGGAAGATGTGACGGCGAATGTGAAGACCATTCACACCATCCCGCTCTATATAGAGAATGCGCCGCCCTATCTGGAAGTGCGCGGCGAGGTGTACATGCCGCGGAAATCCTTCATCGCACTGAATGAAGCGCGGGATGAGGCAGGCATCATGCCCTTTGCGAATTGCCGCAATGCGGCGGCAGGCTCCCTTCGCCAGCTCGATCCCCATGTGACGGCGTCAAGAAATCTGGCCTTTTTCGCCTATGCACTCGGAGACATCGAGGGCATGGAGATCAAAAGCCAGGAGGAACTGCTGAAGAAGCTCTCCGATTTCCACTTTCAGGTGAATCCGAACTATCGGAAATGGAGCTCCATCGAAGGGGTCATCGAAGGGGTGAACGAGTGGGAAACAAAGCGGCATGACCTCGGCTATGATACCGACGGCATGGTCATCAAGGTGAATGATTTCAGCGAGCAGCGTGCGCTGGGAGCGACCGTCAAGGATCCGAAGTGGGCGATGGCTTACAAATATCCGCCGGAAGAAGCCGAGACACGCATCGAGAAGATCGTCGTCACGATGGGGCGGACAGGCGTGCTGACACCATCGGCGGATCTCACGCCGGTGCATCTTGCGGGGACGACTGTGAAGCGCGCGACGCTGCACAATCTGGACTTCATCCGAGAGAAAGACATCCGCGAAGGAGACTATGTCCTTATCTACAAGGCCGGTGAAATCATACCGGAAGTGGCCAAGGTCTTGAAGGAGAAGCGAAACGGCACGGAGGTGCCTTTCGAAATGCCTGCGGCATGTCCTGTCTGCGGAGGCCCGGTCAGCCGCGTCGAGGGCGAAGCGGCTTTCCGCTGCACGAATCCGGAATGCGGCGGTGTCGTCCGTGAGAAGCTCATTCACTTTGCTTCCCGCGATGCGATGAATATCGACGGCATGGGGCCCTCCGTCGTGGATAGCCTGATCGCCTATCATCTTGTGAATGATCCCTCCGATTTCTATACCCTGAAACAGGAAGACATCGAGCAGATCGAGCGCATGGGCGAAAAGAGCGCGCAGAATCTCATCGCCGCCATTGCGGACAGCAAGGGGCGGGGACTTGCGAAGCTGCTCTTCGGGCTGGGTGTCCGTTTCCTCGGTGAAAAAGGGGCGGAGCTCATCGCGAAGCGTTACCATACCATGAGCGCGCTCATGGAAGCCGACGCGAGCGATATACAGGAGACGGAAGGCATCGGAAAAGTCATCGCAGGCAGCCTCTTCGACTATCTGCATGACATGAAGCACCTCATGATCATCGATAAGCTCCGCAATGCCGGCGTTTCGATGGAGGAAATCGAAGAAGAACATACGGGCGGTGCTTTCGAAGGGGAGATGGTCGTACTGACCGGCAAGCTCACCCGCATGGGCCGCCGCGAGGCTTCGGATCTCATCAAGCAGCAGGGCGGTGATACCCAGAGCTCCGTCACGAATAAGACCACGCTAGTCGTTGCCGGAGAGGACGCGGGCAGCAAGCTGGAAAAAGCCAGAGCCAAAGGCATCCCGGTGATCGATGAAGAAGAATTCCTGAAACGAGCAGGACGGTAAAATAAGGGAAACACTGATTCAATCATTGTCAGATTCTACGATTGAATCAGCATTTTCTTACTACATTTATTTATCTATCAAGGAGAACTACCATGAGCAACACGAACAAAAAAGTCAAAGTCCACTACGAAGGTACCTTTAACGACGGCACCAAGTTTGATTCCTCTTACGACAGAGGCGATCCGATCGAATTTCTCTGCGGTGCCGGTCAGATGATCAAAGGCTTCGATGAAGCGGTCAAGGATATGGCAGTCGGAGAAATCAAGAATATCCACCTCATGCCGGAGGAAGCATACGGCATGCCGGATCCGGACAACATCCTGACCATCGAGCAGAAGCAGATGCCGGGATCTGAAGAGCTGGAAGTCGGCGAAAAAGTGTACCTTTCCGGCCCGATGGGACAGCGTTTCCCTGTCAAGGTCACTGCCAAGACCGATACGACCATCACCTTTGATGCGAACCATGAAATGGCAGGCAAGGAGCTGAATTTCAAGATCGAGCTCGTTTCTGTCGGCTGATTTTTCTATGCAAAAAAGCCAGTGGGTGTGAATATGTTTTCACAACCACTGGCTTTTTGATTGTTTCCCTGGATCTTGACCGCTTTTCCGGTGGATCACTCTTTGACGGCAGGGAGCTTTAGCTGGCTGCCCGGTGTCAGTATGCATGCATCCCCCAGATGATTCAGCTGCTGCACTTCATAGATGTATTTTCGCACATCCATGCGATCATCGACTTTCTTTGCTGCTATATCCCAGAGCGTATCATTGTCCTGTACAGTCACGATCTCATACGTCTCTTCGCCGGCCATACTGTCTGCATTGACATTCCAGCCACATAAAAGAATGGCTGCGATCAGAATCATTACGGCTTTTCTCATGGACATCAATCCTCCATTCCATCGGTCTTTTCGTCACTCTCATCTCTGAAATTATATTACTTCATGGGAAAGGGGCGAACAAGAGAACACCAGATTAGAAATTCGGGGAGCATATATTTGGTGTTTCAGTCTGATGCCATCAAAAGAAATGGATGAGGCGCGGGGATGTGATATCGCTTCCTAAGGAAAGTTTGAAAGCAGGGATGAGTAGCCAGGGATTAGGGATTAGGAGTGACTAGTGACTGGTGACTGGTGACTAAATACCTCTTTCGGGCATCGCCGCTATGTATACTCCGCGGCGCTTCGATATTTTTATGCGCCGCACCACCACTCCTAACTCCTAACTCCTAACTAGAGAGCGCGAAGCTTTCGTACGCAATCATGGGACGGCACGCCCCATGGGCTAACTCTGATTCCCACTCGGCGCGGTATGCCCGATGAAAATTCCCACTGGTGGGCGGCCTTTGCGGGAAAGCAGTCATGATTTTCCCACTTGGTCATCAATCCAAATTGACTATGTTCCTGCAAAATGCTAGTATTAGTACAAATCTTATTTCACTCTCTTTGCTGCGTCTTTGGAAGCAGGAAAGAGGATTTCAAGGAAGACACAGGGATGGAGCTCTTCATCACGCTGTGTCTTCCAAGGGAAATACGGATCGGATCGATGCCCGATCGGAGTCCGTATTTCCCTGGATAAGACAGGCAGGGTATGATACTTACTTACGGGGAATCAAAAATCGGTCTGGTGCGGAAGGTCAATGAGGATGCGATCTCGCTCTCTGTACCAGATGTATATCTTCTGGCCGATGGCATGGGTGGCTATGATGGCGGGCAGCTTGCCAGCCGTCTTGCCGTTTCTGCTGCAGAAGATTTTTTCCGGAGAAAATGCGAAGAACCGGTATCGGAAGCGCTCGTGAAAGAGGCCGTACTGGCAGCGAATGATGCGATCCTCGCTGAAAAGGTGAAGACACCGTCACTCTCTTCGATGGGTACGACGATGGTCGCCTGCGCCTTTTCTAAGGGGCAGGTCTTCTGGGCGCATGTGGGAGACAGCCGCCTCTATGTCTGGCAGAATGGCAGCCTCTCCCAAGTGACGGTGGATCACTCCTTCGTGATGCAGCTGGTGGCAGAAGGTAAGATTTCCAAAGAAGAAATGCGTCTGCACCCCAGAAAGAATGAGATCACGCGTGCGGTGGGTATCGAGCGGCCCCTCTCGGTGGATACGGGATGCTTTCCGGTGAGCGAGGGGACGCTGCTCCTCCTCTGCAGCGATGGCCTTTCCGGCATGGTCGAGGACGAGACACTCTCACGCGTGATCGGAGAGAGCCCCCTGCGTGAGCAGAAAGACATAGACGCGCTGGGCAGAAGGCTGATGGAGCTGGTCTATGCCGCCGGCGCAAAGGATAATGTGTCGGTCATTCTGGCACTTTTTGCATGAGAACGGAGGAAGGGACGGTCAGCGGTCGTGTTTTTTCGGGCGGCTCCCTTCAGGGAAATGCTGATCCTTTCGCGGAATCAGCGTTTTCTTAGATTTCCATAACCAATAACAACAATCAATAGACGGAGCAAACAATGATAGGAAAGATTCTTGACGAACGATATGAGCTGATCAAAAAGATCGGCTCGGGCGGTATGGCCGATGTCTATATGGCCAAGGACATCCTTTTGGATCGTGTCGTGGCGGTGAAGATCCTGCACGGCAATTTCGCAGAAGACGAAGACTTCGTCCTGCGTTTCCGCCACGAAGCACAGTCCGCGGGCAAGCTCACGCATCCGAATATCGTCGGCATCTATGATGTCGGCTGTGATGGCGATGTCCACTATATCGTCATGGAGTATGTGGAAGGGCAGACCCTGAAGCAGTATATCCAGTCGCATCCGAGCATTCCGATCGATACGGCAGTCCGTATCGCCATCGATATCGGAAATGCGCTCGAAGAAGCGCATGACAATGGCATCATCCACTGTGATATCAAGCCGCACAATATCCTTTTGACGGGAGATGGCAAGGTGAAGGTCACCGACTTCGGCATCGCGCGCGCCATCAATTCTTCGACCGTCATCGACAAGCAGTCCATCTTAGGCTCGGTACACTACCTCTCGCCGGAACAGGCGGCCGGGGATAAGATCACGGAGAAGACGGATATTTATTCTCTCGGCATCGTACTCTATGAAATGCTGACGCACCATCTGCCCTTCGAAGGAGAGACGGCCGTTTCCATCGCGCTGAAGCATATGCAGGGAGATGTGCCGCGTCCGACGAAGTACAATCCGGCGATCTCGCCCATGCTCGAAGAGTGCCTTCTGACGGCGCTGCAGAAAGACCCGAATAAACGCTATGATACGGTGGGGGATTTTATTTCCGAGCTGAAAATCGCGCAGGGCTTCACCACGACCATTTACAAACCGGCTTCGCACGACTTCACGGCGATGACGCGCCCGATCCACAAGGTGGAACGGAAGCCGAAAAAAATATCCAAAGAAAGCAAGATCCTGAACTACATCGGCAATATGCCGCAGAAATACATCTGGATCAGCATGGCGGTTCTTTTCGTCTGCTGCTTTGCATGGGCCTTCTTCTCCTTCGGCAGCTTCTGGAGCAGCCAGAATGTCACGGTGCCCAATGTCGTCGGCAAGCCTGTTGAGGTCGCACAGACGACGCTGCAGAAGCTCGATCTCAAGGTATCTGTCGATGAGATCGCCAGCGACGATGTCCCTGCGGGGGAGGTCATTTCCCAGACGCCGATCGCCGGAACAAATGTCAAGGCGAAGCGCATCATCCACCTCACCGTCAGCAAGGGCGGCTCTGCGATGCTGATCCCTGACCTCAAGGGGCTGACCCTTTCTCAGGCCAAGGAACGGCTCGACAAGCTCGGCCTCACGCTCGGAGCGGTCGAAAACGGCAATGATCCGGATAAGCCGTCGGAAATCATCATTTCCCAGAGTCCGGAACCCGGCAGCAAGACGACGAAGGGGACGCGCGTCAATATCGTCATCAATATGAAGCAGAAGGTCAGCATTCCAAGTGTCGTCGGCATGACGCTTTCAGATGCGAAGAATACACTTTCTTCTCTGAAACTGGCTGTCGGCACCATCACGTCGAGCGATGGCGGCTCGATCGATGATGCGAATGCGGTGGTCGTCTCGCAGGATCCGGCGGCCGGTGAGACAAAGTCTGATACGGTCGTAAACCTCACTGTCGCGGCCAAGCAGAAGGCAAAGAAGAACGGTACAGTGAATATTTCCATCCCGAAAGGCGGAAATCCGCGTCAGGTCGATATCCTTGTGACCGATGACAATGGCAGACGTACCGTATACAGCGCTAAGGCCAATCCGGGGAGCACCGTCAGCAAGGATGTCTCTGGCAGCGGCAGCGTGCGTGTACAGGTCGTCATCGACGGCTCTGTCGTACAGGACAGGGAGCTCTGATGAAAGGAATCATTCTTAAAAATCAGAACGGCTATTTCGCGATCGCGGGAGAAGGGGAGCAACTCACCCTTTGCCGCTCGCGGGGAAAGCTGAAACGGAAAACGGATATCCTCGTGGGAGACACTATCGAATATGAGACAGGGCTCGGCAGTGAAGGCGTCATCACGAGGGTGTATCCCAGGAAAAATGCCCTGCATCGTCCACCCGTCGCGAATGTCGACCAGCTCGTCTTGGTGAGTGCCATCCGCACGCCGGATCTCTCGCTTGGCATCTTAGACAAAATGATCCTCATGGCAGAAAATGAGGATATCGAGCCGCTGCTCGTGATCAATAAATGCGACTTAGCGAGAGACGCCGCGAAAGAGGTACAGGCTCTTTATGAAAAAGCGGGCTATACCTGCATCCTGACCTCGCTGGTGACCGGTGAGGGGCTGGGCGCACTGCAGGCTGCCTTCGAGGGCCCTGTGATCGCCTTTTCCGGGCCTTCGGGCGTCGGGAAATCCAGTCTCTTGAATCATTTCCTCGCGCGCACCCATTTCGAGGCAGGAGCCGTCAGCCGGCACACCGGCCGCGGCCGCACTACGACCCGACACGCCGAGCTTGTCCGGACGGAGAAGGGGAACTTTCTGATGGATACCCCGGGCTATACGCTTCTCGATGTGCTTCATATCCAAGCGGACGATCTGGCGTATCTCTACCGTGAATTTCGTCCTTTCCTTGGGAAATGCCGCTTCCGCGACTGCATCCATGCGAAGGAGCCGGACTGCGCGATCCGGGACGCTGTCACGCGCGGCGATATCCAGGAAAAACGGTATCTGTCCTATCTCCATCTGTTAGAAGAAATCAAAGAATCTGAAGCGAGGAGGTTTCTATGAAAATCGCACCATCTCTTTTATCCGCTGATTTTGCCAATCTTTCATCCGAACTGAAGGATATCGAAAAAGGCGGCGCGGATCTTGTCCATCTGGACGTCATGGACGGTCATTTCGTGCCGAATCTGACCTTCGGATGCCCCATCATTAAAGCCCTCCGAAAGCATACGACACTTCCTTTCGATGTGCATCTCATGACCGAGCATCCGGAAGTCTACTTCGAGGATCTGGCGAAGGCGGGGGTGCAGATGGTCTCCTTCCATGCGGAAGCGGCTGTCCATCATGATCGCCTCGTCCATGCCATTCAGGAAAAGGGAATGAAAGCCGGCATCGCGCTGAATCCGGGGACTCCGCTCTCTATGATCGAAGAACTGCTGCCGATCCTGGACTTCGTCCTCATCATGTCTGTCAATCCGGGCTTTGGTGGACAGAAATTCATTGCCTACTCGCTGGATAAGATCCGCAGGCTGAAGGATATGGCAAAGGCGATGCATCGGGAAGATCTTGATATCGAAGTCGATGGCGGGGTCAGCCCGGATAATATCAGATCTCTCGAAGAAGCCGGTGTCACCATTTCCGTCGCAGGCTCATCCGTCTTCGGAAAGCCGGATCGCAAAGCGGCGATCGGGGCTTTAAGGAAACGCTGATAGGAGTGTTTCCTTACATAGGATCGTATAGGGGAAGTCTTCGGAAGGACTTCCCCTGTTTTTTCAGGGAGGTGATGGTATGTCCTTTGAACCTGTGCAGCTTCTTTTTCTCATCATCTGGGGATTCTTCCTTTACAAAGCTCTTTTCAAGAGGAGAAAAAGACCGCCTGTAGATCTGCCGCCGGATATCCCTCCACAGGAAAAAAGCGTGCCGCCATCTGCCGCTGATGCAGATGGCGAGTATGACTATCAGGCGCTTCGCAAGAAAATCCTCACCACCTGGGGCAAGCAGGAAGAGGACAAAGAGCTGGATCTGCCGGACGAAATGGAAAAACCGGTCTATCATGAAAAACCTTTACCAAAGCCCCCTCTTTCTGCTACAATAAAGAAAAAGGAAGTAACGGCAGAGCAGGGGCTCTCTATGCAGGAAAGAGTACGCCTGGAACAAATGCAGGCCTATATCAGACAGAAGCCGGTGAAAGAGGAGCGCGGGCATCAGGAAGGGACGCTTCCATCGGAAGAGAAGTCTGTGCCTTCCGGCGGGGAATGGACGGAAAAGGATGCCAGAGAGTGGGTGCGCTATGATGCGATCTTCGGAGCCCCGCGCTCGAAAGCGCCCTGGCAGCCGATCGGAAGACGCTGAGTTTGCCTTTTCCCCTTTGTTTCGGTATAATAGGCGTATCTTCTGGCGATAAAAGAATAGGTTTTAGAATGAAGGTGAGACGATGGATCGATTTAATGAAGAAATTTATGGAAAAGTACAGTGGGAATGTTACCGATCGAAAGTTTACATCGTCATGCTTTCACTGATGTATGTGCTGCTCGGGGCAGCAGCTGTGATTTTGGCGATGGAGGAGGATGAATTTCTCTTCTACGTTCTGGCCGTTGTCGTGATTCTCTTCTGCCTGTGGCGGATCAACCGCGTGCATCATCCGGTCGCACTCATCTGCGAAAGGAAACTGCTCGTCGCGGTCCCCTGGTCCTTTTTCACGTTTGACTACTACATCACCTTCCGCGCGCTCTACATGCCCGTGGCGTACAAGGATGTGGCAGGCGTCTCCAGCCGGTGGAATCATTTGTATATCGGCGGCAGAGAAGAGGGGGGCCTCGTCTCTCTTCCCGTGCAGCTCGCCTATGTCTCCCGGGATGCCAAGTACGATTTCCAGAACTGGGTCGAATCCAAGCAGTGTGAATAAAGGAAACGCTGCTTCCATCTGATAACGATGGGATCCGTATTTCCTTACATAGTGTATCTAAAAAAGAGCCGAACACTCTCGGCTCTTTTTTGTATGCGCAGAAGGATGAAATCGGACGCCTGTGCATGCGGCATTTCCCTCATCGTCTTTCTCATCTTAGGCTTTCCCTCTTGCAACGCCCGTCTCATTATGTTACCATAGCGCTAGTGTTACTTACCTGATCATGATTTATGAGGTGAAAAAATGGCTGCAAAAATTACGTATACGATTCAGGAAGAGCTCGGAGATCTCTCCACGGCTTCCAATGGATGGAAAAAACAGCTGACCTATACCAGCTGGAATAATAGAGGCGAAAAGTTCGATCTGCGTTCTTGGAATGAAGAACATACGGCGATGACCAAAGGTCTGACGCTGACGAAAGATGAACTGATGAAGCTTCGCGACATCCTGAATGATATCGACTTTGACAAGTATGAATAATAGGCTCTGTCCTACCGCTTGTCCCAAATGGAAAAAAGGCTCTCCCTGTGGAGAGCCTTTTGGCGTATATGGGGCATTTTTAGGTAGTCCGATGAATCGGGGGTAGGAGCACATGCATCAGCGCATATGAGAGGGCTATTCATTTCAATGAGAAGCAGCTATGAAAATGTATGAGTAAAGTCGTCAGCATTTCCTTAGCGACTCTTGATTTTCTTACTTCACAGCATGGCATATTGCCACTATTTTTTTATAGGAGATTATTTATGCAAATCCTTTCTACTGATGCTTCGGCATCGCGTACACAGCAGGCGATCCTTGTCGGGCTGGTCGGTCTGGCCGTGAACTTTGTTCTGGGCGGCGTGAAGGTATTCATAGGCTGGCAGAGCGGTTTCCTCTCTGTCATGGGTGATGGCTTCAATAACATCACTGATATGGGCTCGGTGCTCCTGCTCATGATGACCTTCTACTATGCCGCGAAACCATCTGACAGTGAGCATCCTTTCGGACACGGGCGTCTGGAGTATATCAATTCGACCGTGATGGCAGCGGTCATCCTCTATGTAGGGATCACACTCGGAAGGGAATCCATCGAGAAGATCCTGCATCCGGAAGATACCCACTTTACGCCGATTGTCGCCGGCATTCTGGTCTTCGGCCTCATCGGGAAGCTCTTCCTGGCATGGTGGTATAAAAGAGCCAGCCAAAGGCTTTCCTCGGATTCGTTTCTGGCCTACAGCGCCGACTCGCTCTCGGATATGCTCTCCACGGCAGGTGTCCTTGTCGCGACGCTCGTGGAATATTTCTTCGGCTGGCACATCGATGGTGTGATGGGCGTCATCATGTCCCTCTTCATCCTTTGGACCGGCTATGGCATCATGAAGCAGGCGGTGAATGATATCTTAGGGGCGACGCCGGATGCAGAGCTGTACAAGGAGATCAAGGATACGATCCTTCAGTGTCCGGGCGTTTATGGTGTCCATGACCTTATTGTCCATGACTATGGGCCGGAGAACCATTTTGCCACGGCCCATGTCGAGCTCGACAGCGATCTGAGTCTCGTCGAGAGCCATGAGCTGGCTGAAAATGTCATGACCACCCTTCGCGAGAAGCTCAAGGTGCAGGCGACCATTCATGCTGACCCGAAAGCTGTATCAAATCCGAAGGAAGGCGAGTACCAGCGCGATCTGGAAGCAGCCATTTACCGCTCCGGCCTGCCTTTGTCCTACCATGATTTCTTCGCCGAAGAACAGGGAGATACTATTCATATCTCCTTCGAAGTCCAGCTCAAGGGCGCATGCCGAAAGACAGATCGGGAAATCTACCAGGCACTCCAGAAAGAGCTTCTCTCGATCGATCCACATTATCACATCGAAATGATGGTGGATCGGAACTTCATCAGCGGGAAAGTGTACGGAGAAAGCCGTGAGGAACTCTTTGACAAGGGAGAGAAGAATTGACGGGGAAAGGCCCGCCTCTCCTGTTTTCCCCTTTTCGATTTCTTACAATTATGTTACAATAGAAAGGAAATTGAGACTGACAATCGAATAGACGGATAGCGATAGAAGAAAATAGGATGAAGGAAGTGCAGCGTATGAAGAAAAAGTGCAGCGCACTGCTCCTGGCAGGATTTCTTGCTTTCGGGGCGGGGCAGATTTCGATGGCAGACTACATGGTGGGTTCCAGAGGACCGGAAGTGCAGAACATTCAGCGTCGGCTGATCTCCAATGGCTACCGCCTGAAAGCGGACGGTAACTATAACAGCCAAACCTCAGCTGCGGTCAAGAAGTTCCAGTTCAAAAAGCATTTGGACGTCGATGGGATCGTGGGGCCTGCGACATACAAAGCCCTGATGGGAAAGGCAATGAGCTGGGCGCCGGAGAAATCGACACGCAAGGCTGGACACGAGGCGAATCACAAGGCTTTTATGGGCATCGATGATGCGACCGTTCAGTGGCACCATGAAAACGCGATGTCTTCGACAGTGAAAGCCATCATGGACGAAGCAAAGAAATATGTCGGCGTACCGTACCAGTTTGGTGGCACGACGCCAAGAGGCTTCGACTGCTCCGGCTTCATCCAGTACGTATTCAACCGGAAGGGCATCGTCCTTCCCCGCGGAGCGGATGAACAGTATAGTGCGGGCCGCAAGGTATCTGTCAACGCACTGAAGCCCGGGGATCTTGTCTATTTCCAGACCTATGCCGAAGGCATCTCTCATTCCGGGCTCTATCTCGGTGACGGTTACTTCATCAGTGCCACGAGCAGCCAGGGCGTCGCGGTCGCGACCATGAAGAGCGGTTACTGGCATGATCGCTACATGGGAGCCAATCGCGTGCTGTGATCGGCGGGCATTTCCCTTACATTTGACTTACAAAAGGCTGTGAAGGATGGCTTCACAGCCTTTTTGATACGGCAGGGCTTCTTCTCTTCCTCCTCTTTCGTTTTTAAGGAGTATTCCATGCGTATCGCAATGATCCAGATGGCGTCTGCTTCCGGTGACGTGGAGAGAAATATCAGTCGTGCTTTTTCCATGATGGAAGAAGCGGCAGAAAAGAGTGATCTCCTTGTACTCCCCGAGCTGTGGACGATCGGCTATAATTTTCATCACTTCGAAGAGCATATCCTTTCCCGCCATGCTGCGCTTCTCGAAAAGCTCTCTGACTTTGCAAGGACGCACCGTGTGACGCTCTCTCCGGGGACACTTCCTATCCGTCACGGTGGCATCATACGGAATACAGGCTTCCTTTTTGCACCGGATGGAAAGTGCATCGCAGAGTACAGCAAGCGGCATCTTTTCCAAGGATACCTCGAAGCCAAGCTCTTTCGTCCGGGGGATGCGCTCATGCAGACGAGGATCCATGGCATCCAGACGGGGATGGCTGTCTGTTATGAGTTCTATTTCCCGAAGATGTGGAGAAAAATGGCAAAGGCCGGGACGACCCTCGTCCTTGCGCCCGCTTCCTGGCCGAAGAAGCATATCTTCCAGTGGCGTGTCCTTTCCGCTGCCCGTGCCATCGAGAACGGCATCTGCATCTGCGCCGTCAATATGGCAGGTACCTATAAGGATGTCGTCCTCGGCGGACACTCCCGCTTCATCGATCCCCTGGGGCATGTCCTCGCTGAGGCGGGCGAGGGCGAGGAGATCTGCTATGCCGAGTATGACGAGGGAAAATATAAAGATCTCGGGAAAAGGCTCTCCGTCGTCTCCGGCGTCGTGTATGGGAAAAAATAAAAAACTGCTGTCATATGATGCACCCGCACCTCTTTCATGGAAGTGCGGATGTTTTTTATGCGTCTTCATAGGCCCCTGCGTCAGGCTTGCGCGATGATATAAAAGAGAGACAAAGCACGCTTAAAATTAATGCTATAGACATAATTTATTATTTAGTTATTAGAGATTGCTTGCGTTTTATCAGTTATATCATTATAATGATAAAAGAGCTGACTTGTGTTTTATAAGATGCGATAAAGCTCACACTTATATTTTCTGATACAAAAATCGATAACTACATATGAAACAGGACAGGGGAAGCTGGTGAGAATCCGGCACTGTTCCGCAACTGTATGGGGAGCTCTCTCATGGCAAGTCCGTCACGAGGACATGAGAAGCGAGGAACTCAGTCAGAGTGCCTGCCTGTTTCTACTGCAGGAAACCTGGCTCGTTCAAAGTCAGGGACATGGGTTGACTGCTCGAAGCCGTGCTTGCAAAAAGTGTGAAAGGCGCAGCGCCTCACAAAGAAATGAAAAGAATGTACGGCTTCAAAAGAGCACCGCTTGGGAGAAACCACGTAGCAGAGCCTCTTTGCGAGAGCAGACCTATGATTTTCCTGAAAATCGAAAAGCTATCGAATGAATAGCCGCAGATACAGAGCGTGCTTTTGTGCCATGAAATGGGTACACAGCACAGCCTGCTTTTCTGCGGCTTTTTTGTATCGGTCGGAGAGACGGTGATGAGGAGAAAGCACCGTTTCTTCAGGGAAGAGAGGTACATATGATGAATAGGAAACACTATTTACACATCTTAGGTACGGCCGTGGTGGCGACGCTGTGCAGCATCACGAACAATTTTTCGGGGGGGGTAGGTGCAGCAGAGGCGTTGTCTGCTTCCGATGCTCCGGAATTTGAACTGGCAGGAATCACTGTCGAAGCGAAACGCCCTGATTGGGAATCCAAACTCTCTCCAGGTACCGTCACGGTCATTCGTCCTGAAGAATATAAGGGTGAGCAAAAGGATCTTCCTGATTTACTGAAAATGGTCCCGGGCGTGCATGTGCGTGAAGTGAATGGCAAGGGACAGTATACCGTCGTCAATGTTCGTGGTTCTACCGCAGCACAGGTCGGTGTCTTTGTCGATGGTGTCATGACGAACCTCGGTGGTGATGCAGCTGTCGATATCTCCACCATTCCGGTCAAAAATGTAGAACGTATCGAAGTCTACCGCGGATATATCCCGGCTCGTTTTGGCGGGACATTTATCGGCGGTGTCATTAACGTGGTGACGAAGAAACCGACAAAGGCGAATATCTCGGCAGAACTCGGCAAAGCCTCTTTCGGGGGAAAGAGCGCCAGCCTGGAAGTGGTGAGCCCGCTCGCCTCTGGCAGCTTACTCGTGGGCCTGAACTATGAAGCAGCCAAAGGGGATTTTCCGTATCATAATTACTCCTATGATGATCCGAAAAATCAGAAAGAGGTGCAACGAGTTTTAGATGAGTATCCGAGCGTGATCGAAAGTATTGAGAATAGTCTGACATTAGATAATTGGAATAAAAGTAAAATAGAAGATTTGTATAAAAGAGGCGATATATCTGAGAATGTAAGGAATCAATATATTGATAGTGCAGGGAAAGTAGATAATGAAGGATGGTTGGGCTATGTGCGGAATGGTGGATTAATTAATTCATATATCGAAGTGAATACCCAAAAGGCAAAAGATGAATTAAGGGATACGTATTCTAAATGGGATAATTCTTTTGCTGATGAGAATCTAAAGTCTTCTGCAACGGTTTATTATTATAATTCGGACGAACGTTTTAAACGTGAGTATGATAACTATACTAAAAATATTGAAAAATTGCAAAGTAATATAGATTCGGGGAAATATAAGACGGAAAGGCAAATTAAGCTAGCAAAAAAAACTATTCAACGAAATAAAGAGGCGCAAGCTAATTTAGTATTATATAATTTGCAAGATTCCTGGGATAATAAAACTGGGTATTTTGAAGATTCACATTTTGCCACAGAAAAAAAACAAGTATCCAAATTAGTTGAAGATAAATTAGCTACTGATCCTGAATATAAAGATAAGCTAAATCAAAAAATTGATGAAATAAAAAGTGAAGCCGATGTATTGAATAATAAGAAGAAGGACCTCGATCCAGAAACTTCTGGAGAATATGAAAAAACGAAGAATGACTTGGATACTAAGAAGCGCACTTTAGAGAACTTTAAAAGACTGGAAAAAGAAAAAGCAGAACGACATCGTAAATATAACGACAGGAAGAATATTAGTAGTTTAATTAAGTGGCAGAATGACAATTGGATGGTGAAGGCTTCCTATGATCATATCAATAGACACCTTCCTGACTCGACCTGGGGGCTGGAGTCTGTCGCTGATAATGGACATGATATAGGGATCGGAACAGATACCTTTGATTCAGTGTGGGCGGATAGCAAAAAGCAGACATTAGATACTTATAATATGATGCTGCAAAACCGCCAGCAGAACGGACGTCTGGAATGGGGCTGGTTTGTGGATTACCAGCATCAGAAGAAAAAATATCGAGCAGAAAACAAGCTCAATTACCCTTGGGATGAAGAAGGAAATTATGTGAACTGGGGCAATAGTGCTTCCGATAATTTTTGGATGTACTCTGTACTCAGGGCGTGGAGTGAATACACATCAAACAAATATAATTTACAAATGGATGGGAGTTATAAGTTATCCGATCGACAAATCTTAGAATTTCAAGCCAATTATTCCTATGAAAAACTGAATATTGATGGTTCTAATATGGCTGCTGTTTTAAAAAACTTCACAGAAGAAAGTTTTGGCTTATGGACAAGTTGGCAAATCCGAAATCAATTCGAGCAGAAAATATTGAATTTGCAGGTACAGGACACGATTACGCTGGACAAAAAAGCAACCTGGTTCTTGACACCATCTTGGCGATTTAATTCTTCTACCATTATTGGACATAGCGATTCGCCAAACTTTTATGAAAAGCCAGATGGTTCTTCTCACGCATTTCGCTGGTTCCATCCAAGGGACAGCCAGCGGGATCGAAAAGGAACATGGCAGCTGGCATTAAAGAAGAATGTCAACGATAACCTGACTTTCCGTATGACTGGCGGTACTTACTATCGTTTACTCAATATGTATGAAATTGCAGGGGATGGCGCAGGCATTCTGCCAATGCCGACAGATACCTGGGAAAAGGCTTCCTTTCCTCGTCCGGAATACGGAAAGCAGTTTGACTTCAGTACGTTGTGGAATGGTAAATTTTTGAAATCGGATGCATATGCAACGCTGACCTATTTCTGGAGAGATACAGACCGTATGCTTCAGCTTCGTAGAAAATCTAAGGATTTTTGGTGCTATACCAATGATAGTCGGGGTAAGGTACATGGGATTGAATTGCAAAGCGGTCTGAAATGGAAGCACGTCAGTCTGGATTTAGAGGCCACTTATACAAAGATCAAAGCCCAGCAGAAAATTGATTCACACATTCCAGGAGGTGACGGAGAATGGTTTGATGTCAATGCTACCTATCAGCCAAAATGGGAAAGCAATTTGAGATTGTCATATTTCCCAAGTCCAAAATTTACTATATTTGGTGAGGCGCACTATACAGATTCATATGATACCTACATGGATATGGACTTGGGATGTCCGACACCATCGGTTACTGTGGTAAATGCAGGTATCAAGTTGAAGCCAAACAACTCCTGGCAGCTGACGTTTGGATGTAATGATATATTCAATCGCAACCCCAAAATGAAAATCTCAGAAGGAGATAATCTATATGTAAATTCGCAATATCCACTGCAGGGCCGAACGTATTATGCTAGCATTCGTTATGAGTTTTAATGGTTGATTGTAGTTTCTATGTTTTTGGTATCTGATTCAACTCAGAGAAAGGAAGAATGACTTATGTCTCATGTACATTCTCAGAAAATTCGTAGAGCTTTTTATGTGGCAGGTATTTTGACCGGTATGTTTTTCGTGCCAGAAATGCCTGTAGATGCAGCCAATTTGATGGTAACCATTCCTTCTAACTATTCCAGTAGTATCATGGGTACAATCACAGGTTCTCGTGTAACTACGACGGTCGATGGTACACCCCAAGCTGTGCGCACTAAGAATTTGAATGGCGATCCGGGCGTATTCAATATTAACGTGCAAGGACAGAGCAAAATCTTTTTACGGCAGTATACCTACAGCACGAGCGAAGGGTCACTGAAAGCGAATGAAATTCTGGATGCAGACGGAGATTTTAATATAGCCAATGCTTCCGGAAAATTGATAAACGCTGCAAATCCGCATGGTGTGGCAGCAAATGGTAATTATGTATATGCTACAGGATATGATTTGGGTAGAATTTCTATTAGCAGAATTAACGGGACAACACTTACCGAAATTAATAAAAATACACCTGTAGATTTGTTGAATGACATTAAGGCAACTAAAGATGATTCTACAAAGGAATATACAACTCAAACCAAGGCGCATGGGGAAGGTATTGCTATAAGAGGAAATGATCTGTATGCGATCGCCAGCGTAAACAAGGATGGGACATATTCCAACTATGATGAAGGATACTTGCTGCACTATGCGATCAAGTCTGATGGGACATTGGAATATAAAGACTATGCACGCATCGGCAAAAACACGGATGAATCCAGAGTGAATATGTACAATGACCATATTTTCGTCTCTGCGATCGGTGGCATGCAGAACTATGGGGCCGGAAATGCTGAAACTTCCATTACAGCAGCCACATTAACAAACGGGGCAGTGAGTAAAGAAAAAACAAAAAGTATTACGGTGCCTACCAGCGTACAAGCAACTGGTCAGGACTTCAGAGATTTGAAAATCTTACCGAATGGGACCGCTTACGTGATGACTTATAATCTGGGGAGTGCTGGCGGTATTGATACTACAATTTATCAGACGACGGTATCCAATTTGTATGCGACAAATCCGAAGGACTGGACCGTAGTCCATTCGGGGACCTATGATGGCTGGTTCGGCAAGCTCAATGCCGAAATGTATACCCATAGACTGTGGGTGGAAGCGGGACAGAATCTTCTTGTATATACCGACGGAGATACTTCTCCGAAGTATTCCTGGGCAGCTAAGGATTTTGGTAAAAGCAGCATGTCACAGTACAATTTCATGGCCATGCTCCAGCCAGATACCGTTTACGGGGATGAAGCGACTTTGACTGCGGTCAAGGCAGAAGGATTGACGACGCCATCTGTTTCTGTAACAGCAACGATAAATCCGGATGCTGGATTTGCGCATCCTACTTATACAACACAAATAACAGGCACAAACAAGGATACTGCTTATTATAATAATGAAAATACTGAAGATTACCAGTCATATATGTTCATGGAGGATACTGTAATTCAGGCTGGTAATACATATGCTACTGGTGATTTAACTACTAATGTATTGGCAGCAGTTGATGCTCACGAAGGAAACGATGTAGAAATTGATGCAGATGGTTATTCTTTACAGCTGCAGTCTTCTCATACGATCGGCAGTCCTTCCGGCATCTATGCAGGAAACAAGAAAAATGTGACTGTCACGGCAGGTAAGCTGAACATCATCACCTCTGGCATGACCGGTGGCAATTCTCTCACGAATGGCATCTGGCTCGACGCGCCGGCCAACGGGGCAAGCAGCATTACGATCCATGCACCGACGACGAACATTGCTATGACCGGAGGCTATGGCGGCAATGGTATCGCTATCCAGAAGACAGATCGCTGGGGAGAAGCCAGTGATGCAGCTGCCAGGACGAATAAAATCACACTGGATGGGAATCTGAATATCAAAGGCGCAGACAGTGCGACCTGGGGTATCGGCTTAAATCCAGAAAATGTATATTCCCGTTTCAATAATGCGGGAATCCTGACCAGTGTCAAGAATAGTGAGGTCGAGGTCAAAGGCCTGGCGAACATGGATGTCTATGGCAATGGCATCACGGTCAATGCAGCAGGAAGCAAAGTATCTATCGGTGGCGGCACGATCCATGTACCGTCTGGCAGAAACTACGGGTACTATACTTTGGGAGCTTACCAGGGCACCATTAACGTAAATACCGGTACAGCAGGTACCGCCCCCGGCACACAGAAGGTACAGCTGAATGGGGATGTCTTTGCCCTCTCTGGAGCCCATGTCAATATGGCTCTGACGACATCCGACTCCTATCTCCATGGTATCGTGGACAATGGCGGCACGGTCAATATGTGGCTGCAGAATGGCGCGACATGGACCAACGAAGCCCGGAATACCCGCTATGCAGAAGATAATGAAGATGTGGGCTCCAATGGGTCTAGCCACATCACTAAGTTCGTAGGCGGCAGCACGGCAGCGAATGCCGGTATCATCAACCAGAAGTCGGATCAAGCGATCACCATCGATAACTATAGTGGCCATGCTACGGTGAACTATGGTACTATGACGAAGAATGGAGCGGGCGTCACCATCAGTGCGGCGGCTCCGCAGTCGGCATTGACCGTCAGCGGGGATCGAGCGGGGCTTTCTGACAGAGAAGCGATGGAAACTTTGGCTAAGAAGCTGACGTATACAGGGTATGCCGAAGGGGAACGGAATCTGACGGGCACGGTGAAGGTCAATGAAGGACTGACGACACGGTCCGTGGCTCGTACGGGTACGATTTCCTTCGACGCATCCACAGGGGCTGGTTCTCTGGGACAGGGGAGAGCTTTGGCAAGAGCCATGGCTCGGCCTAGAGCCATGTTTGCGATGCCGGCCATGACGGTAGAAAATCATGCAGATGGCAGTACTACGTATACCAGTGAAGAGGGGACACGAACCACGGTAGGCTCGACGGAAACCAGCATGATGAAGAGTGTCAAGTCGGCTATGACGACTTCGATGCTGGCATGGAGAAGCGGCATGACGGATATGATGCAGCGTATGGGAGATATTCGCATGGGTGCATCCGATGGTATCTGGGCGAGAACGTATGGAGGGAAAGCGAAGTACGACAAAGACCATGCTGACACCAGCAACAGCTTCTGGGGCGCGCAGGTCGGCGCTGATCATGCGCTGGCTTCCGGCTGGCACATCGGGGCGGCCTTTGACTACAACGATGGTGACGCATCCTACCGCTATGGCGGTAGCGGAGATCCGAAGCAGTATCTGGGAAGTCTTTATGGCACGAAAACCTTTGAGGACGGGCAGTATCTGGACATCGTAGGGAAATTTGGCCATACGCAAAATGACTACTCCGTCTACAATGCCGATGGAAAGAAATTGGATGGGAAGTATAGTGCCAATGGATATGGCCTTTCCTTAGAATATGGAAAACGCTTTGGAAGCAGCCATGGCTATGTGGAACCGCAGATCCAGCTGTCTTACTCCAAGCTGGGAAGCGATGATTACACAGGAAGCAGCAATTTTGCGGGCAACGAAAAAATGTTCATTCATCAGGATGGCATGGATAGCTTCATAGGACGGCTGGGCATTGCAGCTGGTAAGACAACTGACCGGAGTTCCTATTACCTGAAGGCAAGTGTCCTTCATGAATTTGATGGGGATACTTCCGCGACTTATACCAGCGAAAGCAACGGCACTCCAATCACCATTAAACAGGACTTCGGTGATACCTGGGCTGAACTCGCGCTCGGCGGTACCTGGAAGATTGGCGGTTCCTCGCTCTTCTATGCAGATATCACCCGCAGCTTTGGCGGCGACTATGAAATGCAGTGGAAACTGAATGCAGGCATCCGCTATGCATTCTAAGGCTTGTTGGATACTAGCCCCTGTGTTTTCAGTATTTCTTCTGTGTCCGCTCTTTGGGGTGGATGCAGAAGAATCCCCTACGGGGGAAAATGCCTCAGAGGGTGTGATCTATGAATTGAATCCGAGGCCGAAATTAACGGCTGAGGAAAAAGAGTTAATGCGATGGATAGAGATAGATGGCAATGATATTGCGCTATATAGCTTTGATGCAGAGTCGATGCATTACAATGAAAAAGATGCAGACGAGATCATTATGACTGTAAAGGCAATATATAATAACAAGCCACTCATGGAAAAACTAAAGAAGCAATATGCTGACAAGTTGAAAGATGACCATAGAGTGCCTGCTTATAGCATTATGGAACTTCATATTCGAATGAAAGAAAATCAGTATACTATCACTTCTATAGCTATCTATGATCAGATGCATGACCTTGTAACTGAAGCAATAAGAAAGCCGATATATCAGAAAATACCGAATAAATCTTTTGCAGAATCGATGTATAAAGTATGTCAAACGTATATTGACTTCACGAAGATGCATAGGCAAAAAACTAATAAAATAGCAAAGGAGACGAACTAGTGATCTGATACCCGTGCTTATCAAGATGCAAGATGGTATTTGGGATCTTGTTAACTGCCAATTGTTTACTGTCTACCACAAAGGAAGTAGGTGTGCCATGTTTGATATGACTATACAATATTTTGTCCGAGGCGGGCCGTGTATGTGGCCTTTGCTCCTTTGCTCAATGGCTGTGGTCTTTATCGCGGTAGAGCGGATTCTCTATTACCGGAAGGCGATTTCTCCAGAGGCCTTTGTCTTACAGTTTTGTCAGCTGATGAATGCGGGGAAAAGGAAGGAAGCCCGCGATATGGCGGGCGTTGTGAGCGGGGATGCGGCTTCTCTGGCCTGCCGGGTCATCGATGAGGCGGGTCTTTATGGAGAAGCAGTGGAATCGGTCACCTATGAATTGGCGGATCGCGCTGTCGAGCGTCTGGAAAGTCATCTGGACTATCTCAGCGTGGTCATAGGTCTTTCGCCGATGCTGGGGCTTTTGGGGACGATCACGGGGATGATGGGGACTTTCGCCTCGATGGCGGGCCAGATGACGAATACGGCGGGTGTCACTTCGGGGCTGGCTGAAGCGCTGATTACCACCATTTTCGGGCTGATCATTGCGATAGCAGGGACTTGTGTCCATGCGTATCTGTCTCATCGCTGCAGGAATGCTTCGCTGAATCTGGATACCATCGCGGACGTACTGGCTGCCAGGCTTAAAGAAGGCGGGGGATCATGATGAGACGGAGAAGAAGAAGTCTTTCCACGGCGCCGGGATTGAT
>JAJWRZ010000009.1:0-25900 GCA_021633965.1 Dialister sp.
ACTCCGAAAAGCTTCTCATGAAAAGGCAGAAGATATGTTATACTTGAAATTGAGAATGCAAAAGGAATTTTGAGACAAAGAATTTTTTGAAGAAAAAAACACATAAAAGCATAATGATAGCAACAAAAAAACAAATTGACCCCAATAAATCACAATAAGAAGGGAAAAGAGGAAGTAATAATATTATCGATTTTGTCATAAAGCATCAAGCATTATCTGCTTATAAAGCTTTTGTCAAAACTCCTCGAAATATATTATAATTGTTGCAAATTACATCTTTTACGGACGATGGATGATCGAAAACATATCACAGACATGATAGCAAAACTGCATAGCAGAAGGACGCACCCGGTATTTTGTAAGACCGGAAAGACGCGTGCATCAAAGCTTCCATCCATCTCCAGAAATCGAGGGCATGATGACACAAGGACGAACCGCCTGCCGCTGGCATATCCGAGCAGGCGAAAACGAAACAAAAGAGATCCCTGCGTTTTTCCGCAGGCATTCGATCACAGATGGTCTTGCGCGTATCCTGATGCGGCGCGGACTGGATACAGAAGACAAATTATCCCATTTTTTATACGATGACCTCTCGGATCTATCAGATCCTTTCTTGATGAAGGGGATGAAGGAGGGCGTCACCCGTCTGCTTTCTGCGATCGATCGCAGAGAGAAGATCGTAGTCTACGGAGACTATGACGTAGACGGCATCACATCGACTTCGATCCTCGTGCGCTGTCTGAAGGGCATGGGCGCGGATGTCGGATATTATATCCCCCGGAGAGAAACGGAAGGATATGGGCTGAATGAGAAGGCTTTGCTTTCCCTCCGGAAAGAAGGCTATACGCTCCTCATCACGGTGGACTGCGGTATCAGCTCGGCAGAGCTGATCGCAAGGAAACCCGAGGGTCTGGATATCATCGTGACTGACCATCACACGCCGCCCGAGCAGCTGCCGGCATGCATCGCCGTGATCAATCCGCATCAGAAGGACTGCCCGTATCCGTACAAGGAGCTGGCGGGCTGCGGCGTCGCTTTCATGGTGGCCAGAGCGCTGCATCTGGCAAGGGATGGTGTCGATTTCACAGACAATGTAGAGCTCGCCGCACTGGGGACGATCGCAGACGTGGTATCTCTGACCGGAGAAAACCGTATTCTGGTACGGGAGGGGATGAAGCGGTTCCTTACGACCTCCATCAAGGGGCTTTCTTCGCTCCTGATCGCATCAGGCATCGTTCATGAGGATACGAAAGCGATCACGCATGCGGATCAGGTGTCCTTCGGTCTGGCGCCCCGTCTGAATGCGGCCGGACGCATTGCCCATGCTAAAGAAGGCGTACAGCTGATGACGACAGAGTCCAGTGAAGAGGCGGAGCGCCTCGCGAGCCAGCTCTGTGATACGAATGTGACGCGCCAGCAGATCGAGCGGAATATCTTCGAGGAAGCGCAGAAGCGCATCGCCGAGCTGCAAATCGAAAAGGACATGGCCCTTGTCGTGGATGGGCAGGACTGGCATCCCGGCGTCATCGGCATCGTGGCCTCGCGCATCCTGGAGATCTACCATCGTCCGGTACTGGTGCTGACAGTCCGAGACGGAGTCGGGAAGGGCTCCTGTCGCTCCATCCCTGCTTTCAATATCTATGAAGCCCTGGCAGCTCAGAAGGATCTCTTGCTCCAGTATGGCGGACACAAAATGGCAGCTGGCTTTTCTATCGAGGCAGACAAGATCCCCGCATTCCGAAAGCGGCTCAATGCCTATGCGAAAGCAAGGCTCACTCCCGAAGACTGTATCCCTGTCCTTGAGGTAGAGGAGTGCCTGCCGCTCTCCGATGTATCCATCGATTTCATTCACTCGCTCGACCTTTTAGAGCCCTGCGGCTGTGACAATCCGAAGCCCATCTTTGCAACGCGGCAGGCTTTCGTGGAAACGGCGCGCCGCATCGGACAGGACAAGCGGCATTTCAAATGCCAGCTGTCGGCCGGGAAGGAGCTTATTGATGCGATCTTCTGGGGTGTGGGGGATATCGATCCCTGCCGCGCAGGGGATGTGGTCGATCTTGTTTTCGAACCGGAAGTCCATGAATGGTATGGCGAACATGTGCAGCTCATCTGCCGCGATATCCGAGAGGAAAATGAGAAGCTGCTCTCCCGCGATCTGCTGGTAGAGATCTACAAGAAGCTCACCGTTTTCCTGAAGGACCAGCCACGACCGGTAAAGGAGGTACAGAACTGCCTCATGGCGCAGGGCGGCTTCGAAAAAGTCAGCCTCAGCATGGGACTTGCCGTTTTTGAAGAGCTTGAGCTCCTCTCACGCTTTTCCAGAAACGGGGAAGAATTTTACCAGCGCCGTATCGCAACGAAAAAGCTGGATCTCATGGAGTCTGAAGTATATAGGAAGCATAGAATGTTTTAGGGCGAGATCGTGACAGCTTCGCCGTGGATTCTTTGGGATGCCTGAAGATATCATCTCGCTTTACCAGTCACGCCTGATACCGGCTCTCTGCTTTCATAGGTGATGATACACCTCCATTCCTTGGAACGTAGAAAACAGAGAGCGGGCAGTGCCATTTTCATGAGGGAGCTTCCGGCACTGCCTTCCGGAGCTTGCACCCGAAGTCCTTAATTTTGATGCTGTAAGGAGGCACCGCTATGAATGATACAGAAAACAAAAAAACAGAAGTACCGGTAGAAACGAATGCCCTTCCAGCACCAAGCGTATTCAATCGCAATCTCAATGAAGAGACCATCCATACGGATGCCTCCGCTTCGACGCTAGCCGAATTTCTGATCCATCAGGATGAATATGTAGAACGCATGAAAGAGCGGCAGGATTTTGCCGGAGAAAAAGAAGAAGAGCATAAAAAGCTCTTCGACAAGCTGAAAACGTACATGCATGATGAGAAATCGCTCGACCTCATCGAAGAAGCCTACGAGCTGGCAGAAAAAGCCCATGCGGGACAGACCAGGCAGACAGGCGAGCCATACATCATCCATCCCGTCTCCGTGGCCTACATTCTGGCGGAGCTGGAAATGGATAAGGAAGGCGTCATGGCAGCACTCCTGCATGATGTCGTCGAGGATACCGGCTATACGCTGGAAGATCTCAAAATGCTCTTTGGTGAAGAAGTCGCTTTCTTGGTCGATGGCGTGACGAAGCTCTCCCAATTCCACTACAAGGACAAAGAGGACCAGCAGCTTGAGAATTTCCGCAAAATGTTTCTCGCGATGGCCAAGGATATCCGTGTCGTCGTCATCAAGCTGGCAGACCGCCTGCACAATATGCGTACCCTAGGCATCTTCCGGCGGGAAAAGCAGATCCGCATCGCGCGCGAAACGATCGAGATCTATGCTCCGCTGGCACACCGCTTGGGGATCTATAACATCAAGTGGGAACTGGAGGATCTCTGCTTCCACTACCTGCATCCGGAGGAATATGCTGACCTCGTGCGCCAGATGAAGCAGAAGCGCAAGGCGCGTGAGGAGATCGTCGATGATACCATGCGCGTGCTCCACGAACACATCGAGGAAGCGGGGATCAAAGCGACCATCACGGGACGGCCGAAGCATTTCTACAGCATTTATAAAAAGATGAAAAGGGATAACAAAGACTTATCCCAGATCTATGACCTCTATGCGGTGCGTGTCATCGTGGATACCATCCCGCAGTGCTATGCGATCCTCGGCATCGCACACTCTCTCTGGAGACCTCTTCCGAACCGCTTCAAGGACTACATCGCCGTCCCGAAGCCGAATATGTACCAGTCGCTCCATACGACCGTCATCGGGACGAAGGGGCAGCCGGTAGAGATCCAGATCCGCACGTGGGAAATGCACCATATTTCCGAATACGGTGTCGCCGCTCACTGGCGCTACAAGGAAGGCAGACATGCCGGCGGCAAGGACTTTGATGCAAAGATCTCCTGGCTGCGCCGCATCTTGGAATGGCAGGATACCAGCAACCCGAAGGAATTCATGAATGCCTTGAAGCTCGATGTCTTCTCGGATGAAGTCTTCGTCTTCACACCGAAGGGCGATGTCATCAACCTGCCGAAGGGCTCGATCCCGATCGACTTTGCTTACCGCATCCATACCGAAGTCGGCAACCGCTGCATCGGTGCGAAGGTGAATAATAAGATCGTCCCGCTCGATACGAAGCTGAAGAACGGGGATATCGTCTCTGTCATCACTTCGAAAAATGGCAAGCCGAGCTATGACTGGATCAATATGGTCGGCGCGGCTGACAGCAAGGCGAAGATCCGCAGCTGGTTCAAGAAAGAAAACAGGGAAGAAAATATTGCGCGCGGGCAGCAGCTCCTCCTCGAGGAAACAGACCGTCTCGGCTATGAGTGGAAGAAGCTCATCGGGAAAGACCGTCTGCTCGAGGTCGCGAAGACCTTCAACTGTCCGACCACCGACGACCTTCTTGCCGCCATCGGTTTCGGCGGTATCCCCGTAAAGAGCACGATGGTGAAGCTCACGGAAAGATACAAGAAGGAGCTCGCTCTCCAGAAACCCGTACTCCAAAAGACCGCCAAAGATCTGGAAAATCTCAAGATGCGCAGCATGAAAGCGCGCTCATCCTCCGGCATCCTCGTCCGCGGGGAAGTGGGACTCGAAGTCCATCTCGCCAAGTGCTGCACCCCGGTGCCGGGTGACTCCATCGTCGGCTTCGTGACACGCGGCCGCGGCGTCTCCGTTCATTGTGCGGACTGTCCGAATGCCATCAATTTCCCGGACAAAGACCGCATGATCGATGTGTCATGGGAAGAAGAGACGGGCGGCATGTTCCTCGTCACGATCGAAGTCATCTGCTACGACCGCACCGGTCTCATGGCGGACATTCTGGCGGTATTGACTGAGATGAAGCTCTCCGTCTCTGCGGCGAATGTCAAGGTCGAAAGCAACGGCATGGCTGTCATGAACCTCGGTATCCAGATCAAAGATCTGGCGCAGCTCGACTTCATCATGACCAAGGTCCGCCGCATCAAGGGCGTCCACTCCGTCAGAAGAATGCGGTCGTCGAAAGGGGAAAATTAGTAAGAAGGGGTGAGTGGTGACTTGCATACCACTTTCGGGCATCGCCCCCATATATATTCGCGGCAAAGCCGCCACCTTCATTCCTAATTCCTCATTCGCGCAAAGCTTTCATTCATAATCAGTGGGCGGGCACGCCCCACGGGCTAACCCCGAACCCTGAACCATTTTATAAAGGAGACCTATCTATGCGTGCTGTCGTTCAAAAATGCAACTGGTGCAAGGTGGATTCCGAAGGTGAAGAAACGGCTTCCATTTCCAAAGGCTTTGTCGTTCTTCTGGGTGTCAAAAAAGGCGATACGGAGAAAGATGCCGAGTACATCGCAGATAAGATCCTGCACCTTCGCATCTTCGAAGATGAAAATGATAAACTGAACCTGTCCCTCTTGGACGTGAAAGGGGAGCTTGCGATCGTTTCACAGTTCACACTCTATGGAGACGCCAGAAAAGGGCGCCGGCCCAGCTTTTCACAGGCCGAGCTTCCGGAGCGGGCGAATGAGCTCTATGAATATGTCGTTGACATCTGCCGGAAAGCAGGCATTTCCGTCGGGACTGGCCGTTTCCGTACCCATATGAAAGTGGCCCTCGAAAATGACGGCCCCGTGACACTGCTTCTTGACAGTGAAAAGAATTTCTAAGGAAACACCGATTCTGCGATTGAATCAGCATTTCCTTAACCGTGGTCATCGCTCTAAAAGCGCGAATCAAAGGAGGATTTGTGATGAAAATCAAATACACAGTACTCGGTCCTTTTATGACAAACACCTATATCGTGTACAATGAAAAGACCATGGAAGGGCTGGTGGTAGATCCCTCCTTCACACCGGAGCATTATATCCATGCCATCATCCAAGACAAGATCGAGCTGAAATCCATTTTTCTGACCCATGCCCATGTGGATCATATGGCAGGCATGAATGCGCTGCGCGCCCGTTTCCCGAAAGCCGAGCTCTACATGAGCCGCGGGGACGCCTCGTATCTGAAAGACCCTTCCAAGAATTTATCCTATGAATTTCCCGACCATGTACTCGTAGAAGATCCGGAGCACTGGGTGAAAGGGGGAGACCATATCAAGACCTGCGGACTGGACTTCACCGTGATCGATACCCCGGGGCATACACCGGGCGGGATTTCCTTCTATGAAGCGAAGGAGGGCATCGTCTTCACGGGAGACTCTCTTTTCCATGGCTCCATCGGACGCACCGATTTCCCCGGAGGCAGTATGACGACGCTCGTGACCGCCATCCGGGAGAATCTTTTCTGCCTGCCGGATACCGTGACCGTGCTTTCCGGACATGGTGATCCGACGACCATCGGCCATGAAAAGAAGACAAATCCCTTTCTGGTGGGAGGCGGCCTATGAGGTGGGGCGCTGAATTTTGGATGCGCATCGCGATCGCACTCTTTTTCTTTGGGCTCGTAGTCGCTGCGCCCATGATCCTCTTTCCGTTCACGGTCTCTCTCGTGCTCGCGATCCTTTTGAATCCGCTCGCGAAATTCATCCATGAGCATATCCGCGTCTGCCGCGGGATGGCGAAGATGCCTTATGACGTGGCGATCCTGATTTCCTTTGCCATTTTCGTCGGCATTGTCTATATGATCCTCGTCCACATCGTCGTGCCATTCATCGGTGAATTCCGCGCCTTCGTGAAAGGCATCCCGGATATGATGACGGCTGTGCAGCAGGCGATCCCGGAAATCGAGCGGCAGTACCAGCTCTCTCTGATGCCGCCGGAGGCGAAGAATTTCATTTCCCGCATCATTCAGGATATCGGAGAGTACACACTGAAAGTCGCACAGTTCAGCCTGTCCGCGATCTTCTCTTTTGCCAGCACGGTGGTCGAGCTCATCGTCGTCCCCTTCATCACCTTCTACATGATGAAGAGAGGCAGCTATTTCGTGCATGTCTTCATCGGTTTCTTTCCTGACCGTTTCCATCATCATCTCGAGACGATCTTCAAAGAAATCCACTTCATGCTGAATGCATACCTGCGCGGGCAGCTGCTCCTTTCCGTGATTATGGCCTTTGTCGTTTTCCTCGGCATGTGGTCCATGAATATTCCCTATCCTCTGGTCATCGGACTTCTGGCAGGCGTCGTGGAAATGATCCCCCTCATCGGGCCGATCATCGGGGCGATCCCGCCCGTTTTACTCGCGCTGCTTCAGGGGACAGGCGTCATGGCGAAAGTCATCATCTTCTACATTATCGTCCAGCAGCTCGATGGTCATTTCTTCATGCCCAAACTCATGGGCAGCATCATTGATGTGCATCCCGTCGCGATCATCGCTGGTGTCGTCATCGGCGGGCAGCTTTTCGGCGTCGTCGGCATGATGATCTCCGTCCCGCTTGTCGCAATCCTGCAGGTCATCCTGCGGCATATGTGGTTTTATGACAAGTACAAGATGGGGAAATAGGGACTAGGGACTAGTGACTGGTGACTAGTGACTAGTATAGCGATTTGTTAACTTCTGGACTTAGTTAGAAGTTAGAAGTGAGAAGTGCTGGAAGGGGCACACAATTCATATAGTGCCCCAATGCCCCTCATTATATAAAACTGTTTGTCTATTATTTATATAAAACTCCGCGGCGCTTCCTAATTTTATGCGCCGAACCTTCACTCCTAACTCCTCACTCCTCACTCCTAACTTGATTCGGAAGTTGACTTAAATGCCAGTTATTTAGAAAACGCAATACTGGTGACTGGTGGCTTCAGATCGAAGGATTCCCTTCGATTATCGTCCATTTTTACCCTTGCGGCGAAGCTGCCATCACAATTTCTCATTTCTAATTGCTCATTTCTCATTTAAAAGCGGAGGCATTTTCATGAAAAAGTCCACGGTTATGAATACGCTGAGGAAAAAAATCCGTGAGCACAAATATAAGTTCACTTCCCAGCGTCAGGTCATTCTGCAGGCCTTCCTTGACAGCAAAGAAAAACACCTGAGTGCAGAAGACCTATATGCTGCGGTGCGGGATGAAAATCCGGACATCGGGCTTGCGACGGTCTACCGCTCGCTGGAATTATTCACATCGCTGGAGCTTCTCAAAAAGCTCGACTTCGGTGATGGGCGCAGTCGCTATGAGCTGAATGATCGTTCACTGAATCATTCCCATTACCATCTTATTTGTCTAGGCTGCGGGAAAGTGATCGAATTCTCCCATGAATTATTTCTTTCCGATGTGAAGGACAAGATCCAGAAAGAAAGCGGATTCCACGTCGTCGACTACCAGCTGAAATTCTACGGCTATTGCAAAGACTGTGCGAAGAAGGAGGAGTGACTGGTGACTTGAATGCCACTTTCGGGCATAGCTATTATTTATACTCCGCGGCGCTTCTATATTTTTGCGCCGCACCGCCATTTCTCATTTCTAATTTCTCATTTCTCATTCAAGGGGCTAACCTTCAATCCCATTTTTCATTTGCCATTTCCCCTGTAGAAATGGTACAATTTAGTTTGTTAATGTCTTTGATAGACAGAGGAGGGGCGTTGAAGCTTCTGCTCCTTCGAAATGTCTGTCAAATCAAGTAAAGAGGTGTCACAATGCAGGCATTAAAAGGAACCCATGATATCCTGCCGGACGAAGTCTACAAGTGGGATTACATGGAAGGCGTCATTCGTGACGTATGTGCGCGCTACGGATACAAAGAGATCCGTACCCCGATCATTGAAGCGACAGAATTATTTCAGCGCGGCATCGGCGATACCACCGACGTCGTGACGAAGGAAATGTATACCTTCAAGGACAGAGGAAATCGCTCTGTCACCCTGCGCCCGGAAAATACAGCCTCAGCGGTCCGTGCGTACCTGGAACATAAAATGTATGGAGACCAGCAGGTGCATAAGATGTTCTACATCGGCTCCATGTTCCGCTATGACCGTCCGCAGGCCGGCCGTTACCGTGAATTCCACCAGTTCGGTCTGGAAGTCCTCGGTGCGTCCTCTCCGCTTGCGGATGCAGAAGTCATCGCGATGGCTTGTGAGATTTTCCATAAGCTCGGACTGAAAGATCTCGATCTCCATCTGAACTCCATCGGCGATGCGAACTGCCGTCCGCAGTACAGACAGAAGCTCATCGACTTCTTCGAACCCAAGGAGAGCCAGCTCTGTGAAGACTGCAAGGCCAGACTTCACAAAAATCCGCTTCGTCTTCTCGACTGCAAGGAAGAGGGCTGCAAAGCGGCGGCTGTCGGTGCGCCGGTCATCACGGACTATCTCTGCGAGAGTTGCCACCAGAAGTTCGAAGCTCTGAAATCCTACCTCACAGCTCTTGGGATCTCCTACACCATCGATCCGAAGCTCGTGCGTGGGCTCGACTACTATACGAATACCGCTTTCGAGATCCAGTATCCACCGCTCGGAGCGCAGAGCGCAGTCTGCGGCGGCGGCCGCTATGACGGCCTCGTCGAAGAGGTCGGCGGCCCTTCCACACCGGGCATCGGCTTTGCGATCGGTCTTGAACGTCTCCTGCTCGCTTTGGAAATGCAGCATCTGATCCCCGAACCGAAAGCAGAAAAGCACGTCTACATCGCCGCTCTCGGCGAAGAAGCACAGGCCGAAGGCGTGAAGATCCAGTTCGCGCTGCGTCAGGACGGCGTCATCACAGATATGGACCTTCAGGGCAGAAGCCTCAAAGGCCAGATGAAGCAAGCAGGCAAGACAAAGGCTGACTTCACCGTCATCATCGGCAGCAATGAGCTGGCTTCCGGCAAAGCCATGGTAAAAAACATGGCAGAAGGCACGCAGGAGGAGATCCCATTCGCTGAAGTCGCCGGGTATATTGCAAAGTTTGAGAAATAGCCATTGGGTGACCGGCCTCTGCCGGCAGGCGAAGCCAAGATGAAATCATGCGTGATCCTCCGGCTTTATCCGTCAATACACACTCACAACCAATCTAACATATCATTTATTTTCGCTGACGGGATCTCCTCGAGATCTCTCGCAGCGTCAACATTTTTATAAAGAGGTGCTCTAATATGGAAACAATGGCAGGGATGCATAGATCCTGCGGATGCGGTCTGGTAACAGAAAATGACTGCGGCAAAGAACTGACACTGGCAGGCTGGGTGAATACCCGTCGTGACCATGGCGGTCTCATTTTCATCGACCTTCGCGACAGAAGCGGTATTGTACAGCTCGTCATGAGCCCACAGTACGGGGAAGAAGCATTCCACAAGGCTGAAGCCTGCCGCAGTGAATTCGTCCTCGCTGTCAAAGGCAAGGTCAGAGAGAGAAGCGAAGAAACTGTCAACCCGAAGATGAAGACCGGCAAGGTGGAAGTCGTCGTTTCCGAGCTTCGTATCCTGAATAAAGCGAAGACCCCGCCATTCTACGTCGAAGACGGCATCGATGTCGATGAAAACGTCCGTCTGAAATACCGCTACATCGATCTGCGCCGTCCGGAAATGCAGAACCACCTCATCATGCGTCATAAGATCGTACATGAGATGAGAACCTTTCTCGATGAACACAATTTCCTCGAAATCGAGACCCCGATGCTCACCAAGAGCACCCCGGAAGGCGCACGCGACTACCTCGTCCCCTCCCGTGTGAACCCGGGCAAATTCTACGCTCTGCCGCAGTCTCCACAGCTCTTCAAACAGCTGCTCATGGTTTCCGGTCTGGAACGCTACTTCCAGGTCGCTCGCTGCTTCCGTGATGAAGACCTGCGTGCCGATCGCCAGCCGGAATTCACCCAGCTGGATATGGAGCTCTCCTTCGAAGACCAGGACTTCATTCTGGACCTCATGGAACACATGATGCAGAGAGTCTTCAAGAAAGTCCTCAATGTCGATATCCAGATCCCGTTCAAGAGGATCAAATGGGATGACGCCATGGCTCTCTATGGTTCCGACAAACCGGACCTTCGTTTCGATATGCATTTCTATGATGTATCTGACCTGCTCCGTGACACCGGCTTCAAAGTATTCCGCTCCGTCCTCGACAATGGCGGTTGTGTGAAAGCCATCACCGTCAAAAGCGATGCCGGCATTCCGCGTCGTGAACTCGACGGCCTCGTCGAATACGTCGGACACTATGGTGCCAAAGGCCTGGCTTGGATCGGCTTCAATGAAGACGGCAGCCTGAAGTGCCAGATCACCAAATTCCTCGGCGAAGACAAGATCCGTGAGATCGGCAAAGTCTGCGAAGCGGAAAAAGGCGACCTCGTCCTCATCATTGCTGACAAGCCGAAGGTCGTCGCACAGGCTCTGGGCGAACTCCGTCTCGAAATGGCTCGCCGCATGGGCCTCATCGACCCGAATGAATTCTGCTTCCGCTGGGTCACCGACTTCCCGATGTTCGAATACAGCGAAGAAGAAAAACGCTACGTCGCTGAACATCATCCATTCACCGCACCAAGAGATGAAGATGTACAGTACCTCCTCACCGATCCGTCCAAGGTCTATGCGAAAGCCTATGATATGGTCCTGAACGGTGTCGAAGCCGGCGGCGGCTCCCTTCGTATCTACCAGCAGGATCTGCAGGAAAAAGTATTCGAAGCCATCGGCATCTCTCAGGAAGAAGCAGAGCAGAAATTCGGTTTCCTGCTTGATGCATTCAAGTACGGCGCTCCGCCGCATGCAGGCATCGCCCTCGGCCTTGACCGTCTCGTCATGCTGATGCTCCACCTCGACTCCATCCGCGATGTCATCGCCTTCCCGAAGACCCAGAGCGCGATCGATCCGCTCACCCAGGCACCGTCTGTAGTCGCTGATAAGCAGCTGAAAGAACTGCACATCAAGACCGCTCTCAAGAAAGAGAAAGAAAAAGACCTCTTCGCAAAACCGGTCGACTAATTTTCATCAAAAGGAGCTGTGAAGAAATGAGGATTCATTTCTTCACAGCTCCTTTTTGCTTTGCTTTCGTTTCAGCGATGAAAATGGTATTCCCGTATCGCAGCCTTCCCCTCTAGGGGAAGGTGCCCCGCAGGGGCGGATAGGGTGACTATGGTATGAAAGACAGCTGAGATAAAGTTTCCCGGTCACTCCTATGAGAGGCACAAATCCCCGCGGCAGAATGAAAGCGAAAATGAGACGATCGTTATTTCACAGCCCCTTTTGCGTGAATCTGCCGCGGCAGGAAATGGCAGAAAAAATACAGGAAAAATTTTATCTGCATAGTGTATAATAAATAGGAAATCATGGCGCGAAAGGAGGCATCCCATCAAAAATGAAGAAATTCCTGTTTCTCCTGCTGTTCTTTCCCATGCAGGTGCTGGCAGCCGATGCCATGCCTATGGCAGACGTTTTTAGGCACCCGATCGTAGAAGGTCTCTTATCCGCCGTCATCCTTATCTCGCTGCTGGCGGAGATCAAGACCGCCGGATTCTCGGGCGGGGCACTGGCAGCGGCGATCGCTGGCTGTCTCCTGATCGGAGCGAATTGGTCAGAAGGCGATCAGATGCTCGAAGCTGTCTTGTACTTCGGCGGGCTGGCGCTGGTCATTCTGGACATCTTGGCACTCATGACAGGCGTAGCGGCTGTCATAGGCCTCGTTCTCCTTCTCTCCGGGCTTTTCTTCACCTTCGGCGGAGATATGACGGCCCTCTATATCCTGTCGGGTGGCGTACTTCTCGCCGGGATCGGTTTCTATTTCTTGCTCGATCACCTTTCACAAAGCCGGCTGTGGCAGAAAGTCACATTGCGTGATTCCCTCACCGGTCAGAAGGGCTTCAAGTCTTCCGCCGCTGATCTGTCAGCCTATGCTGGGAAAGAGGGGATGACGGACTCTGTCCTTCGCCCGTCCGGCAAAGTGGACATCGAAGGCCATATCTTGGACGCCGTCTCTCGTGGTGACTTCATAGAGAAGGGGAAGAAGGTCATCGTCATCAAGGCAGAAGGAAGCTATCTTGTCGTGAAAAAAGCGGATGCCCGATAGGCAGGTGCGATAGGATTGCCAGCGTCGATCTTATCGCAGAGGCAGATCCTCTGACCCTTTGACCCATGGCTTCGGCATACCCTTTCCGAAGCCGCAAGCTGAGAGTCCTGCCAAGCGGACTCTCATTGATTCCTGATTATAAAAAGGAGGCATGTATGGAACTTTTATTCTTTCCAGTGATCATCTTTTTCATCGCCATCGCAGCTCTGTCCGTCCTGCTGCACTTCGTGCCGATCGGACTCTGGATCTCCGCGCTCGCCGCGGATGTGAATATCTCCCTCTTCAATCTGGTGGGGATGCGGATCCGCCGCGTCTCTCCGCAGATGATCGTGCTGCCGCTCATCAAAGGCACGAAGGCGGGACTTCTCCTCAGCGTGAACCAGCTCGAAGCGCACTATCTGGCGGGCGGCAATGTGGATAACGTCGTCGATGCCCTGATCGCCGCGCATCGCGCACAGATCGATCTCTCCTTCGAGCAGGCAGCCGCTATCGACTTGGCAGGCCGCAATGTCCTCGAAGCCGTCCAGATGAGCGTCAATCCGAAAGTCATCGAGACCCCGACCATCTCTGCGGTCGCGAAAAACGGCATCGAGCTCAAGGTCCGCGCACGTGTCACTGTCCGTGCGAATATCGATCGCCTCGTCGGCGGGGCAGGGGAAGCGACCATCATCGCCCGTGTCGGTGAAGGCATCGTCACGACCGTCGGCTCCTCCGAAAAGCACACTGACGTACTGGAGAATCCGGATCACATTTCCCGTACGGTCCTCGGCAAAGGTCTCGACTCGGGGACCGCTTTTGAGATCCTCTCCATCGATATCGCCGATGTCGATGTTGGCAGAAATATCGGTGCCCAGCTCCAGACCGATCAGGCAGAAGCAGATAAGCAGATCGCACAGGCAAGAGCCGAAGAACGCCGTGCCATGGCCGTCGCCAAGGAGCAGGAAATGCGCGCCTATACCCAGGAAATGCAGGCGAAGGTCGTCGAAGCTCAGGCAGAAGTGCCAAAGGCTATGGCAGAAGCCCTCCAGAAGGGAAATCTGGGTGTCATGGATTACTATCAAATGAAAAATATTGCAGCCGATACCGAGATGAGAGAGAATATCTCCGGAAAGAAAGCATAGAGGGCTGCCAAGCAAGCATAAAAAAGAGAGCCGCGAATCCAATGATTCACGGCTCTCTTTTTATCTTTGGTTACAAACTTACGCTATATAGCAGTCAGTTCAGTGATCAGCCTTCAACTTTAACGTTAGCAGCCTGAGGTCCTCTTGCACCATCAATAATTTCGAAATCGACCTTCTGGCCTTCATTCAGTGTTTTGAAGCCATCAGCCTGAATAGCAGAGAAATGAACGAAAACATCGCCGCCTTCTTCTCTTTCAATAAAGCCGTAGCCTTTTTCTGCACTGAACCACTTAACTGTACCTTTCATGGAAATTCCTCCTAAAAAAATGACTTACACTGCTCGTATTGAGCATGATTCAACAATACCATAAATTCATAGTTCAGTCAACCAAAAACATGAGAAAATGCAGAGAATATATGGGATTTCAGCGTTTATGCAAAGACAGCAGAAAGGCGGCTGATGGCGTTTGAAAGGGGAGGGAAAAACAGGGCGCCGTCCCCATAAACCTCACCATTCCCCGTTCTATTATGCTATAATATATGCGATTTGTGCTGCTGGAAGAGCCATTCTCTCCGGCGAAAATTTCATGTGTACCAGAGGTTTTGACTATGAATACGAATACGATACAGCATTATCTGAGTGCGGAAGGCATCCGTCTGACTGTCGCGGATACATCGAATGTATCCCTCGAAGCGGAAGCGATCCATCATCTGCCCCCGGCGTCTGCGAGGATTCTCGCGAAGGCGATGACAGGGACGGCGATCCTCATCAATGATTTCAAAAATCATGAAGGGATCTCCATCCGCTGGATGACAGGAAGCCCTTTGGGCGCGATCCACGTCGATGCCTATGACGGGCGCTTTGTCCGCGGTTTCCTGGACCATCCGGAAGCCGGAGAAGGCGTGCCTTGTGACGATGTGCATGAGGCTGCACTGGCAGCAGCGAAGGGACAGCTCTTCGTGACGCGCTACTCGCTCCTGAAGCTCCCATATACGAGCACGGTGAACCTGTCTCACGGAGACATTTCGGCGTGCCTCACAGAGTATATGAATACATCTGAGCAGACGCTGTCGGCCGTGAAGCTGGATATCTCCATGACCGAAAAGGGCGATATCCTGCGCTCGGCAGGCTTCATGGCGCAGCTCCTGCCAAAAGGAAATATGGGAAGATTCGCAGAGCTTTTCCGTGAGCTGGATCGCTGGGACCTGACGAAGGATGCCAAGGAAGAAGGCTCTCTGGAAAAGCTTTTGGTCGAAGGTCGGTTCGAACTGCTCAAGGACGGCCCTTTGACCTTCCGCTGCACCTGCTCGGAGGAACGCATCAAAGGGACACTGAAGTCTCTCCCGGAGGCGGAGAAGCAGAGCCTGCTCGCCGATCCCTCCATCGAGATCGTCTGCCCGTATTGTGATAAGAAATATACGATCGATCGAGATACACTTTCTAAATGGTTCATGGAAGGAGATCATATACAATGAAAAAAATCGCTTTCATCGGCGGCACCGGGGCGGAAAATTCTGTCCTGCTGAAGGACGTGACCGAGCATATCATCGAGACGCCCTATGGCGAAGCGAAGTATGAAGCCGGTTTCTTTGAAGGCAGGGAGATCATCCATCTCTCCCGTCACGGGGCGCATCACACGATCCCCCCGCACAAGATCAATTACCGTGCCAATATGTTTGCCCTGAAGATGCTTGACGTCGCAGCCGTCATCAGCACGACGGCCGTCGGCTCACTGAATCCGGACTACAAGCCGGGTGAGCTGGTGCTTCTCGACCAGTTCATCGATATGACGAAAGCCCGCGAAGGGACCTTCTATGATGGCGAGCGCTATGGCGTCGCCCATCTCGACATGAGCCATCCGTACTGTGCATCGCTCCGAGAAGCGATCCTTGCCGCCGGAAGAAAGGAAGGCATCACTCTACACCCGCAGGGGACCTACATCTGCACGGAAGGGCCGCGTTTCGAGACCCCGGCAGAGATCAAGGCATACCGCATGTGGGGCGCTGACGTAGTCGGCATGACGAATGTACCGGAGTGCCAGCTCGCCCGTGAAGCGGAGATCTGCTACGCAAGCATTTCCATGGTCACGAATTTCGCCGCCGGCATCACAAAAGAGGAGCTGAGTCATCAGGAAGTCTTGGGCTGCATGGCAGAAAACAGCCGCAACATGTACCGCATCGTGACCGACGTCTTCGAGACGTATGATGTAGAGAAGGACTGCCACTGCCGCCACGCCGCAGAAGCCTTCGGAGGATTTCACGTATGAGCGCGCTCAGGTCGCTTGCATGGGAAGGTGTGAGCCTCCGTCTTCTTGACCAGACGAAGCTCCCTACAGAGATCACCTATCTACGCTGCAGGGACTACCGTGAGGTAGCCGATGCCATCCGCATCCTTGCGGTGCGCGGAGCTCCTGCGATCGGTGTCGCGGCTGCCTATGCCGTTCTCCTCGCCTATAGAGAGTGCCTTTTGTCCTCTGATATATCGGCTGCCTTTCACTACGCCTGCCAAGAGATCAGTGCGGCGCGTCCGACTGCCGTGAATCTGTCCTGGGCCGTTTCCGAGATGGAGAAGGTCTTCGATCGATATCCTGCCAAAGAAGCGGGAGATGCTCTCCTTGCAAAGGCCCGTGATATCGAAGCGGAAGATATTCACACCTGTCGGGCCATCGGTGAAAATGGCGCATATCTATTCCAGGGAAGAAAGGGGCTTCGCATCCTGACCCACTGCAATACGGGAGCACTGGCGACGGCAGGCATCGGCACTGCCTTCGGCGTCCTCTCCGTCCTTCATGAGCGTGGAGCGATCGAGTGCGTGTATGCGGATGAGACACGTCCGCTCCTGCAGGGGAGCCGCCTCACCGCGACTGAGCTCATGAAAGGGCATATCCCGTGCTGCCTCATTTCCGATACGATGTCCGCTTCCGTCATGCGCGACAAGAAAATAGACGCCATCATCGTCGGTGCAGACCGCATTGCGGCGAATGGCGATACCGCCAATAAGATCGGCACCTACGGCCTTGCCGTCATGGCAGCCTACCACCATATCCCATTCTACATCGCTGCCCCGTTCTCGACATTTGACTTCTCCATCGCCTCCGGCAAGGAGATCGTCATTGAAGAAAGAGATCCGGACGAAGTGCGGAAATTTGCCGGCGTCTACAGCGCGCCAAAAGACGTCCCTGTCTATAATCCCGCCTTCGATGTCACGCCGTCCTCTCTCATCGCCGGTATCATCACGGAAAAGGGCGTGCTGAAAGCGCCGTATGAAGCGGCGATAGAAAAATATAAGAAAGAGCTGGCCGCCAAAAGCCGGTAAGAAGGGCTATCCGCGGCCACTCGACATTCCCTCTATATGTGCGGCAAAGCCGTCACCACCATTCCTCATTCCTCATTTCCTATTTGAAAGGAGCCTCTCATGTCTGAATCCATGATTCGTGATATTTCCTTGGCCGACGAAGGCCTGCAGCGTATTTCCTGGGTTGAAAAATTTATGCCCGCACTGAATACACTGCGTGAAGAATTCGTCAAAGAGCAGATCTTCAAAGGCAAGACTATCGTCATGTCCATCCATCTCGAAGCGAAGACCGCCTACCTTGCGCTCACGCTGAAAGCAGCGGGTGCGAATGTCATCTGCACCGGCAGCAATCCGCTCTCCACGCAGGATCCGATCGCAGCCGGCCTCGTCAAGAGCGGCATCACCGTCTATGCATGGCATGCCTGCACCCAAGAGGAATATTTCATGTTCCTGAACAAGGCCCTCGACCACATGCCCGACATCATCATCGACGACGGCGGCGACCTCGTACACCTGCTCCATACCACCAGAAAAGAGTGCCAGAAGAACCTCATCGGCGGCTCTGAAGAAACCACCACAGGCGTATATCGCCTGAAGATCCTTGAAAAGGAAAACAAGCTGGAATTCCCGATGATCGCAGTCAATGATTCCTACTGCAAGTACCTTTTTGATAACCGCTACGGCACCGGCCAGTCCGCCTGGGACGGCATCATCCGCAGCACGAATCTCACCGTCACCGGCAAGACCGCTGTCATCGCCGGCTATGGCTGGTGCGGCAAAGGCTGTGCGATGCGTGCGAAAGGCCTCGGCGCCCATGTCATCGTGACAGAAGTCGATCCCATCAAAGCCATCGAAGCCGTGATGGATGGATTCGAAGTCATGCCGATGGCAGAAGCTGCTAAGCACGGTGACATTTTCCTCACCGTCACCGGCGACATCGACATCATCACCGAGCCGCATTTCCTCGCGATGAAGGACGGCGCCATCTGTGCGAATGCTGGCCACTTCGACTGCGAAGTCAGCCGCAAGGATCTGGAACGCATCGCCGTCTCTCACTACGAAGCCCGCAAGAACATCGAAGGCTATGTCCTGCCAAACGGCAAGACCGTCTTCCTCATGGCTGAAGGCCGCCTCGTGAACCTTGCAGCAGGGGATGGCCATCCGGCAGAGATCATGGACCTCTCCTTCGCAATGCAGACCCTCGCAGCCCGCTACCTCCTCCAGCACGGCAAGGATATGAAGCCGGCCGTCTACACCCTTCCGCATGAACTGGATACCAAGATCGCCTCCATCAAGCTCGCTGCCATGGGATACCAGATCGATACCCTGACAGAAGCACAGAGAAAGTACCTGGGACTCGACTAAGCAAGGAGCATCGATATGACCACACTGATCAAAAACATCGGACTTTACCGAAATGGCAAAGTCACCGAAAACCAGAATATTTCTTTAGACGGGAAATATATCAAAGATTTCCCGGAAAACCCAAAAGACGAAGACTATACGGAAGTCATCGATGGGAAAGGCATGCTGGCCATGCCCGGGCTTGTGAATACCCACACCCACGTTGCGATGACACTGTTCCGCTCCTACGCCGACGATATGGAACTGATGGACTGGCTGCAGAACAAGATCTGGCCGGCTGAAGACCACCTCGACGACGACATCGTCTACTGGGGAAGCATGCTTGCTTTCGCAGAAATGATCCGCGGCGGCACCACCGCCTTCTGCGACATGTACATGTTCATGGACTCCTGCGCAAAGGCCGCTGACAAAGCCGGTATCCGCGGAAATCTGGCACGCGGCCTCGCAGGCATCAGCCCGAATGCACAAAGCGGCCTTCAGGAGAATATCGAGCTCTTCGAGAAATGGGAAGGCGCCGGAGACGGACGCTTCCATGTCATGCTCGGACCGCACGCTCCCTACACCTGCCCGCCGGACTACATTAGGCAGGTGCGCGACGAAGCGATGAAGCGCGGCATCCCGATCCATATCCATCTCTCCGAAACAAAGGGGGAGGTAGAAAACTGCCTCAAGGAATACGGCAAGACACCGATCGCCCTCATGAATGACCTCGGTCTCTTCGAGCTGCCGACACTAGCAGCCCACTGCGTCCATGTGACCGACGAAGACATCGCCATCATGCAGGAAAAGCACGTCCGCGTCGCACATAATCCGGGCAGCAACCTGAAGCTCGCCTCCGGCATCGCACCCGTCGTCAAGATGAGAAAAGCCGGCGTCACCGTCGGCCTTGGTACCGATGGCGCCTCCTCCAATAATAAGCTCGACATGTTCGCAGAAATGCGCCTCGCCTCCCTCATCCATAAAGCGAATACCTACGATCCCTTCGCCATCACTGCGACCGAAGCCATGGAGATGGCGACCGTCGATGGCGCCAAATGCCTCGGCTATGATGATCTTGGCAAGCTGGAAAAGGGCGCACTCGCCGATATCATCCTCGTGGACAGAAGCGGCTTCCACTGGCATCCGCGCTTCGACAGCGTCTCCCTTGCCGTCTATGCAGGAAACTCCATGGACGTCGACACCGTCATCATCAATGGCAAGACCGTCATGCGTCACAAAGAGATGACGACCATCGACACAGAAAAACTCTATGCCGAAGTCGACCGCGTGACAGAAAAGCTCTATGCTTTCAGCAAGAAATAAATGGTAGATATGCAAAAAGAACCTGCGAAAGCGGGTTCTTTTTTTGGATGGAAGAGGGAAAATGATGGGTTCAAGGTTCAAGGTTCAAGGTTCAGGGTTGTGGTGGCGGCTTCGCCGCAGTATAAATCTGGCGATGCCCGAAGGTCGCGATGACAGGTTTCCCTCGTATCGTCAGCCCCCCCGGGGAAGGTGCCCCATGCCCCATAGGGGCGGATAGGGCACTGGCGGTATGAAAGAGAGTGGGAAAATGCATCTCAAGGGCGGAAAATGAGAGCAGCGACTTCTCCCATGGGGAAGTCAGCGAAACGAGAACATCATCTTCCCCGCATCAAAGCCTTCCCCGCGTGGGGAAGGTGGCGAGCGAAGCGAGCCGTATGAAAGACAGATGAGGAAAGCGGAGAGGTGCGCGGTCACTCATCCCTGCTTTCAAACTTGTGGTGCACTGCGTCAAAACCCGAAGCGCCGCGTATTTATACGGAACATCTCTCCATGATCCTGCGAACACGCATTCGTTTAAAGCACATGTCGGCTCAAAAGAACGACCGTTCGCCTCATTCCCACACAGTCTAAATTTGCGATTTCTAAAGAAATCCGTGAAGCGGCCGTCATTTTATGGTATAATTATCGATACAGATGAAAAGACGCAAGTCTGGTCAATATAGAGTAAGGAGAGACATAAAAGTGGGTTTTTCTTTGATTAATATCGGTTTTGGCAATATGGCAGCTGCCGCGCGCGTGATGGCGATCATCAGCCCGGAGTCTGCACCGGTGAAACGTATGATCCAGGACTCCCGTGACAAAGGGGATCTCATCGATGCCACCTACGGCAGAAAGACGAGAGCCGTCCTCATCATGGACAGCGGGCAGATCATTCTTTCCGCCGTACAGCCGGAAACGATTTCTCACAGACTGATGAATAAAGATGTGATCACTTCTGAAGGAATGGATGAAAACTGATGGCACAGACAGCGAAAAAAGATGAAGGCATTCTTCTGGTCGTCTCCGGCCCGAGCGGTGCGGGGAAGGGGACCATCTGCAATGCCATCCGCGAGAAATTTCCGGATCTCCAGTATTCCGTCTCGATGACGACAAGAGACCCCCGAAAAGGGGAAGTAGAGGGGGAGAGCTATTTCTTCCGCACCAATGAACAGTTCGAGAAGCTCATCGAAGAAGATGCCTTCCTCGAATATGCCAAGGTCTATGACCACTACTACGGCACGCCGAAAAAGCGCGCTCTCGACATGATCAGTGACGGGAAATCTGTACTGCTTGAGATCGACATCCAGGGCGCCATGCAGGTCAAGAAACGCTATCCGAAAGGCGTCTTCATCTACATCGTCCCACCGTCTTTGGAGATCCTGTCCGATCGTCTCTACGGACGCGGTACAGACTCTGAAGAGACCATCAAAAAGCGCCTCGCACAGATCACCAATGAACTCGCTATGGCACACCAGTATGACTATATCATCGTCAATGACAAACTCGAAGATGCAGTGAGAAAGACCAGCTCCATTCTGGAAGCCGAACGCTGCAAGCTGTCCCGCAATGAAGGGCAGATCGAGACCATTTTCAAACAGTATATCAATAAGGAGGTACCCTTAAAATGATGTGTTATCCTTCTATCGACAGCCTTGTCAAAAAGGTGGACTCCAAGTACACCCTCGTAACCCTCGCCGCTCTTCGCGCCCGTGAACTGACGGATGGACAGACCCCGCTCATCGCTCACGCAGAAGGCAAGAAACCAGCGACCATCGCTCTCGAAGAGATCTATGAAGGCAAGATCACCTACTCCTTCAGCAAATAAAAATAAGGTCAGGCAGTCCAAGAAAGGCTGCCTGACTTTTTGTGCGTTCAGGGTGACTGGTGACTTGCAAACAAACTTTCGGGCATCGCCCCCTATGTATTTGCGGCGAAGCCGCCACCTGAACCCGTTGAACCCTGAACCTTCCATCCATTTTTTAGTAAAGGAACTCATGCATGATATTTGAAAATAAGCACATTGTCGTAGGAATCAGCGGCGGGATCGCCGCTTTCAAAGCAGCCGGTCTCGTGAGCCAGCTCCGCCAGAAAGGGGCTGATGTCCACTGCATCATGACGGCAAACGCCACCAAGCTCGTGACACCGATCACCTTCGGCGAACTGTCTGGCAATGATGTCACTGTCGATATGTTCGCGAATATCAGCAAATGGGATGTCGAACACATCGCCCTTGCCAAGCTCGCTGACCTTTTCGTCGTAGCACCCGCGACCGCCGACATCATCGGCAAAGTCGCAAACGGCATCGCTGACGATATGCTCTCGACCACCATCATGGCGACGAAGGCAAAAGTCCTCTTCGTACCATCCATGAATACAAACATGTACGAAAACCCCATCGTGCAGGCGAATATGGAAAAGCTGAGATCCTTCGGCTATGAATTTGTCGAACCGGAAAGCGGTCATCTCGCCTGCAATACCTCCGGCAAAGGCCGTTTCCCGGCACTTGAGACCATCATGGACTGCGCGGAAAAATGCATCTATGGCCGCGAACTCCTGAAAGAGAAGAAAGTCGTCGTCTCCGCCGGCGGCACCCAGGAAAAGATCGACCCTGTCCGCTATATCAGCAACCGCTCCAGCGGCCGGCAGGGCTATGCCATCGCTAAAGCCGCATGGATGGAAGGCGCAGATGTGACACTCGTCTCCTGTACTACGGCACTTCCTGCGCCCTATGGCGTCAAAATGGTCTACGTTCAGGATGCCCGCGAGCTTGAAAAAGCCATGAATGCGGAATACGACAGCTGTGATGCTGCGATCATGGCAGCGGCCGTCTCAGACTACCGCCCGACTGTGCAGGCCGACCAGAAGATCAAGAAGGAAGACTTCGACTCCCTGCACATCGACCTTACACAGAATCCGGATATCCTCTATGGACTCGGCCAGAAGAAGAGGGGACAGTTCCTCGTAGGCTTCGCCGCAGAGACCCAGGACGTCATCGAACACGGTAAATCGAAGCTCAAAAGAAAGAACCTAGATATGCTTGTCGCCAATGACGTGGCCATGCCGGGCGCCGGCTTCAACGGCACGACAAACATCGCATCGCTCCTGTACAAGGACGGACATATGGAACAGTATCCGAAGATGAGCAAGGACGAGCTGGGACATATCATCATCGAAAAAATGGCAGAGCTGATGAAATAAACAGAAGGTGATGGAATAGACCCCCATCTTTCCCTGTCTATACGAAAACGCTGCGTGGAACATTGCCACGCAGCGTTTTTTAGGTGTTTTTTCATATAGACAGCCCCATACGGAATGTCCATCCCTCGGCAGCAGGGGGATCATTTACTTTTAGAATAGATAACATTGAATTATCGAAAGTAACCATTTCCGGGAAAACATAGGCAAATTGCCCCGCTTATCCGTTTTTATAGCATTTCCTCCAGATCGTAGACTTCTTTGTACGAAAGTTCCAGTGCTTTCAAAATACGCGCTTCCTCCAGCTCTCCGTCCTCTTCAAGCTGGTCAAGGACGAGATCCCTGATGAAGGAAGAAACGATCAGATGATGCGATGCCGCATAAGACTGAAGAGGATCTCAGTGAGACGAAATCCATCTCCGCCAAAAATAAGAAAATCCAGATCGCTTTGGGCATCTGCCTCGCCTCTTGCATAGGAGCCGAAGAGATAGATTTCCTTCACATGATATTTTTTTCGCGAGCGGTCGTACCAATAGGGCAAAAAGCGAAAACAGCAAACATGTTTTCTTTTAGGCAAGCATTGAGGCCAAAAGAACTACCGTTCGGGAAATATCTCTATGGCGTGAGCCCACTCACTCGTTCCTTGATTTCCTTGATATCCTCCCGGATCTGGCTGATGACCCTTCCTGGGCCTTTCCGATCGCGCGCATCCGTGATACTCATCGACTCCCCGCTCTCCTTATCCACCAGCTCTATCTTCCCCAAGTGGAGCTTCCCATCGATAATATGGAAGGCATCCGTATGAATGAGGCCGAAATCCGTATCGATCGTGACATCATAGAAATCCAGCGCCCGATAGCGGTTATGAAACGTACCACTGATGCCACGGAATGGGATAAGACTGTAGAAACCGCCGCCGGAAGAGAAACTGCCGAAAGCTACGAGATCCTTCACATTCCCATCACAGTGGATCTCCCCATCTAGAGTGACCAGACAGTAGAACCTCGGCTCCTTGGTCGGGATACGGCTATCCAGTCCCTCCCCGTGGAGATAGATATTATACATGCGGCTATCGACATTATAGTCCCCGCGCGCCGTCACGATGCCGCCGTAGACTCGCGCCTTCACGTCCGAGAACGTCATCGCCCCGTCATCGTAGTGGATATCCCCCTTCACATCATAGAAATCCAGCGCCGGCACATGAAGCTCCGGCATAGTGACCGTCCCCTCACAGATGAGATGAGACAGAGGCCCGCGTCCGGAAGCAGTCAAAGTCATCTTGTCATGGATATCATCCCCCAGCCCCATGGAAGAAGGGATCACCCCCTTCGCCGTGACAGAGACGATCGAGGGGAGATTCTTTTCTTTGAAATCAATCTCGCAATCCGCCTCGATGCCATTCCCCACCATCGTCCCGCCGAATTCCCCCGTCTTGATGTGGAGATCACTCACGCCGCGCGTGTCGATATGCCCATTCAGCGATACGCGCGAGACAAGATAGCGACGCTGCCGATAGAAAGCCGCCATTCGGCCATTATGCACCGTGATCGTGACATCCAGCGGCTTTCCCTCACGATTGAAATTCGAGATCCGATCCTCCAGCTTTTCCTTCGCATCCCGCGCCTTTTCCTGCTCAATCTCCCCCTGCCGTCGATTGATAAAATCTACATGCATCTCCTCATCGAAATACACCGCAAAGGCCGGGCTCTCCAGCGTGATCTCCCGGATGGTCGTAGAGACGAAGCGCATCCTGAGCACATCCCAGGGATCCACCTTGAAAGACCCAGAAGGCACACGCAGGATCGGATTCCCCGCCGGATCATCCCACGCGAGCTTCTCGAAAGTGACACCGCCATGGATATTCGCGGTGATCGACTCCACCGTGATCGTCCCCCGAAGCATCTCCTGCCGAGAAGCCGCATAGTTGAAAAGCTCTGCCACTCCATAGCTCATGATCTTCGCTACCAGAAGCAGCAGACAGAAAAGAGCGAGCAGCATTCCGAAGATCATGAGAAAATATCGTGACCAACGCTTCCCCGTTCGAAGCTCTTTGAGTGCCTTCTTCATCATGCCGCCCCCTTTCTATTTTACCTATTGTAGCATGTCCCGAACAAAGAAAAAACGTGGGAAGCGCCCATGCGCAAAAAATCCCGCCTTCCTTTAGGAAAGCGGGATGACGACATCAGCCGTCGTATTTCATGACCTGAGTTATAGTGATTTACGAAAGTAAATGATAACATAAAACGACTAACAGTATTTCTCTAAAAGCATGCTTCCAGCAATTAACTCCCAGTGGAACCATATAGTCCTGTGTTTTATACTACTATACCTTCTGATAATACTTAGTACCCTTATTCGATCCATGCATTAAATTCATCAATCCCTTGGCACGCTCAAGAGTTAGCCCACAATAGTTTGCATACTCTATCAAAGGATTTTCTCTAATTTTCCGCTTGTGCGCCATAACGGCTCGGTGATCTACCTATCTTAGACGGAATACTGCAGAGAGACGGTTACGCTCTTTCACTGGCAGCTTCTGTCGCATAAAAAGTCATATCAGAAAGGTTATACACGGTTTCCTCAATTAGTTTTTGTTTTGCATTAATAGTTCACAGCACTTTATGCATCCCCACTAAAACTGCCTCAAAAATGAAAAGACTGCTATGCGATGTATTACATAGCAGTCTTTTTTACCAAACTTTAGAATTTATATTCATACCCGAGCATGTAG
>JAJWRZ010000167.1:0-4018 GCA_021633965.1 Dialister sp.
CTATACCTCTTTACTCGTATTCGGTCAAGCGTTTTTTCCTGTGACCTATGTATTTGTACTATTATAGCGTAAAAACTCCGCCTTGGATAGGCGGAGTTTGTGAGAGTTTTATGAGATGGGTTGTCAGGTTCAGGGGCAGCCCACGAGGCGTATCGCCCTTGATTACGGATGAAAGCTCTGCTCGAATGAAAAATGAGGCGTGCTGGCGCTGCGCATAAAATATAGAAGCGCTGCGGATCGCAAGCCTTCCCCTCGAGGGGAAGGTGCCCCCGAAGGGGCGGATAGGGTACTGGCGGTATGAAAGTGAGCGGGGAAATGCGTTTCAAGCAGGCGATGTAAGGCAGCCGCCGAGCGCCGATTTTAGTAAACGGCGATGCCCGAAAGTGGTATGCAAGTCATTCGTGATCTCTAATTCCTGCGGTCTAACATACGTGGGGGCCAACCCCGCCTCGCTCCGCTCGGCTGCCCCTTCCAGAGGAAGGGGCGAGAGGATGCGCCTCTGCGATTTAATCAGCGTTTCCCTAGAGCAGCGGCTCGATCACGGTCTGGAAGTAGGCATTCAGCTCTTTGGGCGTCGCCTGCATTTTGTTTTTGCGTACCCACCACTGGACCATTTCGACGAAGCTGCCGGAGATGTGATTCAGGAGAAAATCTTCGGGGACAGGGATTTCCTTGTGGTGGTTCAGGAGGTAGGAAGCGATGAGGCGGGAGAGGCTTGCCTTGAAGTAGCGAAGGAAGAAGTCGGAGCTTTCAGAGATGAGCAGGTCGCGCAGGTGGTTCGTATTCTCTGCGATATGCTCTAAGAGGTGGCAGAAGACAGGATCCGGAAGGCCGGTATGCTGGTGATCGTCAGAGGGGTGGTTGTCATTCATGACACCGTCTACGATATGCTCGAAGAGTTCCTGACACATGTCCTCTAAGAGGCTGTCCTTGGTCTGGAAATGGGCATAGAATGTGCTGCGGCCGATATTGGCACGATCGATGATATTCTGGATGGTGATTTTTGAATATGGTTTTTCTGATAACAGAGCGCTGAATGCTTCGAAGATAGCGGCTCTGGTCTTCTGCTGTCTGCGATCCATGAAATGTCCCTCTTTTATAAATAGTATGATGGGATACAAAACGACTTGTATGACATATGCTATTGTAAAATACAAAAGAGTAAAATTCAAGTATCTATAATCAATTTTTTTAGGCAAACTTGAAATTTTCAAGAGGGGAGGAAGGAGCTTGCGGGAGGAAGGTGTTTCTCCGCGCTGTATCTTAGTGAAAATACCGCAGGGTGAGAGCCTTTGCTCCCGTTCTCCCTTGTTCCGGCTCTCTCCCTCCATCGCTCGCAGCAAAGCTATGGCTGATGGCTATAGCTCATTGATGATACGGATGAGCTGTTCTACATCCTCTTTTTGGCTCGCCCAGCTGGTGCAGAGGCGGATGATGCTGTGGCTGTCGTCGGCTTTGCAGCCAAAGCCGAAAGCAACGGTCTCCTTGAGCTTTTCCATCCGGCTGTTTTCTATGGTGAAGAAGATCTGGTTCGTGGGGGAGTCGAAGTAGAGGGGGATCCCTTTGGCGGTGAGTGCTTTTTTGATCTCTTCTGCATAGAGGTCGGCGGTGCGCCCCATCTGCACATAGAGGCCATCTTTGAAAAGCTCGTCAAACTGGATGCCGAGGAGCCAGCCTTTGGCGAGGAGTGCGCCATGCTGTTTGATCATGGGGAAGAAGTGCAGGATGAGGTGCGGGTCAGGGATCACGACGGCTTCGCCGAAGAGTGCGCCGCATTTCGTGCCGCCGATATAGAAGACGTCTGCGAGGCGAGCAAGGTCTTCGAGGGTGACGTCATTTGCGGCGCTTCCGAGGGCGTAGGCGAGGCGGGCTCCATCGATGAAGAGGGAGAGGCGGTGCCATCGGCAGACGGCAGAAATGTCTGTCAGCTCTTTCTTGGAATAGAGGGTGCCCCATTCGGTCGGCTGGGAAATGTAGACCATGCCTGGATGTACCATGTGTTCTTCGTTCTCATCGGCCAGGAAATCGGAGACGTATTGATCGATCGCTTCGGCGGTCAGCTTGCCTTCTTTGGAAGGAAGGGCGAGCACTTTGTGTCCGCCCCACTCGATGGCGCCGGCTTCATGGACATTCACATGGCCGCTGTCGGCGGCGATGACGCCCTGGTAGGAGCGGAGAATGCAGTCGATGACGGTGGCATTGGTCTGGGTGCCGCCGACGAGGAATTTCACCTCTGCTTCCGGCGCGCCGCATGCTTTTCGGATGCGTGCACGGGCGTTTTCTGAGATGTCATCCAGTCCGTAGCCGGCGCATGGCTGGTGGTTTGTCTCAGAAAGACGATGGAGAATGTTCGGATGGCAGCCTTCCATGTAGTCGGAGGCGAAGGGGAGTTTCTTTTTCATGGTGAATGGTTCCTTTCATTGGATTATGTATGTAATAAATTATAGCAAAGCTATGAGCGAAATGCATAGCTTATCTTTTCTTGTGTCCAATTATGCATACTTCTTTCCAAAAATGTTTGATAGTGGTACAATTATTTTTGTAATTTGTACATGATTTCAAGAAAAGGCTGTAAAAAGATAGCCAAAAGAGAAAATGACAGCGAAAGCGCCAAGCGCTTTCATTTTTTTCATGAGGGGATGATCTTCTCATGGAAGGGAGAATGCAGTATGAATATCCATGAATACCAGAGTAAGCAGATTATGCGTGAGTATGGCATCCATGTTCCGGAAGGCTACCCGGCATTCACGGTCGAAGATGCGCTGGAAAATGCGAAGCGCCTCGATACGCCGGTCGTGGTCGTAAAGGCACAGATTCACGCGGGCGGCCGCGGAGAAGCGGGCGGTGTCAAGCTCGCCCGTTCTCTGGACGAAGTCAGAAAATATGCGAAGGAGCTTCTGGGCAAGGTGCTCGTTACTCGTCAGACCGGGCCGCAGGGCAAAAAGGTGAACCGTCTTCTGATCGAAGCCGGCTGCCATATCAAGAAAGAATACTATCTCTCCTTCGTCGTGGATCGACAGGCGGAATGCGTCGTCATGATGGGCTCGGAGTCCGGCGGCATGTCTATCGAAGACGTGGCGGCAGAAAATCCGGAAAAGATCATCAAAGAGTACATCGATCCGGTCATTGGTCTGGCTGATTTCCAGGCACAGCGTATGGCGTATGCGCTCCATTTTGAAAAGCCGACCATCAGAAAAGCAGCGACCTTCATGAAGTACCTCTACAATGTCTTTGTGGACAAGGACTGCTCGCTGGCAGAAGTGAATCCGCTGGTCGTTACCGAAGAAGGCGACGTCATGGCGCTCGATGCGAAGCTGAATTTTGATGACAGCACGCTCTCCCGTCATCCGGAGATCGTAGCGCTGCGCGACATCACGGAAGAAGACCAGAAGGAAAGAGAAGCAGCAGCGGAGGGACTGAACTATGTCAATCTCGGCGGCGACGTAGCCTGCATGGTCAACGGGGCAGGTCTTGCGATGGCGACTGTCGATATCATCAAGGAAAACGGCGGTGAACCGGCCAACTTCCTTGATGTCGGCGGCGATTCCACACCGGAAAAGATCGTGGCAGCCTTCAAAATCATGCTCGAAGACGATCAGGTCGACGGCATTCTGATCAATATTTTCGGCGGCATCAATAAATGCGATGTCATCGCGACGGGCATTGTCGAAGCAGCTGCGCTTCTTTCCGGCGGCAAAGAGGAATTCCCGATCCCGGTCGTAGTCCGTCTTGAAGGACGTAATGTAGAGCGCGGACGCGAGATCCTGGCCAAAGCGGATATCAAGAATCTGTACCCGGCTTCTTCCATGGATGAAGGGGCGAAACTCGCCATTCGTCTTGCAAAAGAAACGAGAGAGAAGAAATAAAAAGGTTAATGGGTTCAGGTTGACGGGTTCAGGGGGAGCCCGTGGGGCGGCTCGTCCACTGATTATGAATGAAAGCTTCGCATAAATTAGGAATGAGGAATTAGGAATGAAGGTGCGGCGCATAAAAATCAGAAGCGCCGCGAGTATATATC
>JAJWRZ010000010.1:0-13671 GCA_021633965.1 Dialister sp.
ACCCTGAGAAGCCCACATCTCCAAAGCCTGCCGTTACATGGATGAAAAGACCCAGACGCCCGATGGATGAGCGTCCCTCAAGCATCGGTACGAAGCATCTCGTTTTTGTATATTCATGCGTCCGTCCCAGATAGAGCTTATTCGGCTGCAGCACATAGCCTTCCTCGGGGATATGGAGCAGCGTTCCTTCATTTCTCTTCTTCATGTCGAGCTCATAGTTATCATACACCATCAGCTCATCAGCCAGAGTGAGGTTGTAGCTGTTCGGATTCACCCTCTCCGGATCAAAGGGATCGATGATGATTTCTTCCCCCATATGTCGCACAATTTCTTTGCCGGATAAAATCATTTCAGTTTTCTTCCTTCCTCTGTAAAAATTTTTCGATGCGTAAGCATCCGCCTGCGGCTGAAAGGTGCCTTCGACTTCTCTCCCGCGATAAGGCCATAGAGCTTCCTTTCCCTTTCGGAGATCCGGGGAGATACCAAAAGCTCGCCCGCATCGGAAAAAGAGATGAGATGCGCGGAGAAAAGTGCCGCATGGGTCGGACAAAGCATGAGCCCCTTTTGTGACTCGCCGTGCGTCCCATAAGGGACCGCATGGAGAAGAGAGATCCGATCTGCCCCGCACACGATGCAGCAGGGGTGCGCCCCCATCGATTTTCTTTTGAAATCCGCATTTTTTGAAAACCGCTTTCGGATCTCATCGACCGTATGCGAAGACGAGTGGGAAAAGAGGCTCCCCTCGCATCCATAGGCTGTCTCATCGCTCTCAAGCAACTGTCGAATATCATCCAGATGCCAGATATCCGCATCCATGATCTCTCGGTACGCTCTTACGGCCTCAGGCTTCAGCACCCAGAAATAGGTACCGTTATCGTCCTCACTCCCATCGAAAACATACTCCCATGGCGAGCGGCGGACACGAGAGGCGGGCGTTTCGGAAAGACGAAATTCTCCTGTCTCTTCCTCTCTTACCGTCTCTTCCTTCTTCTGCATCGCATGATAGGTCAAAAGGCTTCCCGACTCATACATCTCACGGATCTTATTCCCCGCCCAGCCGACACCTGCATTCAGTGCCCGATACTCCAGATGGAGCGCCTTCGCTATATTCTTTGCGTTATCCATATAGTCTTCGGAGTGATAGAGCCGCGAGAAGATCTGCATCATCAGCGCACTCATGACCGTCTTGTCCGCCATAAGCGAGAGCCATCCCTCTGTCGTGATCTCGTCCCACCGCTTCAGCCCTTTCCGTCTGGCCATCTCGTCGCCTCCCTGCTCTCACTCTATTGTCGTCACAAAATTATTTTTCATTATAGCATCTTTCCTCATGAAAATGTAGATAGGACGGCAGAAAATAGGGACTGTCGGACAGGATTAATCCACGGGTCACCCTTTGCTTGTTTGCGAAAGAGGGAGCGCGGGGTCTATTGGTTCAACGGGTTCTACCGGTTCAACGGGGGGGGGCGGCGCATAATAATTGAAAGCGCCGCAGAGTTTTGATAGCGCTTCGCGCCGTCGTCATCCCGAGCGCAGCCGAGGGATCTCTATGGCACTACGGTCAGTATCACATAGGCACTGATACGGAAACGACGCCTTGGTGCTGCGTATTTCTGCGTTCACACATACATCGTTTCCCGGTCTGCAAGAAAGATTTCTCGCTTGCGCTCGAAATGACGATACGAGAGTCTGACGTCTCTTAGTCTCCTAGCCACCAGCCACTCATCCCTGTTTTCAAGCGCGAGGAGGCCCGGATCAGTTGCAAATGCTTCTCGAAACTCATGCCAGACTTGCTCACATCTGCTATAATAGGTAGAAGTGTAATTTATAAAATGTAGAGAAACGTTGAGGCAATGAGCAAGGGAAACACTGATTCAATCGTTGTCTGATTTCATTCTTGGATTTTTATACAGAGCAAGGAATCATCTGACGCGAATAGCGAGCTATTTAAGGAAAATGATGACGAAGCTATGTATAAAAATCCATATGAAATCCGGCTCTGCGATTGAATCAGCGTTTCCCTAGATGCGGATTCGTCTCTGCATCTGTCAATCCCTCACAAAAGGTGAATACTATGGATAATTTTATCGGAAAACATCTGCTGGTCGACTGCTATGGCTGTGTGCAGGAAGAGATCACTTCTTCCAAGGAGCTGATCTCTGTCATGAATCAGGCGGCCAAAAATCTGGGTATCGAAGTCGAAGACACCTTCTTCCATGAGGATGAGGAAGAGATCACACTCGCTGCTTATGGAAAGAAAGCCCATGTTTGCATCCACGCTTATCCGCAGCTCGGCTATGCCGCTGTAGACATCTACAGCTTTGACTGCGACATCCTCCCCGCCCGTGCAATGGCCGTCCTTCGCAGTGCTTTGGAGCCGGAGAAGATCCGTGCCACCTCAGTCAAGAGAGGGAATATCGATCCAGACATGAAGCCGAATATCCGCTCTCGCTCGACAGCGATGCACAAATTCAAAAACACAGGACATCACATGACCCAGGCCGGTAAGAAGGTCGCCAATTTCATGGTGCATAGAAACGAGAAAAGAGACACGCTGGGACCGGAGTAAGACCATGAGGGATCAGGGAAGCGCTGATTGGCAGCTCGATTTCACGAGAAGGAATTTCCCATGAAATCGAGTGCCTTTTTACTACCCGTTAGCACGCCCTCTCATCCTTCATCCCTAGTTAAAAAACAACAAAAAAGCTGAACCCACGGGTTCAGCTTTTTGATTGCACTGCTTTCTATCACGCACGCAGGGTGATATCCGCTTCGCCAAGCTTCTTGACGATTTTTTCGATCCACTGATCGACTTCTTTATCGGTCAGTGTGCGGTCATCCGCGCGGAAGTACAGGTTATAGGCCATGCTCTTATAGCCTTCCTGCACCTGCTCGCCCTGATAGAGATCGAAGAGACGGAGCGTTTCCAGATGTCTGCCTGCTGCCTTCTCAATGATGGCTTCGACTTCTTTGTTTGTGTATTTCGAAGGAACCAGCATAGAGAGGTCTCGTTCGGAAGCCGGGAACTTCGGGATCTTCTTGTAGTCGATGGTGGCATCGATATAGGGAAGGAGCTCCGGTACATGGATCAGGAAGCCATAGACATCCTTCTTGATGCCCCACTGGTCAAGGACCGCCGGATGCAGCTCGCCGAAGGAAGCAATGATTTTCCCATCTTTGACAAAGTCGGCAGAAATCCCCGGATGGAATACCGGATAGTCGGAACGCTGGATATCATAGCCGCGGACACCGATAGCAGAGAGCAGATTTTCCATGATAGCTTTCACATCAAAGAAGTCGTAGGTCCTCGTGCTGTTCGGGTAGCCGGCTTCTTCCGGGCACCCGCAGAGAAGTCCGGAAACAAGGTCGTATTCATTCGGGAGCTCAGTCAGCGGCAGGGCTTTCGGATGGTACACATGGCCATATTCGAAGATGGCGACCTGATCGTTTTTCTGAGACAGATTGTAAGAAAGCGTATGCATGAGGCCCGGGAAAAGGCTGGTACGCATATCCGGGTATTCTTCGGAAATCGGGTTCAGGATCGGAATGGCTTCGTAAACCGCATCCCCTTCCGGGAAATTCAGCTTCTTGAGATCGTTCCTATCCATGAAGCTGTAGTTTTCGACCTGCGAAAGACCATTGGCAATGAGAGCATCTGCCATACGGAAGAGTGCATCCTGCTCCTTGGACATAGCGCCCTTGGCAATAGCGCTCCATGGGGTGGTGATCGGAATATTCGAGTAGCCGTACACGCGGGCCACTTCTTCGGCAAGGTCTGGCATGCCTTCCAGATCAAGACGGAATTCCGGGACAGTGACTTTGAGCGCGCCATCCTGTTCTTCGACATGGAAATACAGGTGGGTCAGGATATCAAGCATTTCCTCTTTGGGCATATGGATCCCGATGTAGTCATTGATGGCCTTCACGGACGTTTCGATGACCTGCGGCTCTGCCTTGACAGGATATTCATCAAGCATGCCCGGTGCAGCACTGGCAGCCCCCTGTTCCACCAGGAGCTGGCAGATGCGGTTGATCGCCATTTCACTTCTTGCCGGATTGATGCCCTTTTCGTAGCGGCCGGACGCTTCGGAGCGCAGGCCCAGCCGGCGGGACGTTCTTCTGATGGAAGCGCTGTCGAATACGGCAGCTTCCAAAAGGACAGACTTGGTTTTCTCCGTGACTTCGGAGTCAAAGCCGCCCATGACGCCTGCGATGCAGGCAGCTGTATTGCTGCCGTCTGCGATGACAAGGTCCGCCACATTCAGCGCTCTCTCCTGCCCATCCAGTGTCTTGATGGTCTCGCCTTCTTTGGCAAAGCGGCAGGTCAGAGAGTGGCCGGCCACCTTGTCATAGTCATAGGTATGAAGCGGCTGACCGATTTCCAGCATGACATAGTTCGCTGCATCGACAACATTATTGATCGGACGGATCCCATTGCTGCGCAGACGGTTTTCGATCCATTCCGGAGAACGGCCGATGGTCACATTTTCAAGGAGACGTCCGCAGAAGCGTTTGCAAAAGGCAGGCTCTGCGATATGGACTTCCGCGCGGCCCTCGATGGATTCACCGGTCTCTTTGACGGAAATCTCCGGCAGGCTCACTTTTCTCTTGAAGATCGCACCGACTTCCAGCGCCATACCGATCATGCTGAAGCAATCAGCACGGTTTGCGGTGAGTTCCATTTCATAAATCACATCATCCAAATCAAAAAGGGTGTGGAAATCAACGCCGATCGGGGTATCCGCCGGAAGGATCAGGATGCCTTCTTTATTGAGTGCCGGGAAGAGATTATCATCAAGTCCGAGCTCTCCCAGAGAACACATCATGCCATTCGACACGACACCGCGGAGTTTCCCCGCCTTGATCTTCGTGTCACCGCGAGCAAGTCCCCCCGGAGCCTTTGCATCATGTTTAGCCGGTACATGCGCTCCATCAAGTGCGACCGGGACGATCTGCCCGACTTCTACATTGGACGCGCCTGTCACGATCTGGATCGGTGCGCCCTTGGCGCAGTCCAGCTGGCAAACGACCAGATGATCAGCATCTGGATGTTTTTCAATGGAAAGAATCTTGCCGGTCACGACACCCTGGATGCCTTTCCCCGGATAAATCACATGCTCGACCGGAATGCCGTCAACAGTCAGCGTTTCCGCCATTTCTTCCGGATCAAGGCCCTTGATATCAACCAAAGTGCCAAGCCATTTTAAAGATACGTTCATCTATGTAATCCCCCTCTGATTAGAACTGTTTCAGGAATCTGACATCATTTTCATAGAAATTTCTGAGATCGTCGATCCCGTAAAGAAGCATGGCGATACGTTCGATACCCATGCCGAAAGCGAAGCCACTGACCTTTTCCGGGTCATATCCATTGAGCTTCAGCACCATCGGATGAACCATGCCGCAGCCAAGGATCTCCAGCCAGTCCGGATCACCGCCTTCATCATGCGTGCGGGCTGCGAAGGAAATGTCGACTTCCGCAGACGGTTCCGTGAATGGGAAGTAGCTTGCGCGGAAACGGATCTTCGTATCAGAGCCGAAAAGATCTTTCAGGAAGATTTCCAGTGTGCCTTTCAGATCAGCGAATTTGATGCCCTTATCGACGACGAGCCCTTCGACCTGATGGAAGACAGGGGAATGGGTCGCATCATTATCCCAGCGGAAGACCTTGCCCGGTGCGATCATACGGATCGGGGAATTGGGCTCATGCTTGCGAAGCGTTCTCGCCTGGACAGGGGAAGTGTGCGTACGCAGCAGGATCTCCGGCGTGATGTAGAAAGAGTCCTGCATATCACGGGCCGGATGATCCTTAGGCAGGTTCAGACATTCGAAGTTGTAGTAGTCCTGCTCGATCTCCGGTCCTTCTTCGACCGAGTAGCCCATGCGCATGAAAGACTTCATGATCTCACGAAGCGCCTTATCCAGCGGATGGATATGCCCTTCCTTCTGGTGACGAGCCGGCAGCGTGATATCGACCGTCTCACTCTGGATGCGCTCCTCGAGGCGCTTTGCCTTGAGCTCAGCCGCTTTCGCTGCGATGACCGCCTCTACATCCGTGCGGACCGTATTGGCCAAAGCGCCGATGACCGGACGTTCTGCCGCAGAGAGATCCTTCATGGAGCGGAGGATCGCCGTCAGCTTGCCCTTCTTTCCCAAGAAGAAAACTTTGGCATCCTGCAGCGCCTTCTCATCGCCTGCCGCATGGACCTTCTCCTCCGCCTGCACCTTCAGTTCGTTCAGGTCTTTTTCCATGTTGGCTTTCAATGCGTCCAACTTACTTTCCATTGACTTTACCTCCTCTATGATATGCCGGGTCTATCCGGCTGCGAGTACGGGAAAATAAAATAAAAAAAGACCACGCCCCGAAAGGGGCGAAGTCATATCCGCGGTACCACCCTAATTTGTACTCGAAAGCCATAACGCAGCTCCTGCGTCCGACCTACTCCGTTCAGCCGGAAGCTCAGAAGTGAAATAAGTCTCCCCCATCCGCCCGCTTCCCACCTGCCGCAGGCTCTCTATAGGATGTCACAAAGACTCTGTCTTCCTCATCGCTCTAATGTATAGGATTATTGTAGCGATAAACGAAAGAAATGTCAAATTATTTGCCATGAAAACGTAAAGATCGAAAGCAGGGATGAGTGGCTAGTGACTAGTGACTAGTGACTGGTAGCTAGGGACTGAAATGCCTCTTTCGGGCATCGCCATTCACAAAATCGGCGCAAAGCGCCGCCACCTTCATTCCTCATTCGGGGAAGACTTTCAAACGTAATCATAGAGTGCTGCCCTTCCTTACATAACATAAAAATCCCGCCTGTAATAAGCGGGATCTCAAAAACTATCGGGCAAGAAAATCATCCAGTGCCGCGAGCGCGCGCTCTGCGAGCTTCTGGTTCTTTTCCTTTTTCGGCACTCTCTTTTCAAGCGGCGGGATGAGACCGAAATTCACATTCATCGGCTGGAAATTCTTTCCCTCAAAATGGGAAATATAGTGACAGAGCGCACCGATCGCCGTTTCTCTCGGAAATGCCTTCGGCTCCCTTCCATGGAAACGGGCCGCCGCCGCATACGCTGCCACGATACCGGATGCAGCAGACTCGACATATCCTTCGACGCCTGTCATCTGGCCGGCAAAGAAAAGGCCTCTCTGCTTTCGGCTCTCCATCGTAGCATCCAGAAGATCAGGCGAATCAATGTACGTATTTCTATGCATCACACCATAACGGATGAATTCCGCATGAGAAAGACCGGGGATCATACCAAAGACACGCTTCTGCTCCCCCCACTTGAGATGCGTCTGAAAGCCGACGATATTGTACATGCTGTCTTCCTCATTATCCTGGCGGAGCTGAACCACCGCATAGGGATCCTTCCCCGTGCGCGGATCCGGCAGTCCCACCGGCTTCATCGGGCCGAAGCGCATCGTATCTTCCCCGCGTGCTGCCATGACTTCGATCGGCATGCAGCCTTCGAAGACCTTTTTATTTTCAAAGCCATGTACCGGTGCCATCTCCGCTTCGCAGAGCGCTTCACGAAAGGCCTTGTACTCTTGCTCATTCATCGGGCAGTTCAGGTACGCCGCTTCGCCCTTGTTGTAGCGGGACATGCGGTACACGACGTCCATATCGAGCGACTCCTTCGTCACGATGGGCGCCGCCGCATCATAGAAATGAAAGCCTTCCCCACCGCAGAAGGCTTCGATGGACTCCGCCAGAGCGCCTTCTGTCAGCGGCCCCGTCGCTATGATGGTGATACCGTCCTTCGGAAGCTCCCTCACCTCTTCTTCCACGACGGAGATCAGCGGGTGATCCTTCACCTTCTCCGTCACGGCTTTCGCATAGCCCATGCGGTCGACCGCAAGAGCCCCGCCCGCAGGGACGCTGTGTGTGTCCGCGGCATCCATGATAAGGGAGCGGAGGCGTCTCATTTCTTCCTTCAGGAGGCCGACGGCGTTCGTCATCGCCGCTGCCCGAAGGGAATTGCTGCAGACAAGCTCTGCAAAATAAGATGTGTGGTGCGCCGGTGTCTGCTTGGTGGGACGCATCTCGATGAGTGTCACCGGGATGCCCATCTCCGCGAGCTGCCAGGCCGCTTCACTTCCGGCAAGGCCCGCACCGACTACGGTGATATGGTCTGTCATATATGTCTCCTTTGTAAGGTTATAGGGTTCATGGTTAGCCTGTGGGGCGTGCCGCCCCTTGATTGCGATTGAAAGCTCTGTTTGGATGAGAAATTAGAAATGAGAAATGAGAAATCGTGGTGCGGCGCATAAAAATCAGCAGCGCCGCGGAGATTTGAAACTATCGGGTTTCTCGTATCGCAAACCTAATCCCTAGCTACTAATTTCTAGTCACTAGTCACTCATCCCTGCTTTCACACATGCATCGTTTATCGGTCTGCAAGAAAGATTTCTCGCTTCGCTCGAAATGACGATACGAGAGAGTCTGGTATCTCCCAGTCACCAATCACTAGTCACTTCTCCTCTTTCTTTGCTCTTGTTTTCCGCTTCGGATGAGTCGGACAGTCAGGATTCGAGCAGGAAATGACCTCCTTGCCCGTTTTATAGGTTTTCTTCGTCATGATGGCTCCGCAAGTCTCACAGAACTTGTTGATCGGCTCATTCCAGAGCGCCATGTCGCACTTCGGGTAGCGGCTGCATCCGTAGAAAATGCGGCCGCGATGGCTTCTGCGCTGCACCATATGCCCTTCATGGCACTTCGGACAGACGATGCCCGTGTCGATCACGATGGCTTTATTCGCGCCGCAGGACGGACATTTCAGATAACGGCCATAGGGGCCTGTGCGATAGACCATGAGCGTACCGCAGGCATCGCATTTCACATCAGACACCTCTTCCGGCCCTTCGGCAAGGCTGTACGGCTTGATGTTCTTGCAGTTCGGATAATTCGGGCAGGCGAGATATTTCCCATAGCGGCCCATTTTCACGATCATCTTTGCACCGCATTTCTCACAGGTGACATCAGAGACTTCCTGATTCTCCTTCTTATCCTTTTCTGCTTCTACATTCGCTGACTCAAGCTCGGCCGCAAAGACTTTGTAGAAGTCTGTCATGACCTTTTTGTAGGTAGCTTTGCCTTCCGCGATTTTATCGAGCCAGTTTTCCAGATTCGCCGTGAAGTCGACATTGATGATGCCTTCGAAATATTTCTTCAAAAGCTCCGTCACTTTGAATCCAACTTCTGTCGGAACGAATTGTTTATTTTCCTTCGTCACATAGCGTCTCTTCTGGATGGTATCCAGGATCGGCGCATAGGTGGACGGACGGCCGATGCCTTTTTCTTCGAGTGTCTTGATGAGGCTTGCTTCTGTATATCTTGGCGGCGGCGCGGTGAAATGCTGCTCGCCATTGACTTTGGTGTTTTTGACGATATCGCCTTTTTTGAGCGGAGGCAGGAAATCACTTTCCTCGCTGTCCTTCTTTTTCGACGGCTGCATGATGGTAAAGCCGTCGAAGAGAACATGCACGCCCGTCGCCTTCAGGGTGTAGATACCGCACTGGAGCGTCGCACTTGTGCTCTGCTGGATCTGCGGTGCCATCTGGGAAGCGATGAAACGATTCCAGATCAGGGTATAGAGACGGAGCTGGTCGCGGGAAAGGATGCCCGTGAGAGCAGACGGCGGGAAGGAAAGGCTGGTCGGGCGGATGGCTTCATGGGCATCCTGTGCTTCTTTCGACTTGCTGAAAACGTTCGGCTTCGCCGGCAGGTAGTCTTCTCCATAGGTCTCGGAAATATACGGACGCACCTGCTTGATCATTTCATCAGAAATACGGGTAGAGTCGGTACGCATGTACGTGATGAGCCCCACGTGGCCATGTCCGGGGATCTCTACGCCTTCATACAGGTTCTGCGCGAGCATCATCGTTTTCTTCGAGCTGAAATTCAGCTTATTGACGGCATCCTGCTGCATGGTGGAGGTGGTGTAGGGCGGCTTTGTCTTGCGCTGCTTTCTGGACTTCGTGACAGCGGTGACTTCAGCCTCTTTCCCCTCGATCCCTTTGACCGCAGCATCCGTCTCTTCCCCATTGTGGAGTTCCGCATCCTTCCCGTCGATCTGGGTCAGCTTCGCTTTGAAGGACTCCTTTTTTTCCGTCTTGTACATGGCTTCGATCGACCAGTATTCGACAGGGACAAAAGCACGGATCTCCTCTTCTCTTTCGCAGATAAGTCGGGTCGCGACCGACTGCACGCGGCCTGCGGAAAGACCTCGGTAGACCTGCCGCCACAGCCATGGCGAGAGCTTATAGCCCACCAGACGGTCGAGGACACGGCGCGCCTGCTGAGCATCGACACGGTCAAGATCGATCGGCTCTGGATCCTTGATCGCTTCACGGATCGCTGGCGGCGTGATCTCATGGAAAGCAATACGCACCTTGTCTTCCGGATTCACATCCAGAAGCTTCGACAAATGCCAGGAGATCGCTTCGCCTTCGCGATCAGGGTCCGTTGCCAGAAGGATATCGCAGCACTGGTTCGCCGCTTTCTGCAGATCCTTGATGACATTCGCCCGATCCGTCGAATTGACGTACTCCGGCGTAAAGCCATTCTCTATATCGACCCCCATGGTACGCTTGGGAAGATCACGCAGGTGTCCCATGGACGCCATGACTTTGTAGTCCGGTCCTAAGATGCGCTCGATGGTCTTCGCCTTGGCCGGGGATTCCACCACGACCAGGTGCTTGCCCTTGGGATTCGGCTTTCTTTTAAATGCGACCTGCCGTGTGCGGCGGGTCTTTTTCTTTTCGATCGTTATCGTTCTGGTAATAGGCACTTCATTCCTCCTGAAATGGTTTGTTGTATGGAATAAACGCAGATGGAATCAGACTCTCTCCTGACTTTTCTTAGAAAATCACCGGTCACATCGAAGGATCCGCGTTCCCTTAGTCTTTCCTCGTCACGATGTATCGCCCCGAGCCGACCTCTCTGATGTATCCTTTCAGCTGAAGCTGGAGCAGCAGCATGGTCAGTTTTACCACAGACAGGCCGGACTGCTGCAGGATCTCCTCTGACGTCACTTCGTTTTCTGTACAGCAGAAACGATACACCAATTCTTCCTCCAATGTCAACTGCTCAAGGAAACCTTTTTCAGATTTTTTATTCTCTTCTTCCTTCCATCCATACTCTGAGAGGATGTCATCTGCCGATGTACAGCAGATGGCACCGTTTCGGATGAGCTGATTCGTCCCCTTGCAGGAAGGCAGCCAGATGCTCCCCGGGACAGAGAATACATCGCGCCCTTCCTCCAAAGCAAAGTCAGACGTAATGAGCGAGCCGCTCCGTTCAGCCGCCTCCACGACGAGTATCCCGCGGCTCATCCCTGCGATGATGCGGTTTCTCGCAGGAAACTGGCGGCCAAGCGGCGGCGTACCGGGCGGGTACTCGGAGACCAGTGTCCCGCCGCTCTCTATCACCTGATGGAACAGATGGCGGTTCTCCGGTGGATATGCGCGGTCCAGACCGCACGCCAGCACAACCACTGTCGGCGATCCGCCTTCCATCGCGCCCGTATGCGATGCGCTGTCGATCCCTCGTGCTCCGCCGGAAACGATCGTGATACCGTGAGCGGAGAGCCCTCTGGCAAGTTCATGTGCCGTCTCGATCCCATATGCCGTCGCTTTTCGCGATCCGACGACAGCGATTGTCCGTTCAAAGCAGGGCAGCGCCCCGCGATAAAACAGAACTGCCGGCGGATTCGCCGTCGCAGACAAAAGCGGCGGATAGTCACTGTCCTCAAAGGTAGAGCAGCGGATATCAAGCCGGTAGAGCTTCTCTTCGATTTCCTCAAGGCTTGTCTCATTTCGGTAAGCCAGAAAGGCAGCCAGTGTCTTTCCCGTCAAAATATGTGACTTTTCGACAGACTCCGCCGATGCTTTCCATACATCTTCCGCCGTCTCAAAATAGTCCATCAAAGCCCGCATGTGCTTCGCGCCCAGCCGCGGACAGCCCGGAAGGGCAGCAGCATAGATATCCATGGGATGCTCCTTATATATAACTAGATCAGAGATCCAGGGTCAGAGCTGACAAAAAGAGATATGGCAAGGTGCCACTTCGATCCCCGGTCACTTTCCATTGATCATATTTCTGAAACTGATCGCTTCGGCGACATGCTCGGGGCGGATCTGGTCGGAACCCGCAAGGTCAGCGATCGTCCGTGCAACTTTAATAATGCGGTCATAGCTTCTAGCCGAAAGGTGCAGCTTTTCGAAGACGACACGCAGCATTTCTGTCCCCTCCGCGTCGAGCTGACAAGTCTCCTTCAGCTGGCGATGCCCCATCTGTGCATTGCTCTGCATATGCCAGCGTGAGAGACGCTCCGCCTGCACAGCCCGTGCCTCAGCGACGCGCTTTGCAATATCACAGGAAGGCTCGCCCTGAATGGTCGCGGTGAGCTCACTGTATTTCGGGCGCATCACAGAGACATGCAGGTCGATGCGGTCGAGAAGCGGCCCGGAAATCTTCTGCCCGTAACGGCGGATCTCTCCATCCGTGCAGGTACATTCCCGCTGCGGATCTCCCAAGTATCCGCAGGGGCAGGGATTTTCTTGTACGCTGATTGTGATACAATTCCACGACTGCTATATTTTTGCCCCCCAGTTTCCCCCATTATAGCAGAAAAGTAGCCATGCTGTAACCAACATGGCCGCTCTTTATTTTACATTTATCGTGTATCCCCCGCGATACACAATTTGTATATCATCCTTGCTATTAACTACAACTTTCTCAACCAGAAGTCCCCATAAGTCAGGTTGAAATGTACCTACTCTGATGCTCGTGCAACAGCAAAAGCCGTCACATCAACGCTAGCAGAACAAAGTAAAGTCAGCAGCGACATCACAAGCAATGCTTTTTTCATCGGCTATAATCTCCCAAAATCATCTTTATAGACCCCCTTGTGATTAATTAGACCCATTCCCCAAAGCAGAATAATCCTTTGTCCAATCCGTCTTCACGTTCCAGCTAAAATAATCACCCTGCAAATCAACTTTTAAGTACTCTGCGTCCTTCAAGTTCGGGAATTCCTTTTGGACAACCGCAGGGGCTTTCTCATAGACATCAAGGATTGGCTTTAATTTAGCATTGTACTGAGTCGCAGTTCTTTCTAACGACTGCCAGCCAAAATAATTTTTTTTGGAAAGTTTCATCTGTTCTAACTGGTTGTTGAGGAATTTCATAGTAAAATTCCACGAATCCACTTCCTTCTTAAGTTGTGAATATGATTTTACACACTCCTCAAATTTTGCAGGATCAGTTTTGGCAAAGTTCTCCAAAATATTTTTATCAATATTTTGAGTATCAATCATTCTGATCGTATTATTTTCAAATGTAAAATAAATTCTTCCTGGAATCTCCACCCCCATCGGATTCTTAGCCTTGAAATCAAGCCAAGCCAAGTTTCCTTTTTCATCCACGTTATAGGAGACCTTTTTGAAGGAATCTGGAATTTTGCACACTTGCTTTGCCAAATCAGTGGCTTCACTTTCCCCCTTAGCACCTAAGCCACAACCACCAACAGAAATGCACGCAGTAATTAACAACCCAGAAGCAACGATTTTCTTGATTTTTGAGGTTATCATAATCATCATGCCCTTTCAAAAGAACCAATATCATTTGACAATTAGTTATTTAAAAAACAGCCCAGTCTTCAGAGGTAAAATGT
>JAJWRZ010000010.1:13681-25751 GCA_021633965.1 Dialister sp.
GTTCATCCAAGATTGGTACAATCCAGTCGTAATCATCCTTTTCACTATACGGAGCAGTTCCCCCTCCCATTCATCTACCAAAGCACAATAATCATCAGTGTCCATATAGTTATTGCTTCTCTTCTTAGTATAAACTGCGAAAACCTGAACCTTCGCAAAGATATTAACAATGCTCCCATCCGCTTGGGCTGCCTGGATCCGATACCGCTTCTTGAGTTCAGCCATCGTGATCTACTCTCCCCACCAAGTAATCTAGGGAGACATGATAAAAGTCTGCCAAACGAATCAGATAATATACAGGAATGCGATGCGGATTACGTTCCCACATGCCGTATGTACATAAATTGAGTCCTAATACTTCCGCAACCTCTACTTGCATCAAACCTCGTTCTAGCCGGATCTTTTTTATATTGAAATGCTCCCTGCAGTAATCTTGTACTTCTTCTAAGGCATATGCAGGCGATTTCGTTAGGCCCAGACGATATTTCATTGCTATGCGCTGGTTAATTTTCATATTTACTTTTTTGTGACTGCCCCTAGCATGAGGGAATGGATCATCAGTAAGCCGAAATAGATAGTCCAATGAGGTATTAAACAGATAGGCAATGCGAATGAGGTCCTCTACGGTAAAAGACAAAACCTCTGGATGAAGCTCTTTTGTCGAGTATGCGCCGCCGGAAACTTCTAACTGTTCCGCCATGGCTTTTCCCGTAATCCCCTGTTCAAGCCGCATTTCTCTAACCCTTGAAGTGTCTGCTCTCTCCAACAGCACAGAATTTGAAGCGGATGTATATGGCGCTAGTTCATCCGTTAAGCCCATCAGGAAATCAAGTGAGACGCCAAGTTTAACAGCAAATTGAATCAAAGTTTCTAAAGACATCTCAATTGTATTAGCACGTTCATAGTATAAATAGGTAACTTCAGGAATACCTATCAAAATAGTCCATCAAAGCCCGCATGTGCTTCGCGCCCAGCCGCGGACAGCCAGGAAGGGCAGCAGCATAGATATCCATGGGATGCTCCTTATATATAAGCAGATCAGAGATCCAGGGTCAGAGCTGACAAAAAAGAGATATGGCAAGGTGCCACTTCGATCCCCGGTCACTTTCCATTGATCATATTTCTGAAACTGATCGCTTCGGCGACATGCTCGGGGCGGATCTGGTCGGAACCCGCAAGGTCAGCGATCGTCCGTGCAACTTTAATAATGCGGTCATAGCTTCTAGCCGAAAGGTGCAGCTTTTCGAAGACGACACGCAGCATTTCTGTCCCCTCCGCGTCGAGCTGACAAGTCTCCTTCAGCTGGCGATGCCCCATCTGTGCATTGCTCTGCATATGCCAGCGTGAGAGACGCTCCGCCTGCACAGCCCGTGCCTCAGCGACGCGCTTTGCAATATCACAGGAAGGCTCGCCCTGAATGGTCGCGGTGAGCTCACTGTATTTCGGGCGCATCACAGAGACATGCAGGTCGATGCGGTCGAGAAGCGGCCCGGAAATCTTCTGCCCGTAACGGCGGATCTCTCCATCCGTGCAGGTACATTCCCGCTGCGGATCTCCAAGGTATCCGCAGGGACATGGATTCATCGCCGCTATCAAGATAAAATCCGCCGGATAGGTGAAGGCTGCATTCACGCGGGAAATATGTACTTCTCTGTCTTCCAGAGGCTGGCGCAGGACTTCCAGCACCGTTCTTGGAAATTCCGGCAGCTCGTCCAAGAAAAGCACGCCGCGGTGGGCCAGAGTCACTTCCCCCGGTCTGGGGATACTGCCGCCGCCGATGAGCCCCGCCATGGAGATCGTATGATGCGGACTTCTAAACGGGCGCTCCCGCATGATATCTTCCGCTTTATAGAGGCCGGCGACGCTGTAGATCTTCGTCACTTCGAGCGCTTCTTCCCGCGTCATCGGAGGAAGGATGGTCGTGATGCGGCGGGCCAGCATGGTTTTCCCGGAGCCCGGCGGCCCGGTCATCAGTACATTGTGCGCTCCGGCAGCTGCGATCTCCATCGCCTTCTTGGCAAGGATCTGTCCCTGCACCTCTGCATAGTCTACATCACTCATCACTTCGCGGCGCGTCTCGTGGCGTTCTACCGGTGCCATCTCCTGGCGGCCGCAGAGAAATTCCACCAGATCCCGGAATGTCTTCGGTCCATAGACCGTGATGTTCTCACAGAGAAGTGCTTCACCGGTCACCTCTTCGGCCATGACAAATTTGGAGATCCCCGCTTCCCGTCCGGCAAGCACCATGGAGAGAATGCCTGGGACCGGGCGGATCTCTCCCTTGAGCGATAGCTCTCCGATGAACATGATCCCTTCGAGTGCTTCTTTGGCGACATCGCCGCTCGCAGCCAGAAGGCCGACAGCGATCGGAAGATCCAGTCCGGAGCCATCTTTTTTGAGGTCTGCCGGAGCCAGATTCACCGTCACTTTGTCGACAGGAAAGTGATAGCCGGAGTTCCGGATGGCAGAGTGTACGCGCTCCTTCGACTCTTTGACCGCCGTTGTCGGAAGTCCCACGATGTCAAAGGAGGGAAAATTCTTATTGATGTCGACTTCGACGCCGATCACATGACCATTCAGACCGAACGTGGTCGAGCCCAATACTTGTGCATACATAGGATATCCTCCTTTGAGAAGGGAAATGATGTAGGGTTCAGGATTCAAGGTTCAGGGTTAGCCCCCGGCGTGGTGCCCTTTGATTACATTTGAAAGCCTCGCTTGCATGAGAAATTAGAAATGTGAAATGGTGGTGCAGCGCATTTCGTCATCCTGAGCGGAGAAAAACGTCGTATGTTAGCAAATGGGTTATCTGAAACAGGAGAACTGAGTCGAAGGATCTAAGCGCCGCGAAGTATAAATAATAACGATTTATATAAAACTATGCGGCGCTTCCTCATTTTATGCGCCGTACTTTCACTCCTCACTCCTAATTCCTCACTCCTCACTTGACTTAGAAGTTATGCCAGTTATTTAGGAAAAGCAATACGAGTCACTAGCTCCTGATCCCCAGCCACTCATCCCCGCTTTCAAAACGCATTCCTGATATGATGAAACTTCACAGTCCCATCCGCCATCTGCATGACTTCGACAACGTCGAAACGGATACGCCGGCCTTCTATATGGCGGCTGCACGCGAAGGCTTTCGCTGTATAGCGGATGTGCTGCTGCTTGAAGGGCGTCACCGCTTCCTTCGGTTCTCCATAGCGACGGTTTGTGCGGCTCTTGACCTCGATGAATACCAGCGTCTCTCCATCTTCCATGATGAGGTCGATCTCCCCATGGGTACGCTTGAAATTACGAGTAAGGAAATGGTAACCCTTCCCTTCCAGATATTTTTCTGCCGCCGTTTCTCCGTCGCGGCCAAAGCGGGTCGTCTGCATAGTATATCTCCTTGGCTATATGGCGCTTTCCGCCTGCCTAGTCTCGGCGAGCGAGACCATTCTTTATTCTATTCTCTATCCTCCCCGCCGTTTCGTCAATGAAAGAACGTCGGTATATGCAAACGGTATCAATAATGACTTTCTCATGAAAAAAAGTAATAGCAGAGACATGTTCCGCTATTACTTTCCTCATCCCAAAGAAACTGCTTTCGCCATCGCAAGAAGCCGTTTCCGATCCGTCTTCCCTGTAGATGTTTTCGGGATAGATGCCACGCGAAGGATACGGTGCGGGATCTCCCAAGCACGAAGCCTTTCCGCAAGAAGGCTCATAAGTCGAGCATCCGACGCAGGCACCTGACCGGACAGAAAGGCGATCAGGCGATCATCCCCATTCGCCTGCTTCTCTCCGATGACCTCGGCCTCCTCGACGCCGGGCAGCATCAGAAGATGGGAGAGCACCTTTTGGCGGCTCACATGATTTCCCTTGATGTGATACTGATCCTCTCTGCGACCGAGGAAGTAGAGCATCCCCTCTTCATCGACGCGGCCCATATCATGGCAGGTGAGAGGTCTTTCTGCCCCATCGACAGCAAACGGCGTATCGACGTAGATCTCTCCGTCCCTGATGATGATCGAGATCCCCGGAAACGGCCGCCCCACTGCACTCGGATGGGTCAGGATATCCTTCCCTTCGATATAGCTCACATAGCTTAGCTCGGACGCACCATAGTAAAGGATGGTACGGCTCATCGGAAAATGCCGGGTAAGCGCATCCAGGATCCGCTTCGTCATGAGCTGCGAGCCTGTCAGAATATGCGTGACGGACGGGGCTTTCCCTCTGACGCGACAAAGGGCGGAGAGCTTCGAGGGGATCATATAGACATGCGTCACCTGCGTCTCTGCAATGTCTTTCATCCATGTCTTTGGCTGTACAGCCTCCGTCCCCGCGATCGTCCCTCCTGCATAAAGGAAGGCCATCAGCATGTTCAGATTTCCTGTGAAAGCCATCGAACCGGACAGATAAAGCACCGCATGCCTATCGATGTGGAAAATATCGTTCTGCACAGGGAAAAAATCCCGCCAGCTCGCCTCTTTTCGGAAGAGTACCTTGGCAAGGCCGCTCGTCCCCGAGGTCAGTACACCAAAGTCGGCGTCGGCTCTAGTCTCTTTGCCGGTCATCTGCCAGAGCTCTCCCGCCGGCTGCATCTCCAGCCCGTCAAAGCAGGTATCAGAAAGAAGGCCTCCGATCGGACGCTCCCTGAGAAGCGCGGCGATGTCCTCCTCCTTCAGGTATTCGTGAAGCAGCACCGGCACGACCCCCGCCATCATCGCGCCAAGGAAATAGAGCACCTGCGAAGGAGGATCTGAAAGGCGCAGTCCCAGCACCTCTCCCTGCCATGAAGACAGAGACACCGCGATCGCACAGACGCGCGAGTACGCCTCACTATATGACAGACCCTTTTCCCTCCATACGAGAAAGATCTTCCGGGGGGACTTCTCGGCCCAGCGTTTTAAATCCTCATATAAATGCATAGTTTTTTCTTCTTGTTCATGATATGAAATCTGATACATTGGAATTTCTGAAATTTGAAAGCAGGTATGAGGGATGCGTGGCTAGGGATTAGGGATTAGAAACAAGCGGTAATTGAAATAGCGCAATTGGTATACTGACCGTTCTGCAAGGAAGATCTCTCAGCTACGCTCGAGATAACGACGGCGCGAAGCGCTATCAAAATTCTGCGGCGCTTCTATATTTTTATGCGCCGCACCACCACTCCTAACTCCTAACTCCTAACTCCTAACTAGAGAGCGCGAGGCTTTCAAACGTAGTCAAGGGACGGCACGACCCCTGAAACCATTATGCGTCTCTTCCCATCTTATTCTCTATCAGTATCGCTTCGGCGACGCCACCCGCAGCCGGGATCGCGGCGACACCATAGCGCCCGTTTTTCTGCTTGAGGATCGCCATCAGATGGATCATGATCTCCGCCCCGGATGCCCCATAGGGATGTCCGTAAGCCAAAGCACCGCCGAAGCAGTTCAGCCGATCCTTCACGGACGGATGACGCTCCATGAAATCGGCACTGATGACCGCGAAGGCTTCATTGTACTCGAAGGCATCAATATCTTCATAGGAAAGCCCCTCCCGAGATAACAGTTGAGAGACCGCCTGATCTGCCATAAGAGGCGAGCAAGCCGCATCGCCGCCGGACGCGCGCACCGCCTTGATCTCCGCCATCGGATGCGCGCCGTGCGCCTTCACCCAGTCATCGGAAGCGAGTGCCACAAAAGCCGCCCCATCATTCATCGTGCAGGCATTCGCCGCCGTGAGTATCCCATCCGGCACATTCGTCACATGCGGCGCTCTTGCCAGCAGTCGTTCGCTCATCCTTGGACGGATGGCCTCATCCCTTGTACTACCAAAGAGAGGCACGATATACGGCGCGAGGCAGCCTTCCTTCTCTACGCGGCTCGCCCGCTTGTGGCTAAGAAGGGCTGCCTCGTCCGCTTTTTCTTTGGAAATCCCTGCTTTCTTCGCCGCGCGCTCCGCACCCAGAAGCATCGCATCATCACTAAATTCCCCCGGCCGGAACTGTGCCGCCGTGAATTCAGGCTCTCTCTTTCGGCTTCGTTCATCCCATTCCTGATAGATGCGGCGCGGTGCAAGTGAAGCACTCTCGGTGCCGCCCGCAAGGATGAAGTCCGCCATCCCTGCGGCGATCTTTGCTGCAGAGAGGTCGATCGCTGCCAAAGCAGAAGCACACTGGAGATCCAGCGTCATAGCGGGGACCTCTTCCGGAAGACCCGCCTCGAGTACCGTGAGGCGGCCGATATTTCCGCCAGGGCCCACCGCATTCCCGCAAAGCACCAGATCCGGAAGTGCTGACTTCCCGTACTTCGACCACACCCTGTGAAGAATTTCTCCGCCCAGCACCTCAGGCCGCACCGTCTTGAAGATGCCATATCGTATACCGATATGGCTGCGCAGCCCGCCCAGAAGATACACCCGATCTCTCATTCCCTGCTTCCTTTCCGCTGCCATTCTCCGGCAAAGCACAATGTATCCGTATACCCAAGAAGCTGTTCCCCCTCTTTCTTCAAGTATACCATCTCCCCTGCCCTGACAGGATGATGGAAACGAAGCCGGATCGCTTTCCCGGGATACATGGCAACGAGCGACACGAGCAGCTGAAAACCGCTCACAATCGGCTGCGATCCCTGATGGATCGCATTATGATCCCCCAAGGCATCACTGAAGTGATGCACCTCCGCTGCCGTAAACAGCCGCCACGGCTCTCCCTCCCGTTCCTTTCGTGGACATTTCCCCGCATGGAAAGGAAGGAGCACCATAGAAAGCTCCCCGCCGTCCGTACATGCCGAAAGGCGGATGAGCCGTCCCTCCTTGACATGTACCCCGCAGGATGCCTTCGGCGTGCCTTCTTTCCAGAAGATCTCCGCCATCACCATCCCCTGCCATGCGTCTTTCCATACCGAGCATAGCATTCTCATCTGTTCTTCCATACAGCCTCCGAAAAAAGCTGTGACAGCCTCGGCCATCACAGCTTTTACATCATACAAAACAACCGGGAAACGCTGATCCAGCTCCAAACCCGTATTCCTAATCTCTCTCGATCAGTGTCTTTCTATACTTTGCCACCAGGAAAGAGGCAAGGATGATCTTAGCCAGATCACCGGGCAGGAAGGGGAACATGCACATCACCATCGCTGACCACATGCCTGTACCGGTGAGGAACATGAACCAGCCGATCCCCATCACGTAGCAGACTGCCGTACCCGCCAATGTCGCAGCGAGCATCGACTTGAAGGTATGTCCCAGCTTTTCAGATACCAGCCCCACCACGAAAGCCATCGGCGCAAAGCCTAAGATGAATCCGCCCGAAGGCCCTGCCAGGACAGAGATCCCCGCACGCATCATCGAAAAGACCGGCACACCGGCTGCCCCCAGAATGAGGTAGATCAGAAGTGCGAGAAGGCCATAGCGCTTCCCGAGAAAACCACCGGCCATCAGGACTCCGAAAGTCCCGAGCGTGATCGGCACGGGCTGGATCGGAATGGTCAGCTGCGAGCACACCGCGCACACCGCAGCGAATAACGCACACAGGACCTGCATGCGGATCGAATGATTTGTATTCATGGATATGACCTCCTAGAAATTGGCCGAGACAAGAAACCGAAGGTGTAAGGTGCAAGGTGCAAAGTTTTCCTACCAGTCACCAGCCACTAGTCACTCCCAATCCCTGCCAACTATATTTGATGTGCTTATTATAAAGTGCGAAAAACCGTTTGTCAACTCACTTTATTCATCAGTTGACAAACGGTTAACGATAGAAATGACGCATACGGATTTCCTTGTAACGCCTGACGCTTTAAGCATGTCCGTGCAGGATGAATCGCTTAGTGAAATAATTCCAAATCATCACGATCGCAGAGGCTACGACCTTCGAAAACATATACCATATCCCAAGAAGGTCGATGCAGCACCACATGACAAGCTGATTCAGCCCCAGCCCCAGGAGAGACGTCACGATAAAGAGCACCATCTGTTTCGTACTCTGATTCTCTGCATGAAAGACCACATAGACGCAGAGGATGTAATTCACAAGGAGGGAAATCGTAAAAGCGATCGGCGCAGAGACCAGCGGCGGAAGACCGCCATACTCCGTCAATGTGAACAGCAGGACATACTCTAAGAGGAAGCACCCGCCCCCGACAGCGAGGAAACGAAAAACTTCCCAGAAACGATCCATAGAAGGGAAGATCTTTAAAATAAGCGACTCTAAAAATGTAGGCATAATATGTTCCTTTGGGAATAGCAGCCAGGGAAACACGGATTCAATCGCAGAATCAGCGTTTCCCTAGAACCCATCAATCTGAACCTGACAACCATCCTATTTCTATTTCATTAACATCCGAATCATATTCATCTGGATCTCCAGATTCTTTCTGGCATTCTTGACCTCGGTATCCAGCACAAGACCGATGCCTGTGGAAATCACGGCGGCCATCATGAAGAAACCGGAGGTCACGAGCGTCGGCATCTTGGGGACAAGGCCCGTTGCGAGATACTCATGAAAAACAGGAAGAAAGAGCGAGAGCGAAATGAGTGTGAGGACGAGTGCCGCCGCCAAGAAGAACCGCAATGGGCGATAATCTTTGTACAGCATGAAAATCGTTTTCAGCACCCGCGCCCCATCACGGAAGGTATGGAGCTTGCTGACACTTCCCGCCGGACGGTCGCGATAGGATACCGGCACCTGCATGAGAAGCAGATTCTTATCCAGTGCGTGGATCGTCATTTCCGTCTCGATCTCAAACCCTTCTGACAGGATCGGAAACGTTTTTACAAACATGGGAGAAAAAGCCCGATAGCCCGTCATGACGTCTCGGATCTCCTCTCGTCCCCTGCCCCAGAAAAAATTGATGAACCGGCGGACGAGCACATTGCCGGAATTATGAAAAGGCCGCTTGTTCTCTTCAAAGTACGTCGACGAGAGCCTGTCACCGATCACCATGTCGGCTCTCCCCGAGAGCACGAGCTCTGCCATCTCTCGCGCCATCTCGGCGGGATACGTATCATCGCCATCAGTCATCACATAGCAGTCTGCCTCGATGTCGCGAAACATGGAGCGGATCACATTGCCCTTCCCCTGACGGTATTCATGCACGACGATCGCCCCCGCGCGCTTTGCAATCTCTGCAGTACCATCTGTTGAATTGTTGTCATAGACATAGATGTCCGCCTCTGGGAGTGCCGCGCGGAAATCTGTCACCACCTTCTCAATGGTCAGGGCTTCATTCCAGCAGGGAATGAGAACAGCGATACGGGGCATGGGACATCTCCTTTTCATGAAATAAGTTTTCGGTCAAGGCTTTAGATTTAACCCAAAGAGCGTACCGCCCTTTGCTTGGATACAAAAGAAGTTCAACAGATTCTATAGGTGCAAACGGAGCGCCATGCTACGCTTCGCAGGATCGTAAGATCCACACAGCAGATCTCCTGTGGACATAGCGTCATCCGTCTGCCATTGGTTTCTCCATTGTACACCATGGAGACAGGCCGTGCCAGCCGATTCCCAATTTGTTTAAAATTTTGAAAAGCGGAGGCTAGAGAAACACGGATTAAATCCTTGGTCTTTGTACTCATGATTCAGGTAAACATTTCCCGACATACAGTCTTTCCCTGTGCTCAGGATCATGAGCCCGCCGTTCCACGGGCTGATCACCCCTGAGCCCTGCCCCAAAACTTATTTGATTTCCTTCCCCATTCCCTGTATGATAGGAGAAAAACGAAAGAGGGCTTGCTATGAGCGAAGATGTATCGGTATTACGGACGGCGGAAGAGATCCGCGCACACATTTTAGACATTTATTCTAAAAACCATTTCATGAGTGACTATTTCCATATACAGATCACGGACATCCATTGCGGCAGTGCGACCGTCAGCCTGAAGACTGATCCTTTGAAGCACAACAACCACAGAGGACTCCTGCACGGGGGCGTACTGGTAGCGCTTGCCGACTCGGTCACGGGCGTCACCTCGGCCACCGTCGGTGCCTCTGTCGTGACGGTCGCTATGACGATGAATTTCATCCGTACAGCAAAGCCGGGAGAGACGATCCGCGTCACAAGCCGCATCACGCACAATGGCCGCACTACGATCGTCATCGAGGCGGATATGTTCGATGAAGAGGACCACCTGATGGCCAATATCCTTGCGACAATGATGGTGGTGGATCATTTCCCGGAAATCCCGAGGGAATGGAAGGATAGTGACTGAACTTCAACGGGTTCTATAGAGGCAAAAGCTTCCGTGAACGTGCTGCAGCGTGCAAAACAATACAAGCGGCGTGGAATGGATATCAAAATAAAAAAGCGGCGAAGCCGCCACCTCACCCCTGAACCTTGAACCAAATGAAAGCAAAGTAAAAAGGGGCTGTGAAGAAATGAGGATTCATTTCTTCACAGCCCCTTTAGTTATTATAGACTTCAGTGTAAGCCTTTTTACAGGAGATGGGATCCCCCCCCTCATCTCGCATAGGTCTTCATTCTGCTTTGGAATCGATCGGATCCTGTATTCGCTTTTAGATCTTCGAGAGTGCCTGTTCGAGATCTGCGAGGAGGTCATCGATGTTTTCGATACCTACGGAGATGCGGACAGTGCCCGGGGTGATGCCGGCTGCCTGCTGGGCTTCCGGGGAAAGCTGCTGGTGGGTCGTGGAAGCCGGGTGAACGACAAGAGACTTGGAGTCACCGACATTAGCTAGGTTAGAGAAGATCTCAAGATTGTCGATGAATTTTCTCGCTGCATCAAAGCCATCCTTGAGTTCGATGGAGAAGATGGAGCCTGCGCCCTTTGGCAGGTATTTCAGCTGCAGCTTGTGGTACGGGGAAGATTCGAGGCCCGGATAGTTGACTTTAGCGACCTTCGGGTGCTTTTCGAGGAATTCTGCGACTCTGGTGGCATTGTAGACGTGGCGTTCTACGCGGAGAGACAGGGTTTCGAGGCCCTGAATGAAGAACCAGGAGGAGATCGGGGAAATGCAAGCGCCGGTATCACGGAGAACCTTCGCACGGATACGGGTCACGAAGCCTGCGCCCGGGACGTCAGTCGCAAAGTTGATGCCGTGATAGGAAGCATCCGGAGAAGCGAAGTGCGGGTATCTTTCCGGCTGGTTCCAGTTGAACTTGCCATTTTCTACGATCGCGCCGCCCAAGGTCGTACCGTGGCCACCGATGAATTTCGTGGTGGAGTGCACCACGATATCCAGACCATGTTCCAGTGGGCGGAAGAGATAAGGCGTCGCGAAGGTATTATCAATGATGACCGGCAGGCCGTGGGCGTGAGCAATGTCGCGGATGGCATCGAAGTCCGGGATATTGATGGCCGGATTCCCCAGTGTTTCGATATAGACTGCCTTAGTCTTTGGGGTGATCGCTGCTTCGATCTCTTCCGGATGATCCGGATCTACGAAATGGGTGGTGATGCCGAGCTGCGGCAAGGTATCGGTGAAGAGCTCATAGGTCCCGCCGTACAGTGTAGAGGCAGAAACGATCTCATCCCCGGCACCGGCAATATTCAGGATCACATAGGTGACGGCAGCTGCCCCGGAAGCAACGGCGAGAGCCGCCGTGCCGCCTTCCAAAGCGGCCAGTCTCTTTTCGAGTACATCCTGGGTCGGATTCGTCAGGCGACTATAGATATAACCGGCATCCTTCAGGGCGAAGCGGTCTTCTGCCTGCTGCGCGTCCTTGAATACATAGGAAGTGGTCTGGTAAATCGGAACCGCTCTGGCGCCGGTCACCGGATCCGGTACCTGGCCTGCGTGCTGCTGAAGAGTTTCGAAATGATAATGTTTTACGTCTGCCATGATGAATTCCTCCTGTAAAAAAAGGCTGTTGATAGCTCGCCGGAAAGCGTCTCTCTGAACTATCAATCACTATTTCTTCCTTCATAGTAAATGTGGCAATGCTTGGGCAATAAAAAAATCTCGTCCCTATCAAAGGGACGAGATCGTCATTCGTGTTACCACCCAATTTTATGTCCGGATCGCTCCAGAACACCTTATCAGGTACGCCGGCTATTGCCTTGATACCCTATCTCTATAACGGGAGCTCCCGGGCTGCTTCATCATTCAGCATGCCAGGCTCAGAGGCCATCTTCCATGGAT
>JAJWRZ010000168.1:0-3941 GCA_021633965.1 Dialister sp.
GAGCGCGTGACTGTTAATCACGATGTCGCAGGTTCGAACCCTGCTTCAGGAGCCAATAGGGGTATCGCCAAGCGGTAAGGCAACGGACTCTGACTCCGTCATGCGTAGGTTCGAATCCTACTACCCCTGCCAAATGATCCACTAGCTCAGTCGGTAGAGCACTTGACTTTTAATCAAGGTGTCCCGCGTTCGAGTCGCGGGTGGATCACCATAAGTGGCCTGTTCGTCAAGCGGTTAAGACACCGCCCTTTCACGGCGGGTTCGGGGGTTCGAATCCCCCACAGGTCACCAATGTGGGCGATTAGCTCAGCTGGGAGAGCGTCTGCCTTACAAGCAGAATGTCAGCAGTTCGATCCTGTTATCGCCCACCAAAAGGCCCGGTGGTGTAGTGGTCTAACATGCCGCCCTGTCACGGCGGAGATCGTCAGTTCAAATCTGATCCGGGTCGCCACTTTTATTTGCCTCGGTAGCTCAGTTGGTAGAGCAAAGGACTGAAAATCCTTGTGTCAACGGTTCGATTCCGTTCTGAGGCACCATTCCTGCGGCTGTGGCGGAATGGCAGACGCGCTACTTTGAGGGGGTAGTGATCTTTCGATCGTGTGAGTTCAAGTCTCACCAGCCGCACCACTCTTTTTTCTACTTGATTCCCTCAATTCAATTTTATATGCGGTCGTGGCGGAACTGGCAGACGCGCTATCTTCAGGCGGTAGTGGAGTAATCCGTGAGAGTTCAAATCTCTCCGACCGCACCACTAAAATGAGAAAAAGCTCATCCATTGGATGGGCTTTTTTATTGCGCTTGCCGGAATGGAGCGTGGGGCTCTTTTCTCTGGCAGCGTGTCTTGCGCCGTCCTGCGGCAGGTGTTTTTGTATCGGTATTCTAAGCAAGGTGGAGATCTTTTTCATTCGCTGCGAGGCGAAGAATGTGTACCCGCTCACCATGGGAAGCCTGTTTGCTCGGCGCGATTATGATATAATATATACTACGATGTCTGCCCCTTTTACAAGGCGGCGGATGACGCATTGGGGATCAGTGCCGCGATGTCATTCGTGCGATGCACCATCCTTCAAAGCTTATAACCCTTTGAACCTGTTGCCCATCGGCATGGGGCTTTGGCGTTGATTGGCACGCGAGTGCGTACCCTCATGGAGTTTACTATGGAAAAGAAATTGGTCATCATTGATGGCAGCAGCCTTTTATACCGCGCGTTCTATGCGCTGCCGCCCACTATGACATCGCCGGATGGGATCCCGACGAATGCGGTCTATGGATTTCTGCGGATGCTGCTCGGTCTCTATCGCGATCTGGACCCGGAATATATGGCAGTGACCTTCGACAAGGATCGACACACCTTCCGCACGGAGATGTACGAGGGATACAAGGCTACGAGAAAGCCGGCACCGGATGAGCTCGTGCCGCAGTTTGACCTCATCCGCGACGTGATGCAGGTGATGGGTGTCGCGGTGTACAGTCTTGACGGCTACGAGGGCGATGACATCTTAGGGACGCTCTCTCTTCGCTATGAAAAGGAAATGCCGGTCAATATCGTGACGGGCGACCGTGATGCGCTGCAGCTCTCAAGCAGCCAGACGACGGTCTTCCTCACGCAGAAGGGCATCACAAATATGGCGGCCATGACGCCGGAAGCGGTCTTTGAAAAGTACCACATAGAGCCGCGTCAGGTGATCGATATGAAGGCGCTTATGGGGGATACTGCAGACAATATTCCCGGCGTGCCGGGGATCGGCGAGAAGACGGCTTTGAAGCTTATCACGCAGTATGACAATCTGAATAATCTCTATGCCCATGTCGAAGAGATCAAAGGCGCGCAGGGAAAGAAGCTTACTGCGAATAAAGAGCTGGCCTATCTTTCCTATGACCTGGCGACCATCAAGCGCGACGTGCCGCTGGAGACGTCCCTGGAAGAGATGCATCAGCCCGTTCATTTTGAGGAAATGCGTGTCCTTTTCCAGAAGCTCGGGATCAATCTTTTGCAGCAGTTCGCCGGTCTTCCGCGTTTCCGTGCGTTGGCGGAAGCGAAGAAGGAACAGAGCCGGGCCGAGCTTGTGAAGGCTTTACCCTGGCAGGGAGAGGCGTTTGACGAAAAGGTCGCAGCCCTTTTGATCGACCGCTCCGGGATCGCGCCTTTCTTTAAGGCAAGGTCTGCGGTCGTTGTGTGTGGGGGTCGGGCGTACACGGCGGTGCCGGCGCAGTATGAGAAGCTCGCAGAAGCCCTCGCGAAAGCGAAAGCGGTAGTGACAGTCGATGCGAAAGCCCTTCAGGAGTCCGACTTCCCGGCCGATTCACTGCCCCTCTTTGATGTACAGCTCGCCTCCTACCTGCTGGACCCGGCGCGCGTGACGTACCCCTTATCTTACATGGCAGGGCTCTATGGAGTGCCCGAAGTCTTTGCGGATGAGATGGAAGATTTCGCAGACAAGGGCAGTCTCATCGGAGATTTCCTGTCGAAGATCTATGGGCCGTGCTGCCGCAAGCTCGAGGAAAATGGAGTGATGACACTTTTCACGGACGTGGAAGAGCCGCTCGTCGAGGTGCTTTCCGCGATGGAGAAGGCCGGTATCGCGACGGACCAGCAGCGCTGGCAGGAGGTCAAGGCGGACATGGAGAGTGAGCTGCGCCGCCTCGTGAAGGATATCTACACCGAAGCAGGGGAACAGTTCAATATCAATTCGCCCAAACAGCTCGGACATATCCTTTTCGAGAAGCTGGGGATGCCGGCGGGCAAGAAGACGAAGACCGGCTACTCGACCGCTGCGGACGTGCTGGAGAATCTGGCGGTCAGCTATCCCTTTGTGGGAAAGATCCTTCGCTACCGCACGCTTTCGAAGCTGATCTCCACCTACCTCGAGGCGCTGCCGAAGCTCATCCGTAAGGAAACGGGCCGCATTCATGGCTCCTTCAACCAGACGGTGACGGCTACGGGCCGTCTTTCAAGCTCGGATCCGAACCTGCAGAACATCCCTGTCCGCACGGAGGAAGGAAAGAAGATACGCTCCCTTTTTGTACCGGGCGAGGGCTATGACTGCTTCATCTCTTCGGACTACTCGCAGGTCGAGCTCCGTATTCTTGCGCATATGTGCGGTGATGAGAGCTTGATTGCTGCCTTTGCGAACCATGAGGACATCCACCGCCGCACCGCGGCCGAAGTGCTGGGCATCCCCTTCGAAGAAGTCACCGACGAGCAGCGCAGTCATGCGAAGGCTGTCAATTTCGGCATCATTTACGGCATCAGCGGATTTGGTCTGTCCAAGCAGCTCGGCATCACGCCCAAGCAGGCGCAGGACTATATCGACAGGTACAATGCCCGCTACCCAAAGATCCATGACTTCATGCAGCGTATGATCGAAGAGGCTAGGGAGACGGGACGCGCCGTCACGCTTTTTGGTCGCTATCGCGAGCTTCCGGACATCCGCAGCAAGAATTTCATGCGCCGTTCACTCGCAGAACGCATGGCGATGAATACACCGATCCAGGGCACGGCTGCAGATATCATGAAGATGGCGATGATCGCCGTCTATGACAAGCTGAGGAAGGGCCGCTATAAGAGCCGCGTCCTTCTGCAGGTCCATGATGAATTGGTTGCAGAGGTGGTGGCGGAGGAAAAAGAGGAGATTGCTGCTCTTTTAAAAGAAACGATGGAATCCGTCGTCACGCTCAAAGTCCCGCTCCTCGCCGACGTCAATGCGGGGAAGAACTGGGCGGAGACGAAGTGAGCGGAGAGGCTGGAGACTGGTGACTAGGGGTTAGGGATTAGTAGCTAGGGATTAGGTTTGCGATACGAGAAAACCGCTAATTTCAAACCTTCGCAGCGCTTCTGATTTTTATGCGCCGCACCACCATTTTGCATTTCTCATTTCTAATTCAAATGAAGATTTCAAACATAATCAAAGGACGCCCCGCCCCACGGGCTAACCCTGAAC
>JAJWRZ010000169.1:0-3931 GCA_021633965.1 Dialister sp.
GGGATTAGGTTTGCGATACGAGAAAACCGCTAGTTTCAAACCTTCGCGGCGCTTCCATAATTTTATGCGCCGCATCACCATTGCGCATTTCTTATTTCTAATTTCTCATTCAAGTGGGGCTTTCCATCGTAATCAAGGGGCGGCACGCCCTTGGGCTAACCCTGAACCCTGCCCCGAACCATTTTACTTCAGTCCCAATTCATCCTTATGTGCGGTCATGCCATCGATGCAAGCCTGCATGACCTCGCCCGCTTCTATGCCGAGCATGGCAAAGCCCTGCTTGATCACATCGCGGTTGCAGCCAGCTGCAAATTTCTTGTCCTTGAATTTCTTCTTGAGCCCTTTGAGCTCCATGCCGCTGATGCCTTCGGGACGCATGAGTGCATACGCCATGACGACACCCGTCAGCTCATCAACCGTGAAAAGACTCTTCTCGATATCAGTTGTCGGCTCTACTTCATTGCTGCAGAGACCCCAGCCGTGGGAGATGATGGTCTTGATGTCTTCTTCGTCCACCCCTTCCGGTTCCAAAAATTCGCGGACGTGGCGGCAGTGCTCATGCGGGAAGGCTTCGTAGTCGACGTCGTGCAGATAGCCGATGGCTTCCCAGTGATCTTTGTCACCGCCGAAGATGCTCGCCATCGCGCCCATGGCAGCGCTGACAGCCGCCGCGTGGGTGAAGAGATGGTCTTCTGTGGTGTGCTTCTTCAGGATCTCTTTGGCTTTCGCAAGGGTAAGTGTGGACATAGTAGGATCTCCTTTTTAATCAGGGACTAGTGACTTGTGACTGGTAGCTGGGGATGAGGCAGGAAGCCCGAGACACGCCCTCCTTCCTCTGGAGGGAGGTGCCCCGAAGGGGCGGAGGTTGGCCGAGCAAAAACATTTTTAAAATATATCTCGATGGTAGAACATATAGAATGAATTGTCAATGAGAAAGAGAGAAATTGTGATACAATGGGAGAAAGAAGGGTTCAGGGTTAGCCCTTGGGGCGGCTCTACCCTTGATTAAGTTTGAAAGCATCGATTGAATGAGAAATGAGAAATGGTGGTGCGGCGAATAAAAGTATGGAAGCGCTGCGAAGTATAAATAGTGGCGATGCCCGAAAGTGGTACTTCAGTCACCAGTCCCTAGTCACTTTGATTCTATTCCACGAAAGGAGCCATCATCATGACCGACATCGAGAAACTGAGAGCTATGATCGCATCCCATCACCGCATCGTCTTTTTCGGCGGAGCAGGGGTCTCCACGGAGTCGAACATCCCTGATTTTCGAGGAGCGAATGGTCTTTACCGGCAGAAAACGGACCTCCCGTGGACGCCGGAGGAAATGCTTTCCCACCATTTCTATGAGGAGCATCCCGTGGAATTTTTCACCATGTATAAGCAGTTCGCAGAAGCCATGCTAAAGGCCTCTCCGAACCGCGCGCACTTTGCACTGGCAAAGCTCGAGCAAAAGGGCAAGCTCTCTGCCGTCATCACGCAGAATATCGATGGCCTCCATCAGCGCGCGGGGAGTCGGAATGTCATCGAAGTCCACGGGACCATCCTTACGAATACCTGCGAGAAATGCTTTGAGAAATATGATGCGAAGACGTTCCTCACTCTGGCATCGCCCGTGCCGCACTGCCCCGTTTGCGGCGGCGTGATCAAGCCAGACGTCGTGCTCTATGAAGAAGCGCTGGATACGAATGATATAGAAGAGGCGATCGATGAGATTTCCCAAGCGGATATGCTCATCATCGGCGGTACGAGCCTTGTCGTCTATCCGGCGGCAGGCTTCGTCACCTATTTCCGCGGCGATGCCCTCGTCGTCATCAATCAGGACGCGACGCCGCAGGATGACCGCGCCGATCTCGTCTTCCATGACAGCGTAGGGAAGGTATTGGAAATGGCCGTGGAGGGGGATTGGAAGCCTCGAGTGACTGGTGACTAGTGACTGGTGACTTGAATACCACTTTCGGGCATCGCCCCATATATACTTGCGGCGAAGGCTCCACCACAAGTTTGAAAGCAGGGATGGGTAGCTAGGGATTGGGGATTAGGGATTAGGAGTGGCTAGTGACTAGTGACTGGTAGCTAGGGATTAGTGGCTAGGGATTAGGTTTACGATACGAGTAAACCGATAGTTTCAAACCTCCGCGGCGCTTCATTATTTTTTGCGCCGCACCACAATTTCTCATTCCTCATTCCTCATTCCTCATTCCTCATTCGAGCAAAGATTTCACTTACAATCAAGGGGCAGTACTAACCCTGAACCTTGAACCCCGAACCCTCAATCTCATTAAGTGTATACTCCAACGCATAGACTTTCTTTTATCTGTTTCAAATGATATAATACAGGTATACGCGAGAAATGATGAAGCATTTTTCGTACACTCTATTTCCTTATAGAAAGGACAAAAAACATGGAATATCGTATCGAACATGACACCTTAGGCGAAGTCAAAGTCCCGGCGGATCATATGTGGGGCGCGCAGACCCAGCGCTCTTCTGAAAACTTCAAGATCGGAGCACGCATGCCGGAAGAGATCATTCATGCGTTTGCCGTGCTGAAGAAATGCACCGCCCTTGCGAACCTCGCAGAAGGCAAGCTTTCGGAAGAAAAAGCGAAAGTCATCGCAGAGGCCTGTGACGAGATCCTCGCCGGCAAGTGGAACGGCGAATTCCCGCTCGTCGTGTATCAGACAGGCTCCGGCACGCAGAGCAATATGAACATGAATGAAGTCGTCGCGCACATCGCGAATGCGAAGCTCGAAGCTGTCGGCAGCGAGACACGCATCCACCCGAATGACGACGTCAACATGTCTCAGTCTTCGAACGATACCTTCCCGACCGCTATGCACGTTGCGGCCGTTTCTGTCCTGCACCGCTGCCTCTACCAGCCGCTCGCTGAACTGATCGCGACCTTCCACAAGAAGAGCGAAGAATACATGCACGTCGTCAAGATCGGCCGCACCCATGTACAGGACGCCGTACCGCTCACCTTCGGACAGGAAGTCTCTGGATGGACGACCATGCTCGAAAAGTGCCAGCATATGATCGAAGCATCGGAAAAATATCTTCTTGGGCTTGCCATCGGCGGCACCGCTGTCGGGACCGGTCTCAATGCACCGAAAGACTTCGGCACCAGAGTATCGGCTGAGATCGCCAAAGAAACAGGTCTTCCTTTCGTATCGGAGGAAAATAAATTCTATGCACTGACCGGACGCGATGACTTCGTTTTCGCTCATGGCGCTCTCGAAGCTCTTGCGATGGACTGCATGAAGATCGCTGACGACCTTCGCCTCCTGGCAGGCGGGCCAAGAGCCGGCCTCGGTGAGCTCACCATCCCGGCGAACGAACCGGGTTCTTCCATCATGCCGGGCAAAGTGAACCCGACACAGTGCGAAGCCCTGACCATGGTCGCCTGCCGTGTTCATGGCAATCAGGCCGTCGTCTCCATGGCCTCCTCTCAGGGCCGCTTCGAGCTGAACGTCTATGCCCCGGTCCTGGCACAGGCCTTCATCGAATCCGTCAAGCTCCTGGGTGAAGCCATCCACTCCTTCAATATCCACTGCGCCGTCGGCATCGAAGTGAACCATGACCGCATGGAAGAGCTGGTGGAGAAATCCCTGATGCTCGTTACCGCACTCGCGCCGCACATCGGTTATGAGAAGTCTGCAAAGATCTCGAAGAAAGCTTTCGCAGACGGCAGCTCCCTGAAGGAAGCCGCTCTGGCTTTGGGCTATGTGACCGAAGAAGAATATGACCGTTGGGTCGTCGCAAAAGATATGTGTAATGTAGATCGGTAATCGTTTGTAAAAGGGAAAGGGGCTGTGAAGAAATGAATCCTCATTTCTTTACAGCCCCTTTTTACTTTGCTTTCATTTGGTTCAGGGTTCAAGGTTCAGGGCTCTCGTGGCGGCTTCGCCGCCTTTTTTTAGAAGATGGT
>JAJWRZ010000170.1:0-3907 GCA_021633965.1 Dialister sp.
AATTTTTATGCCTAATTTTTTTAGTTTCGTGTCCAATTTTTGTTGACAAGTGCATGCGGCGCATAAAAATCAGAAGCGCCGCAGAGTATAAATAGGGCGATGCCCGAAGGTGGTATTTAGTCACCAGTTACTTTGCACCCCTAATCCCTAGATACTAATCCCCAGTCACTAGTCACCAGTCACTAGCCACTAGCCACTAAAATCCTATGCCTTCGGTTCTACGATGTCCTGGTCAAGCTTCAGCATGTGGCCCATTTTTTCCTGCTTGGTCTTGAGGTAGAATTCGTCTTCTCTGGTGGGCGCGATCTCGATGGGGACGCGCTCGGTGATGGTGATGCCGTACTCGCTGACGTCGTCGATCTTCTGCGGGTTGTTTGTCAGGAGGCGGATGTGGACCGCGCCGAGATTTCTAAGGATCTGCGCACCGGTCATGTACTCGCGAAGATCGGCAGCGAAGCCGAGCTTGAGATTCGCTTCGACGGTGTCATAGCCTTCGTCCTGCAGAGCATAGGCGCGGATCTTATTGATGAGGCCGATGCCGCGGCCTTCCTGACGCAGGTAGACGAGGACGCCTCGTCCTTCTTTGGCGATCTGGCGCATGGCTGCGGAAAGCTGCTGTCCGCAGTCGCAGCGCAGCGATCCGAAGCAGTCGCCGGTGAGACATTCCGAGTGGATGCGGCAGAGGACGGGAGATCCGTCATCGACCTTCCCCATGGTGAGAGCGACGTGGTGCTCGCCATTCATGCGGTTCACGAAGCCGTAGATCTCAAAGTCGCCGTACTTGGTCGGGAGTTTGGCGGCGGTGATGCGCTCGACGAAGATCTCATGCTTTTTCCTGTATTCGATGAGTTCCTGAATGTTGCCGATCTTGAGGCCTTTTTCCTTCGCAAGGCGGAAGAGGTCTTCGCGGCGGGCCATGGTGCCGTCTTCATTCATGATTTCGCAGCACAGGCCGGCGGGCTTGAGCCCCGCAAGGCGGGCGAGGTCGACGGTCGCTTCGGTATGACCCTGCCGTTCGAGGACGCCCCAGCGGCGTGCTTTCAGTGGGAAAAGATGTCCCGGGCGGCGGAAATCTTCCGGCTTCGCGCCGTCTTTGATGGCTTCCAAGGCTGTCATGGAGCGGGCAGCGGCAGAGACGCCGGTGCCGGAGTCCTTGTAGTCGATGGACTCTAAGAACGCGGTCTGGTGATTGTCCGTATTGTGACGGATCATCGGTCCCAGGTACAGGGATTCTGCGATCTCCTCGGACATCGGCATGCAGATGACGCCCTTCGCTTCGGACGCCATGCGATTCACATTCTCAGGCGTGGCGAATTCTGCGGCGCAGATGTAGTCGCCTTCATTTTCGCGGGACTCTGCGTCCTGCATGATGACGATGTGTCCCTGCCTGATTTCTTCCAAAATATCTTCAATCGGGTCAAATTTAAATTCCATAGTTTCCTCCAGAAAGTGTCTCAAGCATACCCATGGTGAGACCTTCTTCCGTGTCCTTTTTCATGAGCTGCTCCACATATTTTCCCAAGTAGTCGCACTCGACATTCACCGGGTCTCCCGGGTGCTTCCCGAGAAGGATGGTCTTCTCCCCCGTATGTGGGATGAGGGAGATCGTGAAGCGGTCTGCTTCGCGCCTTGCGACCGTGAGGCTCACGCCGTCGATGGCGACAGAGCCTTTTTCTATGATGTATTTCATCCATTTCTTTTCGATGGAAATCGTGACATTCACCGCGTTTCCGTCCTTGATGAAGGAAATCAGGCGTCCGGTGGTATCGACATGGCCGAGCACGATGTGACCGCCCAGGCGATCCGAGAGACGGAGCGCCCGCTCGAGATTCAGGGGCGAGCCGACGCGCACCATAGAAAACGACGTGCGGGAAAGCGTCTCCGGCGTGACGTCGCAGTCGAAAGAGCGCGTATCCATCCTCGTCACGGTGAGGCAGGTACCGTTCACCGCGATGCTGTCGCCGAGCTTCGTCCCCTCGAGGACTTTTTCACAGGAAATGGTCAATGTGCAGGAAGACGCTGTGGGCTTCATCCCGCGAAGCATCCCGATTTCCTCTACGATCCCTGTGAACATGGCTCTTCCTCTCTCTTCAGCAAATCGACGTCCGTCGGGCGCGTGGACTCTGCCTTTTCTTCTTTGGCTTCTTTTTCTACATACGCCTCGATGACGAGATCCTTCCCCGTCATCTGCGTTTGGATGTCACGGAGACGGATGGCCTTCGGGATGGTCGGTGCGCCCTCGCCGCCGATGAGCCCGGGCGCAGAGGTGCCGCCAATGATCATCGGCGCGGTATAGATGCGTACCTTGTCGACGATACCGGCATCAAAGGCAGACGCGGCGAGCGTCGCGCCGCCCTCTAAGAGGATGCTGTCGATGCCTTTCAGGGCAAGACCCGTCATGGCGGCCTCGAGATCGACACTGCCTTTCTCTTCGCCATCCGTCATGATGATATCGACGCCCATATCCGAGAGCGCTTTGCGCTTTCCCTCATCCGAGGCCGTCGTGGTGAGGATGATATTCTCCCCCTCTTCCTGAAATACCTTCGCTTTGAGCGGCACCGAGAGATGCCCATCCACGATGATACGCACGGGGTCGATCATCCCCTCTGTGCGGGCAGTGAGCTGCGGATTGTCCGCAAGGATCGTCCCCGCGCCGACCATGATGCCCTTATAGCAGCCACGCAGGACATGTACTTCTTCCCGCGAGTCTTCACAGGAAATCCACTGGGAGTCCCCCGTGTGGCAAGCCGTCTTGCCATCCAGAGACATCGCAGCCTTGTAGAGGACGAAGGGCTTGTGCTGCGTGATGTATTTCAGGAAGACTTCATTCAGCTTCTTCGCTTCCTCTTCCATGAGACCGACCGTCACGAAAATCCCCGCTTCTTTCAGCTTGCGGATCCCCTTGCCAGCGACGAGAGGATTCGGATCCTCCATCGCGACGACCACGCGGTCGACGCCTTTTTCCACCACAAGGTCAGCGCACGGCGGCGTCTTCCCATAGTGCGAGCAGGGCTCAAGCGTCACATAGAGCGTCGCCCCCTTCGGATCTTCTGTCGCGTGAGCGAAGCAGTTCACTTCCGCATGCGGCCCGCCATATACTTCATGCCAGCCCTCGCCGATGATGCGGCCGTCTTTCACAAGCACCGCCCCGACCATCGGATTCGGACGGGTATGCCCCATGCCGCGCACCGCTAGCTCCAGCGCACGGCTCATGAATTTTCTGTCTTCATCGATACGCAAAAAATCCACCTTCCTTTCCTTCAGGGAGGTGGACAGCCAAAAAGTCTACCACTCTTCTTTCATCCGGACTCTAACCGTCGGCTCTGGGTTCTCACCAGATCTACTGCAGGACATCTGCAGCTCGTGGGCTCAGAAGATCTTTACCACCGGTGGGGAATTCCGCCCCGCCCTGAAGAGATATATTTCTACGTTTCTATTATAACAGATGACGCAAGAGGGATGCGTGGCTAGCGGCTGGTGACCAGGGACTGGTGACTAGTGGCTAGGGACTAGGGACTAGGGACTAGGGATGAGAAAGGAGAATACCGCTTTCCCCATATCGTCATTTCGAGCGAAAGCGAGAAATCTTTTCCGTTCGCGGTCAAGCCAAGGATGCGAGAACAACGGATAACGGGAAACGCCATGCTCCCTACGAACTGGAAACTACGGTGTTTCATGCAGCCAGATTCACGCAGGAAAGAAACCCGTAGCCGAAAAAGATCCCTCGGCTCCACTCGGGATGACGATACGGGAAAACGGACTCTCTCACATTCCCTTTCATACCGCTGCGGAGCCAACCTCCGCCCCTTCGGGGCACCTCCTTCCAAGGGAAGGAGGTAGAATACACACTATCTGAAGTGGTAAACTAAAATTGGACACAGAGGGGGTAATCTTTAGACATACAGTG
>JAJWRZ010000171.1:0-3884 GCA_021633965.1 Dialister sp.
CCCCGCGGCAGATGGAACGCGAAAATGAGATGATCGTTATTTCACATCGCCTTTTGCGTGTCAGAAAGCGGTTTTCCTTATGCGTGACGTCTCCGCTGATTTGCGCCTTTATGTTATAATCGAAGGTGGAAAAGTAACGAAAGGGAGAGACGAAATGGAGATCGCTCGTAAGTTTTACATCATGACGGCCAGCATAGGGACGGGGCACAGCCAGGCGGCGCGTGCCATCGCGGAAGCGATCCAGCGCACGCATCCATCGGACTCGGTGCAGGTCCTTGACTTCGTATCGAGCAATCTTTTCTCCATCGATCACATCATCAAGGATGGCTATCTCAAAATGATCGACGTCTTTCCGGAGATGTATGACCATCTCTACAGTGATTCGCAGATGAGCCGCTTCGGGCAGTTCTCGCAGAAGATGCTGTCTCTTTCCTTTAAGCGCAGAATGAAGAATCTCATCATGGCCACGAAGCCGGATGCGATGATCTTCACGCATCCTTTCCCGGCAGGGGCAGCAGACCTTTTGAAGGCGGAGGGCTCGATCTCGATCCCGCTGCTCGGCGTGATCACGGATTTCGATATCCACCAGCTCTGGATCGATCGCTATCTTGACGGGTATTGCGTCGCGACGCCGGATCTGAAGGACCTGCTGGAGACGTATGATATCGATGGCAGCCGCATCCATGTGACGGGTATCCCGGTGCGCCGTGCTTTTTACGAGAAAGCGAAGGAGAGAGAGCCCTTTGAAAAAGGGACGGTACTCGTCATGGGCGGTGGTCTCGGGCTCGGTAATGTCGTGGATAATATTGCTCGTCTCGATGAAGTGGAAGAGATCTCGAAATTCATCGTCGTGACCGGGAAGAATATCAGTCTTTACGAAAAAGTGGCTGCTCTTGCCGAGAAGCTGAAGCATCCCGTGGAGCTTCACAGCTATACAAATAAAGTGGCAGAGATGATGGCAAGGAGTGAGATCCTTGTGACAAAGCCGGGCGCACTTACGTGTACAGAGGCGATGGTGATGCATCTGCCCATGGTGCTGGTCAATACGCTGCCCGGGCAGGAGCGTGCGAATGCCATGCATATGAAGAACCTTGGCTGCGCGGAATGGGTGAAGCGGGGAGAACTCGCAGACTCGGTACGCGCTATCCTTCGTGACCCGCTCGTTCGGAAGAAAATGGCAGATGCCTGCAGCGTCGCTCCGAGCGGCAGTGCGGATCAGGTGGCGAAGGTATTATACGATTTGGCAAGAAAGCAGTGACGGATGACCGGTAGCATTGACTGCTTTTTGCTGCTTCACTGCTCTCAATTCTGAAAGATGTGATACACATGGACTCTTTATTCGACATGTCCCCGGAGGCGGGGAAGCGGTATGCCCCCTTGGCGGATCGCATGCGCCCCAGGCGGCTTGAAGACATCGTCGGACAGGATGCTGCCGTTGGACGGCAGTCTTTCCTTTATCGCATGATAGAGCGGGATACGATCCCATCTCTCCTTCTTTTTGGCCCGCCGGGATGTGGGAAGACGACGATCGCATCGGTCATTGCGGAAATGACAAAGAGCTGCTTCATCAAGGTGAATGCGACCTCGAGCGGGATCAAAGAGATCCGGGATGTTGTTTCCAAAGCGAAAGAAGAGCTCTCGTACTACCAGCGGCGGACGATCGTTTTCATTGATGAAATCCACCGTTTCAATAAGGGGCAGCAGGATGTGCTTCTGCCCTATGTAGAGGATGGGACATTCATCCTCATCGGTGCGACGACGGAGAATCCCTATTTTGAGATCAACGGGCCGCTGCTCTCCCGTCTGCGGCTGATCCATCTGAAGCGACTGACTGATGAAGCGATTGTCTCGGTGCTTCATCGCGCGCTCGATGATGAAAAGTATGGGTTGGCGATTCATCGCTATACGGCAAAACCGGAGGCGCTTGCTCTCATTGCCGCCTATGCCTCCGGGGATACGCGCGTCGCGCTGAATCTCTTGGAGCAGTCGACATCCATGCTGATGGACGGAGGCTCTCTGACAGAGAAGGAGATCGGCGAGGTGGCAGGTGTTCAGATCTCCAGCTATGATAAGCAGGGGGACTACCATTACAATATCGTCTCTGCCTTCATCAAGAGCATGCGAGGGAGCGATCCTGATGCAGCGCTGCATTATCTGGCACGTATGATCGACGGAGGCGAGAAGACGTCCTTCATTTCAAGGCGCATCATGATCTGCGCAGCGGAAGATGTGGGTCTGGCAGATCCGCGGGCGCTGCAGGTGGCGGTATCAGCGGCGCAGGCAGCAGAAATGGTCGGCTTTCCTGAGTCGCAGATCATCCTTGCAGAAGCCGTGCTCTATATTTGTCTGGCGCCGAAGAGCAACAGTGCCTGTTCCGGCATTTTTGCCGCCGAAGGGGAGGAAAAGACAAGGAAGGACTGGTCCATCCCGTCTCACCTCATGGACTCGCACTACAGCGGAGCGAAGAAGATGGGGCTTGGCATCGGATATAAGTATCCTCACGATTTCGGCGGATGGGTAGAGCAGCAGTATCTTCCCGATGAGCTCGTAGGACACCAGTACTACAAGCCCCGCCCACTCGGGCAGGAGGGCGACATGGTGCGCGCCTGGTGGGCGAGAAGAAAGGGAAGTAAGTGACTGATAGCTGGGGATTCGGAGCCTCGAGTGACTAATGACTTGAATACTGCTTTGGGGCATCACCATCATTTATACTCCTCGGCCGAGCTATTTAAGGAAGATGATGACGAAGCTATGTATAAAAATCCATATGAAATCTGATTCTGCGATTGAATCAGCGTTTCCCTAGATCCTTCGACTCAGTTCTCCTGTTTCAGATAAGCTAACATACGACGTTTTTCTCCGCTCAGGATGACGAAATGCGCCGCACCACCCCGCTGAACCCATAGAACCCGCCCCCTCTTTCACATGCAAGCAAAGGGTAGCACGCCCCACGGGCTAACCCTGAACCTAATAAAGGAGATATAACCATTTATCCATGAAAAAGAAGACAGTAAGCCGGAGACGGACGACGAGAGTCCAGAAGAGCGAGGAGAAGAGCTATGAGATCACAGGTGTGATTCTCTTCCTCTTCGGCCTTTTCATTCTCTTTAGTCTTTTTAGCGACAGTACCGGTTTTTTCGGAGATATTACGAATAAAGGCAGCCATTTCCTCTTCGGATTCGGCGCGCCTTTCTGCGCCCTTTTGATGATGTTTTTCGGTGGGCGCTATGCCGTGACATCGAAAGGAATTTCCTGGGACAGGCGCGTTGCGCTGGTCATCCTGCTGGTGCTGCTCCTCTTCATGGCGGTGCATCATTTTCTGGTCCCTTTTGGAAGAGAAATGGATATCCAGTCGATCCTCACCTATGGTGGGATCGTCGGGGCGGGATTCTGCGTCTTTTTCCATGACGCGATGGGATACTGGGGGACGACGCTGGTGCTCCTCGGGGCCATCGTGATCGATGTGCTTCTGCTGACGCACTGGTCGCTTTCGCGTGGCGCGCAGAAGGTGGGCTCGAAGGCGCAGGTACTCGGAAAGAAAACAGGCGAGAAGATCGAGGCCGCAGCCATGCGGCTCAGGGAAAAGAAAGCGGCGCTGGATGCTGCGAGAAGCGCTGCCCGGCTGGAAGTACTTGATGATAAGCCGACGGAGTTCATTTACAAGAAGAATGAAGAAAATGCGGCAGAATCGCCGGATGAGGAACTGCCGGCAGAAGATATGGCGGTCCCTGCGCAGATGCCGGATGCGGAAGAGCCACCGATTTCCTTAGAAGAGCCTATAGAAGAACCTGCCCCAGAAGCGGATAAAGAAGCACAGGAAGAGCCGTGGACGCCAGAGGAGCCGGTCAAGGACATGGAAGAGCCGCCGATACCTCCGCTGCCGG
>JAJWRZ010000011.1:0-25183 GCA_021633965.1 Dialister sp.
CACCAAAGCATTTGAAACTCATTCTGACCCGAGCAGAAAGAAATACTATGTACTGGAAATGTTCCCGTACCCGTCTGGCAATCTCCATATGGGACATGTCAGAAACTACTCCATCGGCGACGTTGTCGCTCGTTTCAAGACGATGCAGGGATTCAATGTCATTCATCCGATGGGCTTTGATGCCTTCGGTATGCCGGCTGAAAATGCGGCTATCAAGCACGGCATTCCACCGGCGGAATGGACCTATTCCAATATCGACAACATGACCCGTCAGCAAAAAGAACTCGGTCTTTCCTATGACTGGGACAGAAAAGTCCTGACCTGCCGTGAAGATTACTACAAGCATACACAGAAGCTCTTCGAGATCTTCTACAAGAGAGGTCTCGCTTATAAGAAGGAAGCAAAGGTCAACTGGTGCGAAAGCTGTCACACCGTCCTTGCAAATGAACAGGTCGAAGAAGGACGCTGCTGGCGCTGCAAGAATGAAGTCGTCAAGAAAGACCTCTCTCAGTGGTTCCTGAAGATCACCGACTATGCAGACCGCCTCCTTGCGGATCTCGACCATATGCCAGGTTGGCCGGAACGCGTCAAGACCATGCAGAGAAACTGGATCGGTCGATCCACCGGTACTCAGTTCTCCTTCAAGGTTGAAGGCATGGATGATCAGATTCCGGTCTATACCACCCGTGTCGACACCGTCTACGGCGTCACCTACATGGTCCTTGCTCCGGAACACCCGCTCGTCGAAAAACTCATCGCGAATAACCCGGAAAAAGCAAAACTCGAAGCATTCATCGAAAAGATGAGAAATGAAAATGACATCGTCCGAACCGCGGAAGATGCACCGAAGCTCGGCATGTTCACCGGCAGCTATGCGATCCATCCGCTGACCGGCGAACGCGTGCCGATCTGGATCGCGAACTACGTCCTCTACGAATACGGCACTGGTGCTGTCATGGCTGTACCGACTCACGACCAGCGCGACTGGGATTTCGCTAAGAAATACAGCCTCCCAATGAAACTCGTTGTCCAGAATAAAGCCGGCTCCCTCTCCCTTGACGAGATGGACAAAGCCTACGACGCTGACGGCGTCCTTGTGAACTCTGCGGAATTTGATGGTCTGAAATCCGGAGAAGCCCGTGAAGCCATCACCAAGAAATTCGAAGATATGGGCATCGGCGAAGGCAAAGTGAACTACCGTCTGCGTGACTGGCTGATTTCCCGCCAGCGCTATTGGGGCTGCCCGATCCCGATCATTCACTGCCCGCATTGCGGCAATGTCCTTGTCCCGGAAAAAGATCTCCCGGTCAAACTGCCGGAAGACGTCAACTTTGTCGCGGGTGCGACCTCTCCGCTCGAAACCAGTGAAGCCTTCCTTCATTGCAAATGTCCACAGTGCGGCGCGGATGCTACGAGAGAAACCGACACGATGGATACCTTCATCGATTCTTCCTGGTATTTCCTGCGTTACTGCGATCCGCACAATACCGAAGAACCATTCGCAAAGGATAAGGCAAACTACTGGATGCCCGTCGACCAGTACATCGGCGGCATCGAACACGCCATCCTTCACCTGCTGTATTCCCGCTTCTTCATGAAAGTCCTTCAGGATGAAGGCATGGTCGACTATCCGGAACCATTTACGAATCTGCTCTGTCAGGGCATGGTCCTGAAAGATGGCGGCAAGATGAGTAAATCCGTCGGCAACGTCGTTTCCCCGGAAGAAATTGTCGGGAAATACGGCGCTGACACTGCCCGCCTCTTCATCCTCTTTGCCGCTCCGCCGGAAAAAGACCTCGAATGGTCCGATCAGGGCGTCGAAGGCTCCTACCGTTTCCTGAAACGCGTCTGGAACATCGTCGGCAAATACGAAGACATCCAGACTGAAGAAAAAGGCAAACTCTCCTCTGATGAATTCGCTCTTAGAAGAAAACTGCACCAGACCATCAAGAAAGTCACCGAAGATCTGGATGGGAAATTTGCTTTCAATACTGCGATTTCTGCCATCATGGAACTCGTAAACGATATGTACCGCTTCATCGAAGCCCATGATACCATCGAAGCGAGCCTTTCCGGTGAGCTCGTCAGAAACCTTCTCATTCTCCTTGCGCCATTCGTTCCGCATATGACCGAAGAACTCTGGCAGAGTGCAGGACAGAAGGAAGAAAGCATCCATTTGGCTGCTTGGCCTGCTTGCGATGAATCTGCCCTCGTCGTCAACGAAGTCGAACTCGCTGTCCAGGTCAATGGCAAGGTCCGCGCGACAATCTCCGTCCCGGTCGCTATGGCGCGCGAAGAAATCGGCGAAAAAGCCCAGGCTCTTCCGGAAATCCAGAAATTCACCGAAGGCAAGACCATTGTGAAAGTCATCGTTGTACCGAAGAGAATCGTCAATATCGTCGTCAAATAATAAGCAAGCGAAAAGAGAAGCCGCGAGGCTTCTCTTTTTTGTTGAAACACGTAGTCCTGCGTAGAAGGGTGATAAAGACGCACCGTCAACCTGAGCGGACGGAAAGGACGTCTGTGAGATGGCCGCTGTCAGAACAAGTGGGGACTGTGCCAATGGATCTATGCGAAAAATGGACAGGTGCGCTAGATTCTTCGACTCATTTCCCAAGTGGTTTTTATACTGCTGTTCCCCATTTGCCGGTACCCCTTCGCTTAGAATGATGGACAGGGGAGAATTTGTCTTCCCGTATCGTCATTCTGAATTATTTTGATTTCCTATATACTTATGTTATAATGCGGTTATAGTTCCAAAGGAGGCGGTCATGATGAAAAAGAAATCTATTCTAGCTATCGGGCTCACCGCTGCCCTGCTTTTCGGCCTTGCCGGAGAAGCAGAGGCATTTGGCTGGGGAGACATCGCGGGCAAAGCTGCAGATAAAGCCATCGGAAGCGTTCTTGGTTCTTCTGCCAAAAAGAAACCGGTGAAACAGTCCCGGCCAAAGAGCGAGAAACAGAAGAAAAGCGAACGCGAAGCGGAAAAGTATGGTGTGAAACGGATAGAAAGTCCGGATGGCACGAATCCCACTGCCTTTGCAGGCACGCTCGATCCATGGCCGCCGGATGAACTCTCCGCGCGCCCGGACTGGTTCGATAACCGCACGCAGCCTTGGATAATGACGAATGCACGCCTCGTCGCAGAGTATGATCCAATGGCGTGCCTACGCGACACAAAATGGCCTTGGTACCATCGAGCCGGACGAAATCCGCTACACCGAGCTGATGGACGAAATTCATGTCCGCGTGAGAGCGATCGAAAGGTACTGTGATGCGGCAGAATATGGAGATTATCAGTCGATGCAGTCCAGAGCCTCCATGGGAGACTACCAGCGTGCAGTCGCCAGCAACATCAATCCCTTGCGCGACTATGATCTGGAACTTAGTGTCCCCGCAAACACACTCCCCGGCTATCATCCCGAGAGAAATTAAGAAAATACGGATTCAATCGCAGAATGTTCAGGCTTTTTATCTTATGAAAAGAAAACCGTGTAAAATCTGGAATTTCTACGATGGTATTTCTCGGAGAGGGAAATCTTCCCGGGAGCCCAAAGCTCCCTTTGCACTCCTTCGTGCACAGACCTATAGGAAAGGAGCGCAGAGAGGGCAGACGGCGGATCCGATTTCCTTTCTCCCGCTCGAAAGCGTGCTAGCCGCCGGAGAGCGTAAGAAACACAAATCATAGAAAGACGCAGCAGGTCAAAAGATCTCATACAGGATTCGCCTTCACGGCTAACCCTAGAGCGAAGTTTAGCCGTACTTGTACGACATGAACCGTGAAATGCGCTGGTGCCAGATTGCAGGGAATGCCTCCATGGATACTTATAAAACTCTGCTGCGCTTTTGTGATGGAGGTGATCCTTTTTCGAAAAGAGGGTCACTTTTTTCGCGTATTGTCGATGACAGGGATACGATGATGCCACACAGAGCCTGAATGCCCTTCCTCGTCCTTTTTACATGTGCGACTTTTTCTTGCTTTTTCTCTCATTTATTGCTAAAATAACATATGTCGATATTGCGGGCCTATAGCTCAGTTGGTTAGAGCAGGCGGCTCATAACCGCCCCGTCCCAGGTTCGAGTCCTGGTGGGCCCACCACAATGAACGTATCCGTGCTGATTTCAGTGATTTGGATACGTTTTTTTGATAGAGAAAAGGAATGGCTGCAGGATAGTCCTGCATGGAAAGTCATCGCTGAAAGGATCCATCTATGAAACTGACGAATCGTCTACAGGCGGCAGCCGATCTGGTGCCTGTCTGTGAGAGTATGGCCGATATTGGTACAGACCATGGCTACCTTCCCATTTATCTTGTGCAAGAGGGGCGCGCCAGGCGGGCGATCGCCTGTGATGTGAATGACGGTCCGCTCACACGCGCCAGGGAGGACGTGAGTTCTTCCGGGCTTTCACGTCAGATCGGTTTACGACTGGGCGGAGGACTTGCGCCGCTTGGTAAAGGAGAGGTGGACGGTGTCACCATTTGCGGGATGGGCGGCCTTTTAATGCGGGATATTCTCGCGGAGAATGAGGAAAAGGCACAGGCGCTCTCATGGCTGGTGCTGCAGCCACAGGGGCATGTGGCTGAGCTCCGGCAGTTCCTTGGCAGGCATCATTTCCGCATTGAAAAAGAGGTGCTTTCACTGGATGGCGGGCAGCTGTATGAATTGATGCTCGTTCGTCCCGGCGAGATGGAGGAGCTTCCGATGCTGCAGGCAGAAATCGGTGCGACGGCGGCATATCGGAAGGATCCTCTCTTCAAGATGCATATCGAGCGGCTCATCCGGAGACGGCGTTTTGTGATCGAAGGGGCAAAGGATTCGAAGAGTGAGCGCCATCGCCTGTCCAGAGAAAAGGCACTGGAAGAAGTAAGTATATTGGAGGGACTCTTATGAAAGTCACAGGAAATGATTTGATCGGATGGATGGAGTCGTGGGCACCGAGAAGTCTTGCAGAGTCATGGGATCACCCGGGGCTTCAGGTGGGGGATCCTCGCCGCAGGGTCACGAAGGTACTGATTTCCCTCGACCTCACGGAAGAGAATGTGGATCTTGCCGTCCGTGAAGGCGCTGAGATGGTGATTTCCCACCATCCCTTTCTTTTCAAGGCCATCCGCGAGCTTGACCTTCGGACGTATAAGGGGCGCGTGATCGAGAAGCTCGTGAAGCATGATATCCTGTCTTTTGCAGCTCACACGAATCTGGATACAGCCAAAGGCGGCGTGAATGATGCTCTGGCAGCTGCGCTCTCTCTTTCTGATATGGAAGGGCTGGTCTTTGAGCAGGAAACGAAAGAGAGGAAGCTTGCACTTTATGTGAAGCCTGTCACCGCGAAGGTACTCCGACATACGCTTTCAGAACTCTATGGGGATGCCGTAAATCATTTCTATCTTTTGGATGATGAGGATGATGCGACGGATGAGGCGAAGCTCGAATGTAATGTACCCACAGCGCTGCTTGCTTCTGTCCTTGCGAAAGTACAGGAAATCTGTGGAGATATTCACTATGATGTATATACGCTGGAAAGCCATGGGTACAAGGAGTACATGGGGCGGATCGGAAATCTGCCTGCGCCCATGAGCGGAAAAGAGGCGCTCTCTTATATAAAGGAGAGGCTCGGCATTCCCGTCCTTCGTTATGCAGGAAATCCTGATACCACCATTTCCCGCGTGGCTGTTCTGGGCGGTGCAGGCAGCGAATTTGCTGCGCTTGCAAAAGCGAAGGGAGCAGATCTCTACCTGACGGGCGACCTTAAGTACCATGAAGCGCAGGATGCTTCCCGCCTCGGTCTTCTCATCGCAGATGGCGGCCATTTCTATACCGAGCGCGTCATCGTTCCTGCTTTGGCAAAGCGCCTTCGGACGTATGCCGCAGAGCATGGCTGGGAGATCGAGGTCATCGAAGACGGCAGGGCTGAGGATATTTTCGGGGAGATGTAGAAAAACGGGTTCGTGGTTTGCCTAAGGGGCGTGCCGCCCCTTGACTCTGAACCTGATTTTATCTTTCTCTTGAAAAAATTCCGTCTCCATGCTATACTGTAGCACGCGAGCAGGAAAGATGATTGCGGGCCGTAAGGCGTGAGGAAAGTCCGAGCTTCGCAGGGCAGGATGCCGGATAACGTCCGGCGGGAGTGATCCTAGGGAAAGTGCCATAGAAAAGGAAACCGCCACGCAAGTGGTAAGGGTGGAAAGGTGCGGTAAGAGCGCACCAGCAGTCGGGAGACCGGCTGGCTTGGTAAACCCCATCCGAAGCAAGACCGAATAGGGAAGGGTTGAGGTTGCCCGCTGACCTTCCGGGTTGCGTCGCTTGAGCAGTCGAGCAATCGGCTGACTAGACAGATAATCATCACCACGCAAGTGGGACAGAACTCGGCTTATTGAATGCTCGCCTTGAAAGAAAAGACGCTGTGACGTATGTCACGGCGTCTTTTTTTGTTTGGTTCAAGGAAAGCCCGTGGGATGTGCTACCTTTTTACTACGCTGAAAGCCTCTCTTGAATTAGAAATTAGAAATAGTGGCACGGAGTTTTGAATATATGGTATTCGCAAAAGATGAGAAGTTTGAAAGTAGGGATGAGTAGTTAGGGATTGGGGATTAGGAGTGACTAGTGACTTGAATACGACTTTCAGGCATCGCCTCATATAATACTTGCGGCGAAGCCGCTACCGCAACCTTGAACCCTGAACCTTGAACCTAAAAATATTTTCCCATCCCCTTGCTTTCCCCTTTTTCTTTTGGTAGAATAAATAACGCATGAGTACACATGTCTGGCGGACTCTGCATCTGTGCTTGCGGGAAAAATTTCATTTCACACATTCCCGAAGTGGCTGCAGGGGAGGAAACGGACAGAGGTTAAAAACAGGAGGTTTTTATTATGGCAGTTGTATCCATGAAACAGTTACTCGAAGCAGGCGTTCACTTTGGTCATCAGACCCGTCGTTGGAATCCGAAAATGGCACGTTTCATTTTCACGGAAAGAAACGGCATCTACATCATCGATCTGCAGAAGACTGTAAAGAAAGTAGAAGAAGCATACGCTTTCCTGCGTGAAGTCGCAGCTACCGGCGCTCCGATCCTTTTCGTCGGCACCAAGAAACAGGCGCAGAATTCCGTGAAGGAAGAAGCTACCCGTTGCAATCAGTTCTATGTCAATGAACGTTGGCTGGGCGGCATGCTCACCAATTTCCGTACCATTCAGACCCGTATCGCTCGTCTGAAAGAACTGGAAAAAATGTTTGAAGAAGGCACCACTGACCAGTATCCGAAGAAGGAAGTCATCCTGATGAAACGCGAACTGGAAAAACTGGAAAAGAACCTGGGCGGCATCAAAGACATGAAGAAGATCCCAGGCGCACTCTTCATCATTGACTCCAAGAAAGAAGAAATCGCTATTGCCGAAGCTCACAAGCTGCACATTCCGGTTATCGCTACCGTTGATACCAACTGCGATCCGGATGTTGTTGATTTCCCGATCCCGGCAAACGATGATGCTATCCGTGCTGTAAGACTGCTTGCTTCCAAGATGGCTGACGCTGTCCTCGAAGGCCGTCAGGGTCAGCAGGAAGCTGAAGCTGCTAAAGAAGCAGAAGCTGAAGAAGCTCCGGCTGAAGAAGCTGCTGAACAGGAATAATGGCTGTATAGGAAATTCGGCCTGCGCTTTGCGCAGGCTGGGGATTTCCTTTTTTTGAGAAATTTTTACAAACACCTTACGGTTTTATGATGGAGGTCATAAAGATGGCAATTACCGCTAGCATGGTCAAAGATCTGCGCACAAAGACTGGCGCAGGCATGATGGACTGCAAAAAAGCACTCGTAGAAGCTGAAGGCGATATGGAAAAAGCAGTAGATATTCTCCGTGAAAAGGGACTGTCTCAGGCTGCGAAGAAAGCAAGCCGTGTAGCTGCTGAAGGTGCTGTCGTTTCCGCTATTTCCGCTGATGGCAAAGTCGGCACCATCGTTGAAGTCAACTGCGAAACCGACTTCGTAGGCAGCAATGATGACTTCAGAGCGCTGGCTGCTCGTATCGCACAGCAGATCATCGCTGTGAATCCGGCTGACGTAGAAGCTCTGCTTGCTTCTGAAATGGACGGCAAGGCTGTCAAAGATCAGGTCACAGAAGCTGTAGCTAAGATCGGCGAAAACATTTCTGTTCGTCGCTTTGTTCGCTATGAAAGTGCAGAAGGCGCTGTCTACAGCTACATCCACGGCGGCGGCAAGATCGGCGTTCTCGTCGAAATGAAGGGCGCAGACGCTGAACTCGGCAAAGATGTCGCTATGCAGGTTGCTGCAGCAAATCCTTCCTACCTCGACCGCACTCAGGTACCGCAGGCTGAAATCGAACACGAAAAAGAAGTTCTGGCTGTCGAAGCGAGAAATGAAGGCAAACCAGAAAAGATCATCGAAAAGATGGTTCTCGGCCGTATCAACAAATACTACAAGGAAGTCTGCCTCGTAGATCAGGAATTCATTAAAGATGGCGATCTGACCATTGCGAAACTCCTGAAATCAAAGAATGCAGAAGTTGTTCGCTTCGCTCGTTTCCAGCTCGGCGAAGGCATCGAAAAGAAACAGGACGATCTGGCTGCTGAAGTCGCTAAACAGCTGAATCAGTAATCCATAAAATAGGAATAAGAGAACATCATCTTTGGTGTTCTCTTATTTTATGGGCTTTTTTAGGGATTGGATGGGAGCCTGGAAGTGAGGAAATCAGATGTCTAAAGTCTAAAGGCTGTCGTTTCCAAGGCTCATCTCTCAAAATTCTTATGGCAGCTATTTCTGAAATACTATATAATAATATAGATGTATCACTGATTTTTACGGGGGTGTACAATGGCAACAGAAAACAAGAAGTATAAGAGAGTCATGCTGAAATTGTCTGGTGAAGCGATGGCCAGCGACAAAGGATTTGGTATCGATCCGGAGGTCGTATATCGACTGGCTGGCGAGATCAAGGAAGCCAGCGATGCCGGTATCGAGATCGCTGTCGTTGTAGGTGGCGGCAATATCTGGAGAGGTCTCAAGGGCAGCCAGGGCGGGATGGACCGTGCGTCGGCTGACTACATGGGCATGCTCGCGACCGTCATCAATTCCGTCGCTCTGCAGGATGCGCTTGAAAAACTTGGCGTCTCTACCCGCGTACAGACCGCCATCGAAATGCAGCAGGTCGCAGAGCCTTACATCCGCCGTCGTGCGATCCGTCATCTTGAAAAGGGCAGAGTCGTGATCTTTGGTGCAGGTACGGGCAATCCTTATTTCACAACAGATACCACGGCAGCTCTCCGCAGTGCAGAAATCGAAGCTGATATCATGCTGATGGCGAAGAAGCAGACCGATGGTGTGTACGATGCAGATCCAAAGTTCCATCCCGAAGCAAAAATGTTCACTCATCTCACCTATGGTGAAGTGCTGCAGAAAGAGCTGGCAGTCATGGACAATACGGCCATTACTCTCTGCATGAATAACGAAATTCCGATCAAAGTATTCAATATCGACGTTCCTGGCAACATTGTCAAGGCCTGCAAGGGAGATACCTTGGGCACATTAATCGAAGGGAAATAATCATGTACGAAGAAGAACTGAAGAAACTGTCTGACAAGATGGATAAATCCATCGTTGCTCTCAAGAATGAATTCACCAGCATCCGTACGGGTCAGGCGAATGCCAGCCTGCTCGATCGCGTATTTGTTGAGTATTACGGCAGCCGTACTCCGATCACTCAGGTCGCTTCTGTGACTGTACCGGAAGCTCGTCTGCTCGTTGTCCAGCCATGGGACAAGGGTCTTCTGAAAGATATCGAAAAAGCCATCCTGCAGTCTGACCTCGGCCTCGTACCGATGAATGATGGCAACCTGATCCGTATGGCCATCCCGCAGCTGACCGAAGACCGCCGCAAGGAGCTTGTCAAGGTTGTCAATAAGAAAGCGGAAGAGGGCAAGGTCGCTATCAGAAATATTCGTCGTGATGGTAATGATTTCCTGAAAAAGGAAGCAAAGAACAGCGATGTTTCCAAGGATGTCATCAAAGAAACTGAAGATAAAGTCCAGAAGCTGACGGATAAGAAAATCAAAGAGCTGGAAGCTGCCACCGAAAAGAAAATTAAAGAGATCATGTCTGTATGAGTGAGGATGTTCTTTTTGCAGGACAGCCGTTTACTGAAAAATTGAGACAGTGTGTAGAGAAATCGTATCCGAGTGGTACGATTTCTTTCACTCATGGGCGGGAAGCGCAGCTCGAAGAGAATGCGCTTTACCTTGTCCGAACCGGAGAAAAGGCTGTTGTCATGCCACGAATGAAGTATAGTGAGAGTGTGGAAAAAGTCGTGAGGCGGCAAGAATAATCTTCTAGTCCCTTCCTTTGGAAGGGCAGACTCGCTGGGCGAGTGGGGCTTCCGCCCTGTTTGTATTGCGGAAATCGCAGCTCCCCCCCTGCCTTTTCGAGGCACCTCCTCCAGAGTAATGCTATTAGTTAAGGAAATCGTTAACTACGTAACGTCTTCCTTCCTCCTTCGGGGGAAGTGCCGAAGGCAATAGGGGCATGCTAGCGGTATAGCGTGCTATGTTGAATAGTCCGATGCTATCGATATTCCAACACTTTCATGCAATACCGCTACGTAGCCCCCTCAGCCCTTCGGGCAGCTCCCCCGATGGGGAGCCAAGAACGTTCTGCCGCTTAACTTAACAGCACTGTCCTCCAGAGGACGGAGGAAGGTTTAAAAATATTTGCGACGAAGCCGTCCCTTCGTTCTTCATTCGAGCAGAGCTTTTAAACGTAATTGAAGGGCGGGGGCGCCCCACGGGCTACCCCTGAACCCCGAGCCCTTACACTATCTAAACTCCATCCTATTTTGATTATGGGAGATTCCATTTATGTCTGATAAAAAATCATTTCCTGAGCACGTAGCCATCATTCTGGACGGGAATGGCCGCTGGGCGAAAGAAAGAGGAAGAGAGAGAACCTATGGTCATCAGGTCGGCGCGGCGAATGTGAAGACCATCGTCCGCGCGGCAGGTCATATGGGAGTGAAAGTGCTGACGCTCTATGCATTCTCCACAGAGAACTGGAAGCGCCCGCCCATCGAAGTCCGTTTCCTGATGAAGCTTTTCAAGAGCTACTTGATCAGTCAGCTGCGTGAGCTGGTGGAGGATAATGTGCAAGTACACATCGTGGGCGAGCCGTCCGCACTGTCAGATGATCTACGCAAGGAGATCGCTGCCTGCGAAAAAGACACAGCGAAGTGTGATGGCATGATCCTGAATGTAGCCATCAACTATGGCGGACGCATGGAGATCGTGCAGGCGGTGCAGCAGATCGCGCGCGAAGTCAAGAGCGGCGCCCTCGATGCGGAATCCATCACGGAAGAAACGATTTCTGCCCATCTCTATCCGTCGGATGCCCAAGATGTAGATCTCATGATCCGTACAGGCGGAGAGTCGCGCATTTCGAATTTCCTTCTCTGGCAGATCTCCTATGGCGAGCTGTACTTCACGCCCGTCCTGTGGCCGGATTTCACCGAGGAGGAGCTTTCGAAAGCGATCGACTGGTTTACCGGAAGAGACCGTCGCTTCGGCGGGCTCACGGAGGATAAAAAATGAAAGTGCGTGTGATCACAGCGATCATCGGTATCATCGCTGTCCTTGGGCTGGTATATCTGGGAGGTTGGTTTCTGACGGGAGCCATTTTCCTCGTCTCGCTGCTGGCCCTTCTTGAATATGATAAGATGCTGAAGCATTTCGGCGTATCGATCTATCTGAAATCAACGGCTGCTGCGACGGCCGTCATGGTACTTGCTTCGGGATCCTATTCTCTGAAGGTTTTTCTGGCTGCGATTTTTCTTGCCTTTGTACTGCTTCTCTACCTGATTCTGGGCATTAAGAAGGAAAATATGACCGGGCTTATTTATTCTGCTTTCGGTGCCGTCTATTTTGGCGTTGGCTTCGGCAGTCTGGCGCTCCTTCGCGGCAGTCATGAGCTGCTCTCGCCGGTGGCAGTTTCCATGGAGCCGGGGATTTTCCTCATTCTTCTCGCACTCATTTGTACCTGGGCGAGTGATTCTTTCGCTTACCTGACGGGAAAGGCCTGCGGTCGTCATAAAATGGCGCCGCATATCAGCCCGAATAAAACGGTCGAAGGTCTTGTCGGCGGCGCAGTCGGCTGCGTCATTCTCGGTGTCCTTGTTTCCTTCTGTGCGGGTTTTGATCTTTTGGAAGGATGCATCCTTTCCGTCATGGCGGCGATCATGGCGCCCATGGGGGATCTCTTCGAGTCCTATGTAAAGCGCGCCTGTGATATCAAAGACTCTGGAAATATTCTTCCGGGTCACGGCGGAATGATGGACCGTTTCGACAGCCTTCTCTTTGTGGCACCGAGCCTTGTCGCGGTGCTTGCACTGCTGAGATGAATGAGAAATGAAGATGCGGTATTGCGCGCTGGTTATTAATGGGAGACGTAGAGATGGTACGCCCCTCTGGCTTTGATTTCTAAAGTCTTCGAGTCTCACTTCTGCTCCACGCTCCACAGTTAAACTGTTACTCATATTTCCCCGAAAGGAGTCTTCTATGAAAGAAATCGCTGTATTGGGCAGCACGGGTTCCATCGGAACCCAGACAATGGACGTGATCCGGCTCCATTCGGATCTTTTTCATGCGTCCGTCATCGCGGCGCATAAAAGCATCGACAAATTACGTGAACAGGCCGCTGAATTTCATCCGCATGCCATCGTCATCACGGATGAGGAAGCGGGGAAGAAATTTCTGGAAACCTATGACGGTGATGCGGATGTGATGATCGGCGAGGCAGCTCTTTCTGAGGTCGTGAAGCGAGACGATGTCGACCTTGTCCTTGTAGCAGTCGTCGGCATTACAGGACTTCTTCCGACGCTGGAAGCGATTCGCGCGGGGAAGGAGCTGGCTCTTGCAAACAAAGAGACGCTGGTCGCAGGTGGTGCGCTCGTTCTTGAGGAAGCGAAAAAGCATCATACGCTGATCCGTCCGGTGGACAGTGAACATTCTGCCATCTTCCAGAGTATGATCGGGCAGGATCAGAAAGGCATCCATAAAATCCTTCTCACAGCTTCCGGAGGCCCTTTCCGCGGCAGGACAAGAGAAGAGCTCGCGCAGGTGACGGTCGCAGATGCCATGAAGCACCCGACATGGAACATGGGGATGAAAGTGACGCTCGATTCTGCGACCATGTTCAACAAAGGGCTCGAGGTCATAGAGGCTCACTGGCTCTTCGGCGTAGACTATCAGGATATTGAAGTCATTGTCCAGCCGCAGAGTCTGATCCACTCGATGGTCGAGTATGTCGATGGTACCATCATGGCACAGATCGGTTTGCCGGATATGCGTCTTCCGATCCAGTTCGCTCTGACGTATCCGGATCGCCTGCCTTCGCCGTCGCATGCTTTCGTGGACTGGAATGAAATCGCGCAGATCCTGATCGCGAAGCCTGATATGAAAGTCTTCCGTTCGCTGAAGCTGGCTTACGAAGCAGGAGAAATGGGGGGAGACGGCGGCGTCGCTTTCAACGCATCCAATGAAGAGGCCATCCGCGCCTTTATCGCCGGGAAGATTTCATTCCTCTCCATTTTCGATGTGGTGGAAGATACGCTCTCGCACTGGAGTGCAGAGCCTGTCGTTTCCTATGACAGTGTACTTTCATCGGATCGCAAGGCTCGCGCACTGGCAGATGCATTCATTTCGAGGAAATGCCTATGATTTCATCGATACTGGCTCCGATCTTTGTCTTTGCCGTCGTTGTCATCGTCCATGAGGGCGGGCACTTCCTCATGGCGAAGTGGACGGGGATGAAGGTCATCGAGTTTGCTGTCGGCTTCGGCCCTGTGATCGTTTCGAAGAAATGGGGAGAGACGCTTTATTCTCTTCGTCTGATTCCGCTGGGGGGATTCAATAAGATCGCCGGTATGGATGATCAGAATAAGGATGACCCACGCGCTTTCAACCAGCGCCCGACATGGGCAAAGCTGCTTGTCATCGTAGGGGGCGCGCTCTTCAATGTTCTTCTCGCCCTTTTGATCTTCATCTCCGCCTTCAAGATCGAAGGTTTTAATACCTTCCCGAATTTACCGAAAGTCGGCACCGTACTTGCGGGGAGTTCGGCAGAGAAGCAGCATCTTTCGCCCGGAGATACCATTCTTTCCATCGAGGGGAAGGCTATGGTGAAATGGACGGATATCGGAGAAGCCCTGAAAGAGAAGGGCAATCGGGTGGTTTCCATGGAAATTGACCACGAGGGTACGACGAGACAGGTGACGATCATCCCCGAGGTGCAGCCCGATGGCCGTGCCATCATGGGGATCACGCCTTATGTGGAACATCATGAAGCCACGATGACAGAAGCCATTGCCATGGGGGTTGGACGCGCCGCCGATCTGCTGCATATGATGACGGCGGGGCTTTATGATATGGTGACGGGCACGGGGCGTGCGGAGGTATCCGGCCCGATCGGAATCGCCCGCATGTCAGGGGAGGTAGCATCTTACGGGGTCATGCCGCTCTTCATGTTTATCGCCCTTCTCAGTCTGAATCTGGGACTTCTCAATATACTTCCCGTCCCGCTTCTTGATGGCGGACATTTGATCCTTATTCTTTTGGAGGCTATTCTCGGGCGCCAGCTGCCGGAGAAAGCGCTGATTTATATTCAATCGGTCGGGATCGCCATACTGGGCGCGATTTTCTTCTATGCGCTTTTCCATGACATCAGCGCACTGATGTGAAAAAACGGGATCAAAAGGTAGGGATAAGCAGCCAGGGATCAGGAGTCTCAAGTGACTAGTGACTGGTGACTTGAATACTGCTTTCGGGCATCGGCCATATATACTCGCGGCGAAGCCGCCACCTTCATTCCTCATTCGAGTAAGGGCTTTCATCCACAATTAAGGGGCAGCACGCCCCAAGGGCTAACCCTTAAACCACATTCATTTATAACCCAAAGGAGATTCAAATGAGCAAAACCAGACAGGTCGTCGTCGGCGGTGTCAAGATCGGCGGGGGCGCGCCCATCGCGATCCAGTCGATGAGCACGTTCAGTCCACTCGATACGGAAGCCGCTGCGGCGCAGATCCGTGCTCTGCATCAGGCAGGCGCAGATATCATCCGAGTCGCCGTACCGGATAAAAAAGCGGCCGAAGCACTGGGAGCGCTCCGCGCGAAAGTGGATGTACCGCTGGTCGCAGACATTCATTTCGACTACCGCCTGGCACTGACGGCGATGGAACAGGGCATCGATGCGCTTCGTATCAATCCAGGAAATATCGGGAAGCGGGAAAACGTCGTGAAAGTGGTGGATATGGCGAAGGAAAAGCATATCCCCATCCGTATCGGCATCAATGCAGGCTCCCTTCCGGAAGACATCCTTGCAGCGCATGGCGGACATCCGACCGCGGAAGGCATGGTGGAAGGCGCACTCTCTCATGTGCGCATCCTTGAAGCGGAAGGTTTCCATGATATTGTAATTTCTGTGAAGTCCTCAGATGTTCCTATGATGGTAAAAGCGAACCGTCTTCTTTCAGAAAAAGTAGATTATCCGCTGCACCTTGGTGTGACCGAAGCCGGGACGCTCTATCGAGGGACGATCAAGTCAGCCATCGGGATCGGCAGCCTGCTCTTAGACGGCATTGGGGATACCCTTCGCGTATCTTTGACCGATGATCCGATGAAGGAAGTCAAAGCAGCGAAGGAAATCCTGAGCTCTGTGGGGATGCAGCAGTATGGCCCGGTTCTTATTTCCTGTCCAACCTGCGGCCGCACGCAGGTGAATCTCATCGAGATGGCCAAAGAAGTGGAAGAGAAGATATCTCACTTTAAGAAACCTATCAAAGTTGCCGTCATGGGATGCGCCGTGAATGGCCCGGGCGAAGCACGAGAAGCAGATTTCGGTATCGCTGGCGGCAAAGGCAGCGGCCTCGTCTTCCGCAAAGGAAAGATCCTCCGCTCCGTCCCGGAAGACCAGCTCATCGATGCCCTGATGGATGAAATCAGAGCCTATGAAGAAGGAGAATAAAGATATTTCAAAAAAGCAGCGCGCAGGCGCTGCTTTTTTGTGGTGACATGAGTGACTCCACGTGACTAGCCTCTCAGGTACTTATTTTGTGTTTTTCACAGGAGTGGTTAATGCATTTATGATATAATAAAATTGTATATAACGAATTAAAACTAGCCTGAAATCAGGGGAATGCTTACGGGAGATCGATATGCATCCAATCAAACGACTTTTGTACGTGATATTGTCTGTACTGGTGCTGACGGCAGGTATATGGACGGCGTATGCGGATAACGAAGAGAAGCCCGGGCGGGAGACGATCCGTGTGGGCTTTTTCGCGACCGATGGACTGCATATGATCGATGAAGGGGGAGAAAAGACCGGCTACGGATACGATCTGCTTCGCTACATGTCGCGCTACCTGAATGTGAGCTATGAGTATGTGGGCTACGATAAGAGCTGGGCGGAGATGCTCCGCATGCTCGATGATGGGGAGATCGACATGGTGGCCTTTGCGAATAAGACGGAGGATCGCAAGGAAAAGTATGATTTTTCCCGTCCGATCGGGTTCTTTGGCACAGCGCTGTTTGTACGGGAAGATAACCGGACGGTGATACCGGGGGATTATAGCACCTACGAAGGTCTTCGTATCGGGCTGGTAGAAGACAATGCGCAAAATAAAAACATTGCCAATCTTGCGGAGGCGATGCACTTCACCTATCAGCCGGTGATTTATAAAAGCATAAAAGACGTGGGCATCGCCCTCCAAAAGGGTGAGGTCGATGCCATCGTGAAGAGTTCACTCAGGCGCGGCATCCATGAAAAGCAGGTAGAACTTTTTGCGGAAAATCCGTACTATATCATCGTCAAGAAAGGGAATACGCGACTTCTTTCCGAGATCAATTATGCGCTGGACCAGCTGAATCACGTCGAAAGGGACTGGAAGGCGCGCCTCTATCGTCGTTACTATGGCAGTAAAGCATCCAGTCTCTTACAGTTCTCCGATGAGGAGAAGATGCTTCTCCAGTCCTATGTAGCCAACGGCCTATTCCTTCAGGTTCTTTGTGATCCTGCACGCTACCCTTACTCTTATGTGGAGAACGGCGAGATGAAAGGGATTGTTCCTGACTATTTCCGGAGAGTGGCAGCTTCTATCGGATTGCCTTATCAGTTTGTGATCTGCCGGTCCAGAGAGGAATGGCTCGCTTATAGAAATCGGGGGGACTGCGATATCATCCTTGATGGACGCTTTGATGCCGAGAATGCGCTCGAAAAGAAAGACTGGGTCTCTACGAAGCCATACATGACACTGCGAGTGGCTCAGGTCTTCCGGCAAGACTTTGACGGCAATATTCAGACGGTCGCTACCGTGGATCAGGGAGTTTCTGATCCTATCGAAGATTATTACAGCCAAAACGTCAGGAAGGTCAGCTATCCTACGAGAGAAGGCGCACTGCAGGCGGTGGCAGATGGGAAGGCGGATGCTGCCTATGTCTTTTACTACATGGCACAGGAATACGTCAATCGCGACCAATCCGGACTTTTGAGTTATACGCTGATGGAAGAGCCGTCTTTCCCTTGCCGGATGATCGTGACACAACATGCCAATCACGCATTGGCGGGCATCCTGACGAAAGCCATTTATGACATGCCGGCGAATCTGCTCGAACAAATCGCATCCAAGTATACCTCCTACAAAATGGAGAATATGTCCTTTCTCATGATGGCGAGGCTCCATCCGACGATAGCGATCCTGCTTGTCCTCCTGATGCTGTTCCTCATCGCACTTCTTGCCATGGTTGTCATCCGTCTTCGTCGGATGAAGCAGTCTGAAGAGGAGAGAGCGGAGGAAATGGCTTCTCTGGCAGAACAGGCGAAAGCGGCCAGTCAAGCAAAGAGCGTCTTTCTTTCCTCCATGTCACACGATATCCGTACTCCAATGAATGCGATTATTGGATTTACCAAGATCGCGCTCGAAAAGAATCCGGATCCGTCTGTCAGGAAGGATCTGGAGAAAATCGAAATCAGCTCGCATCACCTGTTGACTCTTCTGAATGATGTCCTTGATATCAGCCGTATAGAGAGCGGGAAGGTGAAATTTCAGCCAAAACCGGCAGATCTGTCTGCCATCCATCGTGGTATTCTGGAAATCACGCGCGGACTCATCGCAAACCGTCATCTCACACTTTGTGAAAGTGCATCGCTCTTCCCTGATACCTATGTGATGGCTGATGAGGTACGTCTGCGTGAAGTGCTGGTGAATCTCATCAGCAACGCCATCAAGTATACGAAGGATGGCGGAAAGATCAGTCTCATGTGCGACATGAAAGAGCTCAATGAGACGCATGTCGAAGTGACATATGAGATCTCTGACACCGGTATCGGTATGAGTGAGGACTTTGTTCAGCATATTTTTGAGGAATTCACACAGGAAGATGCGGGTGCTGCCCGCACCGAGTACAAGGGAACCGGGCTCGGGATGGCGATCACCAAGAACTATGTAGAACTTATGGGAGGAACGATCGCTGTCAGAAGCCGAAAGGGTGTGGGCTCGACTTTCACCGTCACCCTGCCGATGGAAATCGCTGATGCGCCTTTTCCGCGTGCAGATAAAGAATCATCTAGACCGGTCGATCTCAAGGGAGTCCATGTTCTTCTGGCAGAAGACAATGACCTCAATGCGGAAATCGCGACCGTACAGCTCGAGTCACTGGGGATCGATGTCGTCCGTGCGATGAATGGGAAAGATGCCTTGCAGATTTTTGAAACGCGCCCCCAAGGCAGCTTTGATATTATCCTGATGGATATCATGATGCCGGAAATGAATGGCTATGAAGCGACCCGTGCCATTCGCGCTCTTGGTAGAGAAGATGCGAAGACGATACCGATCTTGGCGATGACGGCTAATGCTTTCGATGAAGATGTCGAAAAGTCACAAAAGGCTGGTATGAATGGTCATCTCTCCAAACCGATAGCAATCGATACCATGAAAGTGATGATTGCGAAGAATCTGGGAAAGAAGTGAGTGGTGACTGGTGGCTAGGGATTAGTGGCCAGGGACTAGGGAAACGCTGATTAAATCTGATAACGATTTAATCAGTGTTTCCCTAGAAAAAAAGCCGAGAAATCATATTTCGATTTCTCGGCTTTTTTGTATGTGGGGATAAGGAAGGGGAAGACAGAACTATAACCTTTATCTTCTTTCTACCAGAAAGAGGGAAGAGGAGAGGATGACAACATCTCTAATCCCTAGCTGCTAATTTCCCACTATTTCCCATATGCGAGCTGGTACAGTTTTTCCAGTGCTTCCGGAGTCCTGACTCCCGGGTTCATGAGGAAAAGGTTTGGCTCTAAGAAGTAGACGTGATTCTCCTGTACGGCTTTGAGGTGTGCCCATGCAGGATTGTTTCTCATCGAGCTGTCGAGAGATTTGTTGATTTCATCCTGCTTGCCCATGGTGACGATGAAGATGACATCAGGATCGTCAGCAGAAAGCTGCTCTAAGGAGTAGGGGACAGTCTTGCTGTCGAGCTTCAGGTCTTTGTGAGCGGTGATGACGTTATTCATTTTCAGCATATCCACCATGGAGGCGCAGATGGACTTCGGAGTTTCTGCAGTGACAGATTTCCCAGTAGCGCGAAGGACAGCGACTTTCGCCGGAGTCTCTTCAGCGGCCGCTTTATCCATGACTGCTTTGACACCTTTTTCGTAGGCACCAATCACTTCTTTGGCTTTGGCTGTTTTACCATAGAGTTCACCCATGAATTTCAGAAGCGGCACATTGTCATGGATGCCGTCGTACTGGATAAGGACGTAGGGGATCTGGCTCGATTTCAGAAGAGACTCGAGTTTGCTGTTTTGCGTCTTTTCCCCGATGACGAGGTCTGGCTTCATGCCGACCAGAGATTCCATATTGATGTTCTGCACATGCCCGATGGTGGGGAGGGATTTTGCCTCTTCCGGGATCGGGCTCGTGGTCTCCGGGCGCGCGATGGAGGTGCCTCCGACTGCATAGGCCATATTGATGAGTGGCGCAGACAATGTGACAATGCGCGAAGGAGCGGCCTTCATGCTGATGGTCTGGTCTTTATAGGTGTAAGAGAGGGCGGAAGAGGAAGCAGGCTGACCGCTGCCGCCGCAGGCAGAAAGGGAGAGGCAGAGGGCAGCCGCTGCGATAGATGCAAGAATTTTTTTCATAAGAAGACTCCTTGGAGATAATGGGGAATAGCTAAAACATACTAAAACGCTCTTACGCCGAGATGACGTAAGAGCGTTTTTTTAATGAAGAGACATCATCTCTGCATTAGTATAGCACATTTCATTATTTCTGCAGAGCTTCGATTGCTTCGGTTGCACGATCTACATACAGGCCGCGAACGTTTGCGTTTTCGCCAAGGCCATGGATATAGGTGTCAACGGCGAAGCCTTCAGCTTTCAGGATGCTCTTATGGGAGTCCGGTTCATCACCAGCCATATCATTGTTTGCATGATCGCCAGCAACCATCATGATCGGCATCAGGGTGACATGTTTGTAGCCCTGTGCTTTCAGCTTCGGGATGACATCTTCCAGATTCGGACGGCCTTCGACAGAGTAAACGAAGACATTGTTCATGCCGAGTTCATGCAGACGATCCTGGATGACGCTGTAGTAAGCGTTGCCCGGATGTGGAGTGCCGTGAGCCATGATCAGGGTAGCGTCCTGTTTACCCATCTTCGGGAACTGGGAGGACAGAGCTTTCAGGAAGTCAACGACCTGATCCGGTTCACCTTCGGTGCCCTGGAAGTACATCAGCGGGGTAGCGAGGGAGATCTTCTTGAAATGCGGAACCTGCATCTTGGTGACGACGGAGTCATAGGAATATTCCATGCCTGGGATGACGTCGAGGGAAACGACAGCGACACGGGTGTAGCCTTCATCCTGCAGTTTCTTGAAAGCTTCTTCCGGGGTCATTTTCTGGATGCCTTCATTGGCTTTCACACGGTCGATAATGATATGGGAAGTATAGGCTTCGAATACCGGTACATCCGGATGAGCTTTCTGGATGGCTGCTTCTACAGCATCGATAGTTTTAGCTCTTGTATCGGTGAAGGTGGTACCGAAGGTCATGACGAGGACAGCATCTTTGTTTGGTGCATTCTTCATAGCCGGGTTTTCTGCAGTCCATACACCGACGGTGGAAGCTTCGCGAAGAGCCGGGGTTACATCCTTGACTTCCGGATTCAGTTCATATGCATTGGCGGACATGCCGAAACCAAATACACACAGAGCTGCCATAGATGCAGACAGAACAGTTTTCAGACTTTTTTTCATGAAAAATCACTCCTTTAAAAATTCCCGATTGTCGGGATTCATACAGCGAAGAGGTGAGTCGAGTATTTCCCATGCACTCGATTTCCTTTCTTTCATCTGTATTTCGCATGACCTTAGTTTAGTACAACGTTAAGATAATGTCAAATGAATTTTACGTTTTCATTGAAAATATTTTTCTAAGAATTAGCGCAGAACGCAGAGGATTTTGGAAATTGCGGTTTAGAATTAAGAGGATCATGATGAGATCGCGGTCAGCTCTTTCTTGTTTTCTTATGTCCTCCACCTTGCTTAATGTTGTTATAATAGTATAAAGGTGATAGTAGCTGGCCTTGCGCCGGCTGGTTTTATGGGAATGCGGCTTTTTCTGCCAGAGATCGGATCCGTGTTTCCTGACTAAAGAGAGTGAATCCTATGAAAAAAATTGCTTTTTACGGAAAAGGTGGTATCGGAAAGTCCACGACGGCTTCCAATGTGTCAGCGGCGCTCTCCCTCATGGGGAAGAAGGTCTGCCAGATCGGGTGCGACCCGAAGAATGACTCGACGCGTCTTCTTTTAGGACATATTTGTAAAGAGACCGTGCTGGATCAGGTGCGGAGAAAGGATCCTGATGAGATCTGCAAGGAGGATATCGTACATACAGGATTTCATGATATCATCTGTGTCGAAGCAGGCGGGCCTGAGCCGGGGGTGGGTTGTGCGGGACGCGGCATCATCGTCGCACTGCAGCTTCTGGACAAAATGAAAGCCATCCCTGATATGGATGTGACGCTGTATGATGTCCTCGGGGATGTCGTCTGCGGCGGTTTCTCCATGCCGATCCGCGAGGGTTATGCGAAGGAGATCTATATCGTTTCCTCTGGCGAGCTGATGTCTCTCTATGCGGCGAATAACATCGCCAAGGGCATCCGCCGCTTTGCGACGAGGGGAGAAGTGCGTCTCGCCGGTATCATCGGGAACAGCCGCAATGTGCCGGGGGAGAGGGAACTCCTGACGGAATTCTGCAAGAAGCTGAATACCCGTCTCGTCGCTTTCATACCCCGAGACAAGATCGTGAATCTGGCAGAGAATCAGAAGCAGACGGTGCTCTCCTATGCGCCGGAGTCTTCGCAGGCGGATGTATATAGAGATCTCGCGAAGACCATCTGGGAGAACACGGAGCTTTCTATCCCGACTCCGATGACATTTGATGAGCTGGAGAAACTGGCAGGTACCTATGGCACTCAAGACTAAATGGCTTTTGTCGAAATCGAAGTCGTGCAGCTGTACGCTGGTCGGGGTCTATCGGGCGCTCGCCTTCTGCCCCGGCGTGGTTGTCATTTTCCATGGCCCGATCGGCTGCGCGCATGTGGCTTCTACCATGGATCTGGGATCCGGTTTCCGTGTCATGGCGGACGGGGGCAAGGAAAACCGTGAGACGATCCCTCTCGTGTCCTCTCATCTGCGAGAAAAAGATGGCATTTTCGGCGGGATCGACCGCCTCTCTGCCTGCATTTCCTATGTGATGGATACCTATCACCCGAAGTGCGTATGGATCGTTTCCTCCTGTGTCGCAGGAGTCATCGGAGATGACATCGAGCAGGAAGCCGAAGCGGCAGAAGCCTCTTATGGCATTCCCGTCATCCCCATGCCGTTTGCCGGATTTCTGGGCGGGGAGTACTCCGATGCCTACTATCAGACGACAGAGATGATGATTCGCCGTTTCTTTCGGAAAGAGAAGCGCGTGAAAGGGCGCGTGCTGCTTCTCGGCGATCAGATGGGCCCGGAAGGGCAGTATGTCCGTGAGGTGAAGCGGTTGCTTTCCCGCTTCGGCCTTGCGGTGAAGTGGCAGTTTCCCGGGTATGTGCCTTTTGAGGAGTGGAAGGACATTCCTTCGGCTGACTTTTCCATCCTTTTAGGAACAGCGGGACAGCCTGGCGGCATGATGAAGATCGCCAAGCTCTTAGAGGATACCTATGATGTGCCGACGCTCGGGGATGTGTATCCGGTCGGCTGGGAGCAAACGAAGGACTGGATCCGCGCGCTCGCTGATTTCCTTCATGAAAAGGAACGAGGAGAGGAAATCATCAGAGAAGAAGAAGCACGCATCAAGCGTGCGGCTTCGTCTTTCCTGCCTGTCACGGAAGGAAAGAAAGCGGTCATCGGGATCGGGCGCGGCTCGCGCTGGTATCATCCGCAGGAGACGCTCTCTCGTATCGAGCGTCTCCGCCTTGCCTGCTCGGGGATCGTCTTCTTCGATAATCTGACGGAGGACGACAAAAAGACATTCAGAAAGGAAATCGCCGCCGTAGGTGACATCCCGATCTATGACAGCAGGGAGGGACAGGCGGTGATGGATGCCTGTGACATCCTCCTCACCACGAATGAAATCTACAATACGAAGGCACGGCAGCTCTTCATCCCGATGGTGCCCCTGACCGGTACGGAGGGGGAGATCGCAGAGCTTCGCGCGATGTATCGGCTGCTTTGCCGCTATGGGAAGAAAGGGGGCGTCGCCTATGTCACGGTCTGAGTGGGAAGCGGCCTGCCATCACGGCAGTACCTGTGCGCTGACGGGATCAGCGGCATTCTTTGACTCCATCCCGGGGAGCTTCACGGTGGTGAATGGCCCGCTCTGGTGCTATTTCTATGCGATGAAATATGTGGATAATGAGAATCCGATGGCGTCCATGCGCTTTTCCTGTACACAGGTGGGCCCGAATTCTCTTGTTTACGGGACCGAGGATGATCTGCGCAAAGGCTTTGCAAGCATCCAGTCCTATGCGAAGCCTGAGCGTGTCTTTGCCCTGAACAACTGCAGCGTCAGTCTGGTCGGCGACGATGTGCAGGGCATCGCCGACCAGATGGATCTGCAGTGGCCGGTCTATGCGATGGACAGCGGCGGCATGAAGGGGAACTTTGAGGCGGGGTATTCCGCAGCCTCTCTTCGCATCGAAAAGGAAATGAAAGCGAAGGAGAAGGTCCCTGCCTCCGTCAATGTGCTTGGCCTCTCTACCGTTCATATGAAGGGACGGGAGGATGCGGAAGAAATCCGGCGGCTACTCTCTCTCTCTGGCATTCGTGTGATTTCCATGCCGGGCGCTGGAAGCAGCTGGGCAGACATCATGGAGGCTCCTTCAGCCTCCCTCAATGTCGTCGTGAGAGACGAGCTGGGGCTCTCGCTGGCCAAACAGATGGAGCAGGATTTCGGGACGCCGTATATGTCCTGCGGCCTTCCTTACGGGACGGACGGTACGATAGCATGGCTCTCGGAAATCACCCAAAAGCTGGGGGCGGGCGAATTGACACGCGCTGTGCATGAGGCGGCGAAGCTGAAAGAGTTTTTGCTTCGAAAAGGAAATAATCTGGAGTCTCTCTGGGGGCCGCTCTGGTTCGATGCCGTCCTCATTTCAGCGCCGCCCTCGGAAGCTCTTGGCATCGCTGAAACGATCCGTAGCGAATGGATCGATACCGCGCGCCTCGTGGTCCATGCCCAGTGCGTGACAGAGAAGACAACGCCGGCCGCAGATGTGATCCGTATCGTCATGAAAAATGAAAAGGAGATCACAAAAGATTACGAGGACTGGCAGGGAGGCCTTGTCCTCTCCTCTTCCCACGAGACGCACCTCCTTTTGCGTATGGGAAAATCATTCACCGGTTTCCATATCGCACTCCCGTCGCATGACGAAGTTCATGTTTCTGATCTTCCGCAGTGCGGACTCCGCGGGGCGGGCTACCTCTACGAGCAGCTGTGGAATGCAAAACTGCGAAAACAGGGGTAGCCTGCGGGGCGGATCGCCATTTGATTGCGGGTGAAAACCTCGCTTGAATTAGAAATTAGAAATGAGAAATGGTCGTGCGGCGCATAAAAATATGGAAGCGCCGCGGAGTATAAATAGGGT
>JAJWRZ010000172.1:0-3841 GCA_021633965.1 Dialister sp.
AAAGTAAAAAGGGGCTGTGAAGAAATGAGGATTCATTTCTTCACAGCCCCTTTTTGCTATGCGCCGCACCATGGATAGAGGGGCTCTTGCAATGTCTCATCGATTGCTTCTTTCGTGATCGGCTGGAAATAGACTTTGAGAAGGGCAAGACCTTCCGCCGGAGCGGTGAGACCGAGCTCTCGTCGATCGCAGGCTTCCAAAATCCGTTCGAGATCGTGAGGAGCAAGGACGCTGCTCCCGGCATCAACGAGAGCGCCGGCGATGTTTCTGACCATGTGGTAGAGAAAGCCTTCGCCGGTGACGTAGATCCAGATGAGGGGCCCCACTTTCCGAAGGCGGATCTCATGGACAAGCCGCACGGGATCGGAGGGAACGGCGTTGTTCCCACGGAAGGAAGTAAAGTCGTGGCGGCCTTCCAAGACTTTGGCGGCCGCTTCCATTTTCGCAAGGTCGAGCTGCTTACCGGTGCGCCAGATGGTGCGCACGAGGAAGGGCGAGGCTTCGCGGCTCTCAGTCAATAGGTAGCCGTAGGTCTTGCCGAAGTTGCGGCGGCGGACGGAGAAGTCTTCGTCCATCTCCCGGCTTTGGCGGACGCGGATATCGCGCGGAAGGAGGGCATTCATGGCGTGGACGAAGCGGTCTTGCGGGATGCGGGACTCAGTGTAGAAGGTACACTCCTGCCCATAGGCATGGACGCCGGCATCGGTTCGGGCGACGAAGTAAATGGTTGTCTTCTTTCCCGTCAGCTGAAGGAGTGTATTCTCAAGCATTTCCTGTACGGTCATGCGGGTGGGCTGGCGCTGGAAGCCGGCATAGTTTGTTCCTTCGTAGGAAACGGTGATCCAGATATTTCGCATGGGATGATCCTTCGGGAAAAATAGTGGCTAGTGGCTAGTGGCTAGTGACTGGGGATTAGGGATTAGGAGTTCCCCTTAATTGCGTTTGAAAGAGGTTCAGCAGGTTCTATAGGTAGGGCGGGGATGGTGTAGCGCATAAAAATCAGAAGCGCAGCGAAATTTTGATAGCGCTTCGCGCCGTCATCTCGAGCGTAGCCGAGAGATCTTCCTTGCAGAACGGTCAGCGTACCAATTGCGCTATTTCGATCACCGCTCATTTCTAATCCCTAGCTACTCATCCCTGCTTTCAAACTTCAGGATTCCATGTGGCTAACCCCGCGCCCCATTCTATCTCATGACTACATACAGCGCGATGAGGGCGCCGGTCACGAGGGCAATGGCGATGAAGGCATTTCTATCCCGCCATGTATAGGAGAGCTGGTGCATCTTGGTACGTCCTTCGCCGCCGCGATAGCAGCGGGCTTCCATGGCGGTCGCGAGGTCGTCGGCGCGGCGGAAGGCGGAGATGAAGAGCGGGACGAGGAGCGGGATCATGTTCTTGGCGCGCTGCCAGAGATTGCCGTTCACGAAGTCAGCGCCTCGGGAGGACTGGGCTTTCATGATGCGATCAGTTTCTTCCAAAAGTGTCGGGATGAAACGAAGCGCGATGGTCATCATCATGGCGAGCTCGTGCGCGGGTACCCCGAAGCGACGGAATGGCATCAGGAGGTCTTCGATGCCGTCGGTCAGGACGATCGGGCTCGTGGTATAGGTGAGAAGCGAGGAGAAGGCGATGAGGAAGACGAGGCGCAGTGTCATGACGATGCCGTTCCTGATGCCTTCTTCGCTGATGTGGATGAATTTCCACGAAAAGATTTCCGTCCCCGGGGTGGTGAGGATGTGGATGAGCATGGTGAAAACAAGGATCACCCAGAGGGGCTTGATGGCCTTCCAGATCATTTTCGCAGGTACGCCGGAGAGGGCGATGGCAAGGAAGGTGAAGCCGGCGACGACTATGTAGGAATACAGGTTGTTCGCGAGGAAAATCGCGACGATGAAGATCATGGTACAGAGGATCTTTGCACGGGGATCCATCTGGTGCAGGTACGAATGGCCGGGATAGTACTGGCCGAGGGTCATATCAGTGAGCATGTGTCTTACCTCCCAGCATCTTTGCCATTTTTTCTACGGCTTCTTCGGTCGTTTTTGCCTCTTCCGGCACGGGGATGCCCTTCTCTTTCAGGTAGAGGAGTGTCTGTGTGAGGGGCGGAGCGTCGACGCCGCAGGCCTTGAGTTCTTCTCTGTGGTGGAGGAAGATATCCATCGGTTCGCCGTCCAGCACAAGGCGGCCTTTGTGCATGACGAGAAGGCGGGTCGCCAGGCGTGCGATGTCATCCATATTATGCGAGACGAGGATGACGGAGAATACGCCTTTCTTGTACCAGCTCTGGATGCGGGAGAAAATTTCCCGCCGCCCGATGGGGTCAAGGCCTGCCGATGGTTCGTCCAGGATGAGGAAATCCGGGTGCATCGCGATGACGCCGGCAATGGCGACGCGGCGCTGCTGCCCGCCGGAGAGGCGGAAGGGCGAGCGGCCTGCGAAGGTGTCGTAGTCAAGACCGGCAAATTTCATAGCGCTTTTCACGCGCTTTCCGGCCTCTTCTTCATCACACCCCAGATTCATCGGCCCGAAGGCGATGTCTTTGGCGACGGTTTCTTCGAAAAGCTGGTGCTCCGGGTACTGGAAAACCATGCCGACCGAGTGGCGCTTGGCGACGGCGGCTTTGGATTTCTCGGCAAGATCGACACCATCGATGGTGACTTTGCCGCAGGTCGGATGGATGAGCCCATTCAGGTGCTGGATGAGTGTCGATTTCCCGCTCCCTGTATGACCGATGATGCCGATGAATTCTCCTTTTTCAATGGTGAGATCGACATCATCCAGGGCCGTCTTTTCAAATGGCGAACCCTTGCCATAAATATAACTTATATGTTCGACGCGTATGGACATAGTGCTTCTCCCAGCTCCTCATCTGTCATACAATCTTCAGGAATCTCGTAGCCTTTTTTCCGAAGCCCATGGGCAAGGTCGGCAGCGACCGGGACATCGAGCCCCATGGCCGTCAGCTTGTCTGCCTGCGAGAAGACTTCGCGTGCTGTCCCCTGCATCTGGAGCTTCGTGCGGTCGACGACCAGCACATGATCCGCCGTCACAGCTTCCTCCATGAAATGGGTGATCAGCACGATGGTGATCCCTTCCGAGCGGTTCAGCTCATGGATGGTATCCATGACTTCCTTGCGTCCCAGAGGGTCGAGCATCGCCGTCGGTTCGTCCAGGACGATGCAGTCCGGATGCATCGCGAGTACGCCGGCGATGGCGATCCTCTGCTTCTGTCCGCCGGAGAGCATCGCCGGTGAATGCGTGCGGTAGGCGCTCATGCCGACTTTTTCCAGCGCGTAGTCCACGCGCTTTCGGATTTCTTCCGCGGGTACACCCAGGTTCTCCGGACCAAAGGCGACGTCTTCTTCGACGATGGCCGCGACCAGCTGGTTATCCGGATTCTGAAAGACCATGCCGACCTTTTGCCGGATGTCCCAGATATGCTCCATGTCGCTGGTTTTCATGCCTTCTACGATGACCTCGCCCGCCGTCGGAAGATACAGGGCATTGAGATGCCTTGCCAGTGTAGACTTGCCGCTCCCATTTGTGCCAATGATGGCGGTGAAGGATCCCCTCGGGATCGTGCAGGTCACATCCGACAGCGCGTCGAATGTCTTCCCGTCCTCCGTCTCGAAGGTATGTGTCAAATGACGGATGTCGAAGAGGATCTCTTTCCCATCCTGTGTCATATTTTCTTCCATATGTCCTCTTTCCTTAGAGTAAAACAGGAAGCGGACAGAGATCCTCCCCGCCACCTGCTGCTAACCGGGATAACAATGATATTTAATAATAACAAATATGGTTCTTCATAGTCAATTTATATTGTATAGATAGATAGGTATAT
>JAJWRZ010000012.1:0-25099 GCA_021633965.1 Dialister sp.
CTTCGTGGCGGCGAGCATTTCTTCATAGGAGATCCGCTGGCTTTCCTTTTCCCATTTGTATTCAAGTCCTTCTTTGAAAAGCCCGGTCGCCTGCAGGGCTTCTAGGGTCATCAGGCGGGAGAGGAGGTGGCAGCAGTCTTCATAGCGGGCGGGATCCGTGTAGTGGCCTTCTTCCATGAGCTTGGCGGCTTGCTTTGCGTCCGGAGGAGAAAGAAGTGCCGTCGTTTTTTGAGACAGGAGTTCACGCCGCGCACTCGTCGCGGAGACGGGATGCTCCATGTCCCGGGGAATGACGAGGATGTCCATGTCGTAGTGCTTTCGAAGGATCGTCTCCGTGTAGCGGAATCCCAAAAGATTGTTCGGCTTCGTAAGCTCGTCGGCAAGATAGGGCGAAGCGGCTGCCATCGCTTCATGGGCGGCTTCTCCGTAAGACAGACCGTCCGCAATTCTTTCGTGGAGGAGATGCTCGTAGTCCTCTGAGATCGCCCAGCCGGCAGCGCTTATGAGCTCATCCTTCGTGAGAGATTCTGCGCCGAAGGCGATCATGTTCACGCCCATGGCATGGAGCATGGAGGCGGCATGGCAGGAGAAACGGTCTGCGCTCTGAAGGGCGTAGAGGGCTGGAAATTCGAAGACAGCGTCCACGCCGGAGCGGACGGCCCATCCGGCGCGCGTCCATTTATCAAAAAGGGCAGGCTCGCCCCTCTGCACGAAAGCACCGCTCATGATGGCGATGAGGGAGGCTTCCGGATAGGCTTTTTTGATGATATCGATCATGGCGGAATGACCGGCATGAAAAGGATTCCACTCGGCTGTGATGCCGATGAGGGGAGAGGTGGTAGACATGGGGACTCCTTATTCAGAAATTGTAAGATCTTGAGACGGCAGACATCCGGCTTTAGACGGCAGATGGCAGACGTTAGGCATAAGGCACCTGACATCTGATATCTCGCCGTCTGAAGCTTCCCGGTCTCTGAGTCTTCCCTATTCTATCACAAAAGTGAGCGGAAACAGGAAATCTGCCCTCCTCTATGATATAATATGAAAAATCAATGAGCGAAGTTTGACCTCGCTACTACAACCAAAGGAATGATATATATGTATAATCATTGGCAGAAAAAATGGGCGCTGTCTCTGGGCCTTCTGGCGCTCGCCATGCTGCCCGCAGGCTGCGGAAACAGCATCGACGATCAGTTTCCCTTCGGGAAGAACCGCATTCACTGTGGCGGCGAGACCATCACGGTGGCAACGCCGTTTGAGCTGATCTCCAATGGCAGGCAGGTCGATCTCGGCGACCGTCAGGCGGAGACGGTCCACGCAGAAGGACACAATGCGAATATGCAGCTCCTTGTGACCGGTACGAAAGAGGGGGAAGGAAAGGATGCGAAAACGCTGGCGGAAGAGGCGAAGAGCATCCTCGCCGATAATCCAAATCTGAAAAATGTGAGATCCCAGCAGAAGGAGATCACCTTGGGGGATGTGAAGGCACAGCAGCTTTCCTTCTCTTTCACCGAGACCGCCCGCGGCAAGAATGTAGAGCTCTCTGTAGAAGAATATATTTTCCTCCGGAAGGGCGTTGTCTGGCGCGTCATTTATCAGTATCGCAGTCAGGACGAGGTAGGCAAAGCTCTCACACAAAAAGTCGCCGGACAGATCGCGATGGGGAGTACATTCTAGGGAGACTAAGAGACTTTAGACTTAGGAGACCATAAGTCGGATGTCTCCAGGTCAATAGTCATTTAGTCTGCGCCCTCTGATTTTTTAACAACGAGGAATCTATGCGATTTTCAAAAGGATTTTTTTCACTACTTTTATTTTTAGCCGCCGGTGCTTTGATCGGCGGCATCTTGGGACAGGTGCTCGGCAGTGCGAACCTTGTCGGCCTCATGCCTTTCCTGACTGAGACCTATGAGATCTTCCATATACAGAACATCGCCCTGAATCTGGGGATCATGCAGATCCATTTCGGCATCCGTTTTGCGCCGAATCTCATCAGCATCCTCGGCATCCTTGTCGCGTGGTGGTTGTATGAGAAGTTTTGAGATGTTAGACTGGAAGGCTCTCTGTCTAGTCACTAGTCACCAGTAAATGACATTTGAAACACCGGATTTTCAGTAAAGTGAGGATACGATGATGCTCATCCGTGAAATGCGAAGCGAAGACAAGCCAAGAGAGCGTTTTCAGGAATCCCCGAAAATGGCCAGCATGACGGATCTTGTTGCGATCCTTTTGCGAACGGGGCGGCAGGGGTATTCCGTCATGCAGCTGGCGCAGGATGTCGTGGACCAGCTCGAGCAGACGGTGGGCATCAATGGCTATGAGGATCTTCACTGGCGGGATCTCACGGATATCAAAGGCATCGGCCCTGATAAGGCAGTCACCATCTGTGCAGCGATCGAGCTCGGGCGGCGTCTGACCTATATATATGATAAAAGAAAACTGGAGAATTTCAGTACGCCGGAGAATGTCTCTGCCTTTTTTATGGAGCGTCTCCGCCACGAGACGCAGGAGCATTTCCTCATCGCCTTTGTCAATGTGAAGAACCGACTTCTGGGCTACAAAGAGGTCTCCATCGGCGGGCTGAATGAGACGCCCGTCGACATCAAGGAAGCGATGAAGTGGGCGATCCGCTACAAAGCCTTCGGCCTCATCCTCCTGCACAATCACCCTTCCGGCTATCCGGAGCCGTCGAAGGAGGACATCGAGATGACGAAGACCTTCGCCAAGGCCGCGAAGCTCCTTGATATGGTGGTGCTGGATCATGTCATCATAGGAGATGGCATCTATGTCAGTCTGCATGAGAGAGGGGTTATTTGAGATGGGGGCGGCAGGACTTCATATGTCAGGCATCAGACTTCAGACGTCTCCTTGTCTCAAAGTCTTACATCTCACATTCTCAGATATGCTATAATATATGAGATATAGAAAATTTTAGTAAAGGACAGGTGTGAGCCATGGAAGAAATGGAAAAAGGAAAACGTTATTCCGCAGAAGACAAGGGTTATACCAGCAAGATCTATGAGATCCGCTGGATCCCCGTCACGGAAAGAGAAGAATATCAGGAAGGCCCGACCAGAGACGCGCTCCTGAAGCTCAAAGAAAAAATGGCGGAAAAAGATTTCGACAAATACATCGAAAACGGCGTCATCCGTGTGACCTATGATGAAGGCCGTCTGATGATCATCGTGAAGTCAGAGATCTACCGCACCATGCTGATGGGCCCCTTCTACAATGCCATCTGCGAAGCCTTCGACGTGGGACATTTCCGCGTCGTCAGCCAGGTGAATGGGTACTGATCGGAGCGAGAAAGCGGTTCTGATTGAGAGGAGAAAAAGGCGAGCCGGATGGCCCGCCTTTTTTCTTGCGAACTTTCCCATCATCCGCTATAATTTTCATAGTCTAATGAAAAACTCAGTCATCTATCCGAGGCTTCTTATGAGATTCCGATTTCTACTTATCCTCTGTATCGCTCTTTTCTCCAGCCTTCTTCCGGCCGAATGCCGCGGGGAGGCTCTTTTGCGTGTGTCGTTTCCATACAGTCTGACGAAGGAAGCGGGCGTGGCGCATGCGGGCAGCACGCAGCTTCTTTATATTTCCGTGCAAAACTATGGAAATGATGAGGAGGGGGCAGAGATCACAGCGGAGCTGCCGGAGGGATTCACGGCGCTTCCCGGCGATGGTTGGGAGACGGATGGAAGAACTGTTTCTATCCGCTGGACACTTCCGGCTGATTATGGAGAGCAGTTCCTCGCGGTCCCTGTGAAATGCAGTGATGAGGCGGGGGAAGGTGTCTACGAGATACCGGTTTCCCTGAGGACGAAAGATGGCGTGAAAGGGGAGCGGATTTCTTTCACGGCGGGACCGGCGGAAGAGGAGCAGGACAAGAAGGCAGCGCAGACATGGTATATCCAGTCGGTGCTGCTTCCGGTGAATGAAGACGGGGAGCGGGATGCCAGACAGGCGAAGGATACGCTTGTGACGCCGGATGTGACACTGGAGAATATGAAGAACCGCCTGACGGGCGGGCGCGGTGTGGACTGGGATGCGCTCACGGCAAAGCCGAATACGTACCTCCTTCTGGATATGAGAAATCCGAAGAAAGACGTGCGGACGATCCATCTGAGCGCTGAGCTCGTAGACAAGGAGACGGGGGAGGTGCGCCCCGGGCTCATCGCAGCAGCCGGTGAGGGAGAGTCTATCGACCGGACGAAAATGCGAAGTGAGGCAGTGCTCTCTCTGAACGGCCATAAAATGCAGACCGCTGTGGTGCCGCTGTATGTGGATCCCTTCTCGATCGCAGAGGGAGACTATGCGCTGCGCCTCACGCTGTTTGACGGAGAGACGGAGCGTATGACGGAGCTGCCGCTCACCGTCGTGAAGAAGCGGAGCGTGGGATTTGCGACGCTCGGCTTTGCCCTCCTTTCTCTTCTCGCGCTGGCAGCGTCTATCGGCGGACTGAAGCGCTGCATCCTCTCCATCGGAGCGAAGGGGGATATCACGGTATCGCTCTTTGCGGCGATGGCTTTCGGCGGGGTCGTCGTGCCGGTGACACTTCTGGGAGATTTCCTGCATGTCCTCTTGGGGCCTTTCTCCGGACTGGTGACGGGACTCTTCTCAGGGGTTGTGCAGTACCTGCTTCTGGTCTCGCTGCTGGTTCTTTTCCGCAGGCCGGGGGTCTGTGCGCTCTTTTTCCTCATGCGCTGGATGCTCTCAGCGGTACTTTTTGGCCGCGTGACGCCGGTGGGGATTCTGATCTGTGCGGTGTCCATCGTGATTTTGGAAACGACGCTTTACCTCGCAGGTTTCTATCGAAAGAAGGAGCTGACGCCGCTCTACGCGATGGGGATCTCCTTCCTGATCGGGCTTTGTGATGCGGGGATCACTTTTGTGAATATGGAACAGCTGATGTTCTTTTATCGGTTATATTATGCAGACTGGTTCATCGGGCTTTACATGCTGATGAATGGTCTCTTGTACAGTACACTCGGCAGCTGGATGGGGTATCGCATCGGCAGCCGTTTGAAGCAGGTGATGGGGACATGATACTGGAGATCAGGGATCTTTCGTGCCGCTACGTATCGCGCAGGAAGGATACTCTTTCGCATGTGGATCTATCACTGGCCGAAGGTGAGATGGTCCTCATCGCGGGGCGCTCCGGCTGCGGGAAATCGACGCTCATCAAGAGTATCACGGGGCTTTTGGAACCGGGGGAAGCACGGCTCACGGGGACGATCTCTCTCGATGGACGGGACGTGACAGAGATGAGCGCGGAAGATATCGGGCTTCTGGCAGGCACGGTATATCAAACGCCGGATGACCAGCTCTTTGCGATGACGGTAGCTGACGAGGTCGGATTTGCTCTCGAAAACCGCGGAGAGGATCCATCTGTCATCCGGGAAGAGGTTCGGCGTGCGCTTGCAAAGACGGGGCTTTCCGGTATGGAGGCGCGGAGTATCCATGCGCTGTCCGGTGGGCAGAGGCAGCGTCTGGCGCTGGCCTCGATCCTTGTGACGCATCCGAAGCTTCTTATCTTGGATGAACCGGTGAGCCAGATGAATCCGAAGGGCGTCAAGGATTTCTTGGAGCTTCTGGTTTCCCTGAATCGGGAAGACCATATGACGATCCTCGTAGTGGAGCACCGTGTGAATGAGCTGGCGCGGTATTTTCCCCGCCTCTGCTGCATGTATGAAGGACGATTCATCTATGACGGAGCGACAGAGGGGGCATGGACAGCGCTCGGAGATACAGAGGCCTATGGTCTCCGCGAGCCGCAGGCGGTGAAGCTCGGCCGTCTCCTGCGCCTTCCTTATCTTTCGGGGCATGTGAAAGAGACGGCAGAAGAAATCCGGAAGAGCGGTATTTCCTTTGCGCCGCATATCTCGCGAGAGAAAAAAGAAAGCCATGCACCCGTTGTACTCGAGGGAAGAGATCTCCACTATCGCTATCAGGGCGCGGAGAAGGAAACGCTTCACGGACTCTCTTTTGCGATCCGCAAAGGGACGATCAATGCGCTCATGGGCTTCAATGGGGCAGGGAAATCCACGCTGATGAACCTTTTATCCGGACTGGATACGCCGACATCGGGAGAGATCCTGCTCCTTGGGAAGCCGGCTGAAAAGCAGCGCCATCACATCGGCTATATGCGGCAGGAGGCAGATCTCATGCTGCTTACGGACTCTGTCATCGATGAGCTGACGTGGAATAACAAAACCATCACGGAAGAGGAGCTGGATCGCCTTCTTCGCCGTCTGCATGTACGGCATTACCGTCATGATTTTCCACTGGCACTGTCCAAGGGGCAGCGTCTTCGTGTCGTCTTCGGTGCGATGCTCGCAAGGAAGGATAATGACCTCTTGCTCCTCGACGAACCGACGACGGGGCAGGACCAGAAGAGCCTGTCGGATATCAAAGCACTTCTCCGCTATGCGGCCTCCGAAGGACGGACGATCTTCTTCTGCACCCATGATATTGAGCTGGCAGGCGAGCTGGCGGATCAGGTATTCCTATTGAAAGAGGGAAGCTTCCTCGCAAGCGGCACGCCGCATACGATCTTCAGTGATAAAAAGCTGATGGAGGAAGGCGGCCTGGCGCTCCCGCCCATGCTGGCACTGTCGGAAATGCTGGGCATCGAGCCATGTATTTCTGTGAAAGAGGTGATGGATCATGTCCTATAGACAGCTTTGGGAGGGCGGGGATGGACATTCTTTCCTGATGCGTCTCGATGGACGGACGAAGCTCTCCTTCCTCTTTTGCTATGCGCTGATGATGATCATCGTGGACAATGCCAGGACGCTTTTTTTCCTCTTCACGCTGACACTCGTTTTTCATTTCCTGGGAAAGACGCCCTTCTATAAGTGGCGGGTGCTCGCGATCTTCATCCTATTGGGCCTTTGGGGATCGATCGCCAGTCAGGCGCTTTTCTTTTCCCAGAATCCACGGACGCCCCTTGTGACTTTGATCTCTCCCGGCTTTCCTGTCCTAGGGGCGCTGACGAATGGTCTCTATATCTATCGGGAAGGCATCATCTACGGCGCGATTCAGGGGATGCGTACGGTATCCATGATCACGCTGGGGCTGCTCGTCTGCTGGACGAGCGATCCGCGCCAGCTGCTGAAGGGTCTCACTTCGTGGAATCTATCTCCGCAGGCCGCCTTCATGCTGGTGACGGCGATCCGCTTCTTCCCTGTACTTGCTGCGGAAGCAGGCGAAGTCATGGTCGCATTGCAGCTTCGAAGCGGCAGTGAAAAGGGACGGCATCAGGTGCTGATGCACATCCCGCACATGGTGAAGCCCCTCTTGGCCCGCTGCCTTCGCCGTTCCGCGACGCTGGCCCTTTCCGTCACGAGCCGCGGTCTTTTCCTCGCCAAGGGCAGAAAGGCAGAAATCTGGCGTTCCAGCGAGAAATGGGTCTGCACCGCCTTCTTCCTTTTCACACTCGCCTGCGGCAGTGCTAAGATCCTCTATGCGCTTTCCAAAGAGGGCTTCTACTACGGCGCGCTCCGCATGGTGTATGACTGCGCGAAGATGTATTTATAATGGTTTCAGGGTTCAGGTTGGCGGGCTCGGGGGAGACTTTGAGACTGATAGACTTGGAGATATCAGATATTAGACATCAGATATTAGACATCAGATATTAGACATCAGATATTAGACATCAGACATTTGACGGCTAACGTTTGAAGCAGATATGCTCCGCGGAGCTTCTGATTTTTATGCGCCGCGCTTCCCCCTTTGAACCTCTTGAACCCATAGAACCCGCTCCTCCCTCTTTCGCAAACAATCAAGGGATGAGAGGCTAACCCTGAACTCTATTCTGGTGACCAAACATGAAACGATGCAAAACAATTCTCATTTTTTTTCTCCTTGCACTGACCTGGAGCGCTCTTTTCTGGCTGACCGGGAAAAAGACACCCTGGCAGATCTTTGCGGGCAAAGAGTCAGACGCAGCCTATGTGATCTCCTTAGGCGACATGGCAGGGCGGAACTATGATCGCATGGGCTTTGACAGCGGCAAGGTGCTCTACGTGAAGTCGGACGGCGGCTGGCTCGTCGGTACAGCGAATGGCGAGCTCATCCATTTCGATGAGAAGGGAGAGGAGCTGTGGAGCCACTCTGTCGGCACAGGCCTCATCCGCGGCATCGCAGTGAGCCGGGATGAGAAGGTCGTCTATGCGGGGGAGAAAAGTCCGGAAGGAACGATGTATGCCATGGATGTGAAAAATGGCGATGTGCTGTGGACCTTCCGAGGAGACTCTCTCATAGGGTATGAGGCGGACATACAGTCCGAGCCGACGGCCATCGATATATCGACGGATGCTGCAGGGCATGTATATGCGGTTTTCTATCGATTCACGCTTGATGAGAAGGGGCAGCGGACATACCTTTCCCGCATCATTTCCTTCGATGAGACCGGGAAAGAGCGCTGGCGCTATCCAGAAAAAGAGAATATGGATGCATGGGTGAATTGCGGTGCTGTTTCAGAAAGCAGCGGCCGCTTCGCCTTTGCGACAGCGAATTACGACAAAGCAAAGACCGATGGCCTTACCTATCATGAAAATCTGTATGTCCTTGACAGCCATACAGGGACATTGCTCCATGCTGAAAAGATCCCGCCGGTCGAGACTTTCGGTACCACGACGATCCGGAACGGACTTTCTTACTCGGAGGATGGGAAGTACCTCGCGGTGATGGCGAGTGATGGACGAGGATTCCTTCGAGACGAGGACGGGCGTCCCATCTGGGAGCGCAGCATTTCCAGAGTCATGGAGATCGGCGGCAGCTATTACTTTGCGGCAGGTCGCGATGCGCTTTTTTCCGGAGACAAAGTCCTCTTCGGTACCATCAATACATTCAATCGGGAAAATTGGCAGCTGCCGGCGCCCGTCATCCATCCATCAGGAAACAGTCTCTATGGCTTTGACAGGGACGGGAAGTATCTCTTCCGCTATACCGCACCTGCGGAGATCGAAGCCATCGGGGTCGCCGGTGATGTAGCTGCGCTGGCGATCGGCAGAAATGTAAGAAATCATGACTACAAAGCCCATGGAGCAGCAGTCATCAGTCTTTCTGACGGGACTCTCCTTAATGAGTACCATACGAAGGGACCGCTCCAGACGCTTGCGATCTCCTCCGATGGTCGCTACGTGGCTGGCATCGAAGTCCCCGCTGTCACGGCTGAAGGAGATCTCCTCGGAGCCTATCGGCTGCATATCTGGGATCGGGAAAAGTGACCGGGAAACAAGGCGATGTGAGCGGTGAGAGGGCAGAGTTTTCACTGACCATGAGCGGTGAGACCGCAGGGGTCTCCTCTCGCCTTGAAGCCACATTCCCTTTGCGTTATAATAAAGAACAAATTGTTTTTTATTGAAAACCAAGAGGATACTATGATACGAAGATTTATGAAATATTATCGTCCCTACATGCACATTTTGATCTGGGTGATCGTAGGGACGTTTGTCATGGCCGGACTGGATCTGATCTTTCCGGTCGTGGTCCGTGAACTCATCCATGACGTACTGCCGGCGGGGGATATGCATCGGCTGTTTATCGGCTCAGGGATCCTTCTTGTCCTTTACATCCTGAATTTTGCGATCCAGTATGCGGTGCAGTACTATGGGCATGTCATGAGTGCGTCCATCGAACACGACATGCGACGGGATCTGTTTGCTCATATCGAGAAACTTTCCTTTCATTACTTCGATAATGAGAAAACGGGGCAGCTGCTCTCCCGTATCACAAGCGATGTGACAGAGATCAGTGAGCTTTCCTTCCGCGGACCGAATGATGTCCTCCTCTGCGGCGTCATCATGGCGGGGACGCTCGTCGTGATGTTCGTCATGAACTGGCAGCTTGCCCTCCTCATCGGTGCGCTGCTTATTGCGAAGAGCATTCACACCGTGAAGGTGAATAAACAGATGAAGTCCGCCTTTCGGCAGAACCGGAAGAAGGCAGGGGAAGTCTCTGCCCGCGCAGAAGAAAGCCTTTCCGGCATCCGCCTTGTGAAGGCTTTTGCCCAGGAGGCCTTCGAGCTGGATCGTTTTGAAGAGAAGAGCCGCGAGCTGCGGGATACCCGTTTCGCTTCGAATAAGCTCATCGCCTATTTCTCCGGCGGTATCAATTTTTTCACCAACTTCATCAATGTGGCGGTGATTCTGGCCGGGGGATGGATGATCAATGAGGGAACGCTTGCGCTTTCTGATTTCGTCGCATTCCTTCTCTATGTGAATATCTTCATGCGCCCGGTCTTCCGTCTGACGATCCTCGCTGAGGTGTACCAGCGCGGCATGGCCGGCTTCCACCGTTTCGAAGAGATCATGCATACCGAGCCTTCCATCGAAGATCCGGAAAAGCCTGTCATGCTCTCCCAGGTGAAAGGGGATATTGATTTCAGGGATCTATCCTTCGGTTACGATCCGGGGCATCTCATCCTGCATGATCTCGCCTTTGAGATCCCTGCCGGAAAGACGGTGGCTTTCGTCGGCGAGACGGGGGCAGGGAAGAGTACGCTCGTCAGCCTGCTGCTTCGTTTCTATGAACCGACAAAAGGCGAAGTCATGCTGGACGGACATCCGCTTTCCGCGTTCCGCCAGCAGGATCTCCGAAGAAAAATCGGTATCGTGCAGCAGGATGTCTTTCTCTTCGGGGATACCATCGCAGAGAATATCGCGTATGGCCGTGAGAACGCGACCAAAGAGGAGATCGAAGAGGCTGCACGTCTGGCAGCGGCGGATGATTTCATCCGACAGCTTCCGAATGGCTATGAGACGAAGGTCGGCGAGCGCGGCGTGAAGCTTTCCGGCGGGCAGAAGCAGCGTATCGCCATCGCTCGCGTCTTCCTCAAGAATCCGCCTGTCGTCATTTTCGATGAAGCGACATCTGCTCTTGATACCCAGACGGAGAAGAAAGTACAGAAGACACTCGATGAGCTTGCGAAAAACCGCACGACGATCATCATTGCACACCGTCTCTCGACCGTCAGAAATGCGGATGTGATCTATGTCTTGGACCATGGACGCCTGCTCGAGCGCGGCAGCCATGACGAACTGATGGCAAGGCATGGGAAATACTTTGCACTGTATAAAGCGCAGAAAAAGAAAAAAGAAGATTAATAGTGAGTCATGTAAAATCCTCTTCCCCATTTCGGGGGAGAGGATTTTAGTTTAGGGTTGGCGGGTTCAGATAAGCGACTAAGAGACTTTAGACATCAGACATCTAAAGTCTCTTAGTCTAAAGTCTCCAAGTCTATCAGTCTCTTCCGTCTCTTAGTCTCTTAGTCGCTTAGTCTTTGAGCTGAAACCTGTACCTCTTTTTTTATTTATCTTCTTTACATGCCGCCTCTTCCATGTTACACTTTTCACAGTATAGAAGGAGCGCGGACGAATCCGATGGCTGCTCCAGCGGGAAGGCAGACTTTGTTTTCCTAGATTACTCGTAAATGAGGGATGTAAATGTCACTTTATGTAAAAAAATTCGGCGGAAGTTCTGTTGCGACACCGGAAAAAATGTTGAATATTGCAAACCGTGTGCTTCGCGATCGGAAGCCGGGGGACAAGATCGTGATCGTCGTATCGGCTATGGGCGATACCACCGATGATCTCCTGGCACTGGCTTCGAAGGTATCCGACATCAATCATGGACGTGAAATGGATATGCTGCTGGCTACCGGTGAGCAGATCTCCATTTCTCTTATGGCGATGACTTTCAGAAAGCTCGGCGTTCCTGCTGTATCGCTCACAGGCCCGCAGGCAGGCATCATTGCCGGAGGGGCGTATGGCAAAGCAACCATCGATGATGTGAAGCCGGAGCGGGTATTCAAGGAGCTGGAAGAAGGCAAGATCGTCATCGTGGCGGGCTTCCAGGGTCTCATGAAAAATGGCGATGTGGCGACACTGGGCCGCGGTGGCAGCGATGCGACAGCGGTGGCACTCGCAGGTGCGATGCATGCAGATATGTGTGAGATCTTCACCGATGTGGATGGTGTATACTCTGCAGATCCGCGTGTCGTGAAGAATGCACATAAGATGAAAGAAATTACCAATACGGAAATGCTGGAAATGGCACGTCTGGGCGCTGGCGTCATGCAGCCTCGCAGCGTCGAACTCGGGATAAAATATCACATCCCGATCCATGTCAGATCCACATTTACGAATGATGAAGGAACGATTATCCGGGAGGTATGTATGGAAGGTTTGAACGAAACGGTCAGAGGCGTGGCACAGGATGCTCATGCAGCTAGAATTGCGGTACTGGGACTCAGAAATGTGCCGGGCGTGGCATACAGCGTATTCTCCGCTCTCGCAGAAGACAATATCACGGTCGATATGATCGTGCAGAGCGTCAGAAATTCCAATGACGACAAGACGGATATCGTATTCACCATTGATGATACGGATATGGAAGATGCCAAGAGAGTCCTTGATAAGATGAGAGACGAAGGCAAAGTGGAAGAAGTCATTTATGATGACGACACGGCCAAAGTCTCTGTCGTAGGTGCCGGCATGCTCGGCAAACCGGGAGTCGCTGCCCGTATGTTCGGCGCACTCGGCAGAGCCGATATCAATATCGATATCGTCAGCACCTCGGAGATCAGCATTTCCTGCCTCATCCTTAGAAAAGACCTGAACAAAGCTGTACAGGCGATTCACGATGAATTTTTCCCGCAGGATGAAAAATAATAAATAGATGCTTGTGGAAAAAGCACAGGAATTTCCTGCGCTTTTTCTTGTGAACGAAAGAAAAAAGATGCAAAGGGAATACGGCTCCAATCATTGGCAGCGCTCATCCCGGGATTTTTATATAGGATAAAGCACTGGGGAGTGCTTGCACCATGGGGTGAAGCCGCTTGGGCAGCCTTTAGCACCTTTTTACGCAACAATTATCAGCAACCGATAAGGAGAGATCAAATGAAATGGAATGATGGAGACCTGGTGCACGGATTCCGTGTCAGCCGCATGTCCCATATTGAAGAAGTCAATGCCGATGCCTACCTGATGGAGCACGTGAAAAGCGGTGCCCGTCTTCTGTATCTGGACAGCGACGATGATAATAAAGTTTTTTATATTTGTTTCCGCACGACGCCGGATAATTCCAAGGGTGCGCCGCATATCATGGAGCACTCGACGCTCTGCGGCTCTCGGAAATATCCGCTGAAGGAACCCTTCGTCGAGCTCGCGAAAGGCTCTCTCAATACCTTCCTCAATGCGATCACCTGGCCGGATAAGACCATGTACCCGATCGCCAGCCGCAATATGGTCGATTTCCATAACCTGATGGATGTATATCTGGATGCCGTCTTCTATCCGAATTGCCTCAAGGATCCGCAGATCCTGATGCAGGAAGGCTGGCACTATGAGCTGGAGAACAAAGAGGCACCGCTGACGTACAATGGTGTCGTTTACAATGAAATGAAAGGCGCGCTCTCTTCGCCGGAAGCCATCATGGAAGACCGTGCGACAGAGCGTCTTTTCCCAGATAATACCTATGGCGTGGAGTCCGGTGGGGATCCGGAAGTCATCCCGATGCTCTCTTTCCGGGAATTCACTGAATTCCACCGACGCTTCTACCATCCGTCGAACAGCTATATCTACCTTTATGGCGATATGGATATCGAAAAGACGCTGGCTTATATCGATGAAGAATACCTGTCTCATTTCGACCGCCGCAATGTGGACTCGGCCGTCCGCACGCAGTCCGGCTTCAAGAAAAGGGTATCGGCGACCTGCCCGTATGGGATCGCAGAACAGGAAAGCGAAAAGGGGAAGGCCATCCATGCCCTCTACATCGCAGCAAGCGACCATATGTCTACGAAGGAATCGCTCGCTTTCCGTATCCTGAACTATGTCCTGATCGATATGGACGGCGCACCGCTGAAGAAAGCAGTCTTGGATGCCGGCCTTGGAAGCGACCTGTCTGGCGGCTATTGTGACAGCTACAAGCAGCCTGTCTGGACCATCGAGGTGACAGGCTCGGAAGTGGAGAAGCAGGAGCAGTTTGCCCAGGTCATCGATGGGACGCTGCGCACGCTCGCTCTTGACGGCATCGACAAGGATATGCTCGATGCCGCACTGAACCGTACGGAATTCACCTCGCGTGAAAACGATTATCAGGGACGTCCGAAAGGACTTTTCTACGGCGTGCGCGCGATGGATCTCTGGCTCTATGACCGTGACCCGATGGCGGCACTGCGCTATATCGATGACATCAAAGAGCTTCGTGAAGGGATCCAGAATGGCTATTTCGAAAGCCTTCTCCTGAAGTACGTCATCAAGAATCCGCATCAAGTCCTGATCACCATGAAGCCGGAAAAGGGACTGACGGAGAAGAATAATGCGGCAACGGCAGAAAAGCTCGCTGCGTACAAGCTGAGTCTCACCGACGAGCAGCTCGAAGACATCATGGCGTCCACCAAAGCATTGAAGAAGCGTCAGGCATCCATGGAAACGGAGGAAGCCCTGAAGACCATTCCGCTCCTGTCCCGCGAAGACCTGAAGCGGGAGATCGAGGAGGAAGTGCTTGAAGAAGAGACCGTCTCCGGTATCCGTCACTTCCACTATGATATTCACACGACGGGGATCTCCTACGTCACGATGTATTTCGATCTCTATGATCTCACCGAGGAAGAGATCCCGTATGCCGTCCTCCTTTCGGGGATGCTTCGCAGCTTGGATACGGAAAAGCACAGCTACACTGAACTCGCGCGGATCTCCAATGCGTATACCGGCGGCATCAGCTTCCAAATCTCCTGCATCGGCGATATCAATGACGCATCGAAATATAAGCCATTCATGGTCGCAAGAGGCAAAGCACTCACCTCAAAGGCTCGTCAGCTCATGGACCTGCTGGGAGAAGTCATCAATCATACATCCTTCCGGGATACGAAACGGCTGAAGGAGCTTCTCTTGGAAGAAAAATCAGAATGGGACATGACCGCCTTCTCTCGCGGGCATAATCTCACCATGGGACGCCTCGCATCCTATTTCTCCAAGACGGCACAGTTCTCTGAGCAGGCCGGCATGACGTTCTACTATTTCCTGGCAGACCTTGTCAAGACGTATGACGGTCGGGCAGAGGAAGTCGCCGAGAAGCTCTCGGCTGTCGCGAAGAAGATCTTCACGAGAAGCCATATGTTCTTTGCCACTACAGGCGAAACGGAAGAAAAGCAGGCTGTCGATCGCTACCTCGGCCTCATCTTGGATGATATGCCGGAAGGGGAGAAGAAGGAAGCCCATCTCTTCGATTTCCCAGCAAAGGAGATCAATGAAGCCTTCCTGACCTCCGGCAAGGTCCAGTACGTGGCCAAAGGCGGCAACTTCCGTGATCATGGCTTTACCTATACCGGCGCACTTCGTGTCATGGAAACCATCCTTCGCTATGAGTATCTCTGGAAGAAAGTCCGTGTTCTCGGCGGTGCATATGGTGCTTTCACACAGTTCCTGCGCGATGGTACGTCCCTTCTCTGCTCATACCGTGACCCAAATCTGAAGGAAACGCTCGAGACGTACAAAGACCTTCCGGAATATCTGGAAACACTCGAATTGTCCGAACGTGAAATGACCAAGTACGTCATCGGTACCATGGCAGCGGATGAGATCCAGCTCACCCCGTCCATGAAGGGAGAGCGTGCAATGCTCCACTACCTGAATGGTAATACCAGAGAAGACCGTATGCGGATCCGCAGCGAGATCATCTCCTGCGAAGTGAAGGATATCCGTGCTCTTGCTCCGCTCGTCAAGAGCATCATCTATGATCCTTATATCTGCTGCATGGGCAGCGAGGAAAAGATCCAGCGGGATAAGGCACTTTTCAGGAAAGTCCTCTCTATGCCGGAGTAAGTCAGATCAGGGATGAGAAATGAAGGCGGCAGGAGATCTCTCTGAGATGGTATTTTCTGCTTCATCTGCGATGTACCTGCAAAGCCTGCTGCACCTCAACCCCAGATCCCTTATCATTTTTACCACCAAGGAGGCTCAAATGCTTGAGCCTCCTTTTGTATCATTGAGAAAACGCTGATGTGATCTGATAATGATGGGATCTGTGTTTTCCTAAGGAGACGCTATGCAGACAGCCATTCGTACCCGCTTTGCGCCGAGCCCCACGGGATATATGCATCTTGGGAATATCTGGGTCGCTTTTTTGAACTGGCTCTGGACACGCCAGCATGGAGGGGCGATCGTGCTGCGTATCGAAGACATCGACCGGCAGCGAAGCCACGCGGAATACATAGAGGGGATCAAAGAAGACCTCGCATGGATGGGTCTTTCCTACGACGAGGGCCCCGGCGGGAGCTATTCGTATGGGACGCCTGTCCAGAGTCTCCGATTTCCTCTCTATCAGAAAATCATGGATCGGTGGAAAGAAGCGGGGGAGGTCTATCCCTGCTTCTGCAGCCGTGCCCGTCTCCACAGCATCGCCTCTGCGCCGCATGAAGGAGAGGGACTGCCGGTCTATGATGGACACTGCCGCCGTCTGAGTGCGGAAGAAGTCGCGGACAGAGAAAAGGGGAAGGCGCCCTCCTGGCGCCTTCGTATGGAGGAAAGCCGCGTGTCCTTCAGAGATCTTTTCTGCGGAGAGGAGACATGCGTGCTCCGTCCCGGCATCGATGACTTTGTCCTTCGGCGCGCCGATGGCATGGTTGCTTATCAGCTCGCCGTATCCGTCGATGATGCGGCGATGGGGATGACGCATGTTTTCCGGGGAAATGACCTTCTCTCCTCGACCTTTTATCAGCTCTATCTGCTGAAAAAACTGGGAGCTGCCCATGTTCCGACTTACGGACATTTGCCTCTTCTCGTTGATACGGAGGGGGTCCGGCTCTCGAAGCGTCAGAAAGGTCTCACTCTTCGTGAAATGAAGGCAGAGGGCAAGAAGCCTTCTGATATCATCGGACTCCTTCTGTATTATGCAGGCGCGCTTCCAAAGCCGATGCCCGTATCCGCAGAGGAAGCGGCTCGGAATGTCGGCTTTGAGGAGCTGAAGCACCTGTCTTTGCCGCATATCGTGGTGACGCAGGTCTAAAAAACGGCTATAATGAATCTATAGATGGTTATCCGGGAAAACGATGATGCGATTCACGATAGGATCCGTACTTCCCCGGAGGATCCGGTAAAGGAGCTGATTTCCATGATCCATATCACCTGTGAAGGCAGAAGTTTTGACTTTTTTGACGGTGCGACACCGCAAAATTTATGGAATATGGTCCGCGGTACAAGGGGGAAGGAGCAGGCGGTGCTGGCAGAGATGGATGGCGAGCTTCTTGATTTCCAGACACCGTTTCCCTCCGGCGGAGATGTGCGATGGATCCCTCTTTCAGCGCCAAAAGCGCATCAGGCGTATGTGAGAAGCGCGATCATGCTTCTCGTATGTGCTGTGGAAGAGATCTATGGAGAAGGGGCAGATGTCCTCGTGAAGCATTCGCTGGGAAAATCGCTGTACTGTGAATTCGAAGACGGTCATGTACCGCTCAAGAAGGAGCTGGATCGGCTGGCGGAACGGATGCGTGAGATCTCCGAAGAGGGACGCGATATTACAAAGCTCGTCGTCGGAAAGAAACGTGCGATGGCCTTCCTTCGCATCAAAGGGAGGGAAGAGGATGCAGAACTTACAGGGCAGCTCGCCGGGAATACGATCAATGTCGACCAGTGCGGGCGTGTGATCGACTATTTCTTCGGCCCTCTTTTGCCGGACATGAGCTTCGTGCGGCTTTTTGCGCTGAAGTCTTATGCGCCGGGATTTCTGCTGCGCCTTCCGGATGAGGATTTTCATCTGGCGCAGGATGAAGCAGAGGACCCGCTCTTTGCGAAGGTCTTCCTCGAAAGCCAGAATTGGTCCGAGCTTATCGGCTGCCAGAATCTGGCGCAGCTCAATGCTTCTATCGAGAATGGTAAAATTCTCGACTACATCTCTATCGCGGAAGCGCTGCATGAGAAAAAGCTGGCAGAGCTTGCAGATGCGATCTGTGAGGCGAAGCCCAGGATCCGTCTCGTCTGTATGGCAGGGCCGTCATCCTCCGGCAAGACCACCTTCATGAGGCGTCTCATCGTCCACCTGCAGGTGAATGGGGTATGCCCCGTCATGATCTCGCTGGATGACTATTTCCGCGATCGAAGCGAAATGCAGGGGGAAGACTGGGAAGATATTCACGCGCTTGATCTGGACCGTTTCGAAGGAGATATCACCGCACTTTTGGAAGGAAAGCCGGTGCGGCTTCCGACTTTCAATTTCATCACTGGGAAAAAGGAGTGGAATGCGCCGCCCGTGACGCTCGGGAAGGGGCAGCCGATCCTTGTGGAAGGGCTTCACGCACTGAATCCGCGCCTCACCTATTTTGTCCCCGGCTACCAGTGCATGCATATCTATCTTTCCGCACTGACACAGATCACCATTAACCACCATAACCGTATATCGACCTCGGACACGCGGCTTCTTCGCCGTATGGTGAGAGATATGCAGTTCCGCGGAAACCCTCCGGAAAAGACGATCTCTTCCTGGCCAGGCGTCCGCCAAGGAGAGGAACGGAATATTTTCCACTTCCAGGGACGCGCTGACGTTGTATTTAATTCCGCACTTCTTTATGAGATCCCTGTTCTGAAACGGATCGTAAAGCCGTTTTTAGAGGAAATATCCAAGGATAGCCCTGCCTATGGGGAGGCCCGGCGCCTTCTGGAATTTCTCGCACCCTTCCGTGAGCTGGATGCATCGCTCGTGCCGGATCATTCGCTGCTTCGCGAATTTGTCGGCTATGAAGGGCTGGGAAGGTCGTTCCTGAATCGGTAGCGCTTTCTCATGGATCCCTGTGAAAGCTCTGCTTGCATGAGAACTGCGGGATGAGAAATAACGGCGGCTGCGCCGAAATGAAGGACAGCCGATGCCGAATATCTGTTGCTTTTCCGCACGGTCAGCGCTCTCCTTATCGGGAAGGCAGATCGTCAGGTCCCGTTGGATTCGAATCACTTTCCCATTCTCCTACTAGCAATCTTAGGCAAGACAAGGTACAATAGAAACAGCTTTAAGAAAATTCTCATTTCTATTTGGAGGTCATTCATCATGGCAGAAGAAAAAAGAGTAAACCTGAAAGCCCAAAAATTCGAAGCCTACACCCAGGCAAACAAAATGGACTTTTTCGTCAAAAATGAAATGAAAGATGACGCAGATATCGTTGTATTCCAGTCGAACCTGAAGGTCGAAGGACAGACCATTCCGCTCGGCATCATCACCGACAATACCATCTACACCATCATTCGCGTCCAGATCGGAAGCCAGCTCCTGAAAGATGAAAATAAGCTCGCCCTCCTGGAATACCTGAACCAGCTGAATCGCAGCTACAAGGTCTTCAAGTATGTAGCAGCAGAAGACGGCAGCATTTTCCTCGATGCGTGCCTCCCGAGCACGAACGAGAGCTTTGACGCAGAAATCGTCCGTGTCATCCTTGATGTCATCGTCGATCATCTGAACAATGAATACAAAAACATCATGAAGCAGGCTTGGAAATAATTGTTCTTCCGCCGGCAGAAACGGCTTTCCGAAAGGAAGGCCGTTTTTGATTGCGGAGGCTTCGTTCAAAGAAAAGATAACGATGCCGGAGGAGCTGTGCATCCCGAATTACTTTTTCATAGCAAATTTTTTCTAAAAGCTATATAATAGAAGAAATCTATTTGCCGAAATGAGGATATTGATTTTCATTTCATCTTTAGGAGGAGATTTCATTGTTAGCATCCAAATTATATAGCCCGACCCTGAGAGAACTGCCTGCCGACGCTGTCGTCATGAGCCATAAGTACATGCTGAAAGCCGGCATGATGCGAAAGATCGCCAATGGTACCTATGCGTACCTGCCGCTGGCTTTTCGCGCCATCGAGAAAGTGAAGAAGATCATCCGTGAGGAGATCAATAAGACAGGCGCACAGGAGATCCTGATGCCGATTGTACAGCCGTCGGAGATCTGGCAGAAGACGGGACGCTGGGCCGTATATGGAGAGGAAATGTTCAAGCTGCAGGATCGTCACGGCAGAGACTATTGTCTGGCTCCGACGCATGAAGAACTGGTGACGACGCTCGTTTCCATGGATACCTCGTCCTACAAGCAGCTGCCGGTCTCTGTGTATCAGATCCAGAACAAGTACCGCGATGAGAAGCGTCCGCGTTTTGGTCTGATGAGAAGCCGCGAATTCATCATGAAGGATGGCTACACCTTCGATATGGATCAGGAAGGCCTCGATAAGCAGTACAAACTGATGTATGATGCATACTGGCGCATTTTCACCCGCTGTGGTCTGAAATTCCGTCCGGTTATCGCAGACTCCGGCGCGATCGGCGGCAATGCGTCTCATGAATTCGAAGTGCTGGCAGATTCCGGCGAAGCCGATATCGTATATTGCGAAGACTGTGATTTCGCAGCGAATATCGAAGCGGTCGATCCGAAGACGATACCCTGCGATATCTCGAATGACAAGGAAAAGGAAATCGTAGAAACCCCGGGGCAGCACACGATCGAGATGGTTTGCAATTTCCTGCATGCAGATGTGAAGCAGTCCGTCAAGGCGGTCGTCTACAAGCTCGATGATACCGTCGTCCTTGCGATGGTGCGCGGCGATCATGAAGTCAATGAAGTGAAGCTCCAGAATATTTATGGCGCGATCAATGTGGATATGGCGTCGGAAGAAGATCTGGAACGCTGCGGTCTGACGGCTGGCTATATCAGCCCGATCGGCCTTAAAAAAGTGAAGAATTTCGATATCATCTGCGATAAGACGGTCATGGAGATGCAGGATGCCTGCTGCGGGGCCAATGAAAAGGACAAGCACTTTATCCATGTGAATCCGGCGCGTGATTTCGGTGATGTGAAGGTGGATACCATCCGCCAGATCCAGGAAGGCGATGTCTGCCCGCACTGCGGCGGCAAGATCGTCATCACGAAGGGCATCGAAGTCGGACAGGTCTTCAAGCTCGGGACCAAGTACAGCGAAGCGCTGGGCGCGACCTACCTTGACAACAATGGCAAGTCGCATCCGATGGTGATGGGCTGCTACGGCATCGGCGTCACCCGTACAGTGGCTGCGTCCATCGAGCAGAATCACGATGATGACGGCATCATCTGGCCGGTCGCAATCGCACCTTATGAAGTGGTCATCGTCCCGGCGAATAATAAATCGGAAGAAGTCATGGATGCGGCGAAGAAGCTCTATGATGCGATGGAAGAAAAAGCGGATGAAGTGGTGCTGGATGACCGCAATGAAAGAGCGGGCATCAAGTTCAAAGATGCTGACCTCATCGGCTATCCGGTCCGTGTGACCATCGGCAAGAAATGGCAGCAGTCCGGCAATGTGGAGATCCGTCTCCGCAGAAGCGGCGAGACCATCGAAGTGCCGTATGAAGAATGCAAAGCCAAGGTCATGGAGATCCTGGCAGAGCTTCATGAAAAGAACCAGTAAGAGGCGCAGATGGACGAAAAAGAACTGGAAGAGCTGCGTGATTCGGTGCGCAAGATCGACAGCGAGCTGGCAGGGCTTTTTGAGAAGCGGCTGGAGCTGTCGAGAGGCATTGCCCTTTATAAGCTGAAGGCGCATAAGCCGATCTATGATGCAGAAAGGGAAGCGAAGAATATCGAGGCATTGTCTTCTCTCATCGAAGATGTGAGCTGCCGCCCTGATTTCATTCGCTGGTACCAGCTCTTGATGGATATCAGCAAAAAACTGCAGTCGAAACTGATACAAGGGGAAACAAAATGATCGAAGAACGCAGAGGTACCGTCAGACGATGCATTTACGCAAGTGATGATGGCAGATTCTGCGTTTTTCAAATCGAAGATAAGGAAAGCCGCAAGCTGGTCTGCGCCACATACCATGGGAGAGGCCCATACGTCGGCGAGCAGATACTCATGCGGGGGTGCTGGCAGAAGCATCCCCGTTTTGGAGTGCAGTTTTCCGCCGAGAGTATGGAGATGGTGAAGCCGGAGGAAACCGAGGATATCATCCATTTCCTGGCATCGGGGATGATCGATGGCATCCGTGAGACCATGGCGCGCCGCATCGTGGAACATTTCGGCAAAAAGACGATGGATGTCTTCGAAAACAACATCGATGCGCTTCTGGAAGTCCCGGGCATCGGGCCGAAGGGGTTCGAAAAAATCAAAAAATCCTACGAGATGATTTCCGGGCTGAAGGAAATCATCATGTACCTCCAGTCGCTGGCCATTCCTGAAAAATATGCGGCAGATATGCAGAAGCATTACGGAGAGAATATCAAGTCCGTCTTTCAGCACGAACCCTACCGCATGCTGGGAGACATAAACGGAATGACTTTTCTGGAGGTCGACCGCATCGCCATGGATCAGGGCATAGCGCCGAATGACAGCGAGCGCATCACGGCAGGCGTGAAGCATATGCTGGGACTGGCGCTTGCTCAGGGGCACAGCTGTGTGCCGATTGATTCGCTGGCGAAAAATACCGTGCCGCTTCTGCACCTTTCCTTTGACATCATCAAGGATGGCATCGAGTCTGCGGTCCGGGAAAAAGTGCTGCCGTCTCTCACCTATGAAAAGACGGTGTATGTATACCTGAGATTTCTCTATGAAGAGGAAACACAGTCGGCCGATATCCTGAAATACATGCTCTGTCACCAGAAGGCGCTCGGAACGGCCGCCCTGGCCATCGAAAAATTTGAGAGAGAAAACCAGATCACGCTGGCCGATGAGCAGAAAGAAGCCGTCGAAGAGGCGATGAAGAGCCGCGTCCTCGTCATCACAGGCGGGCCGGGTACAGGGAAAACGACACTTGTGCGGGCCATCATCACGGCGGCTGAGCAGCACGATCTGAAAGTCCATCTCATGGCACCGACAGGCCGCGCAGCGAAGCGCCTGGCCATCGCGAGCCACATGGATGCGGATACCATTCATAAAGCGCTCGAGGCGGAAAAGCGCGAGGACGGCGGGACCGTCTTTTCGCGGGATGAAAGCGATCCTTTGGAAGAAGACCTCATCATCGTCGATGAAGCGTCCATGATGGATATTTCCCTGTTCTATCATTTGCTGTCCGCACTGAAAGAAGAGGCCCGTCTCATTCTGGTCGGTGATGTCGATCAGCTCCCGCCTGTGGGACCGGGTACGCCTTTGAAATCCATCATCGCCTGGGGAAAGGTACCTGTCACCAAGCTCAAGCACATTTTTCGTCAGAAAGAAGGGAGCGGCATCATCGAGAATGCGGCGCTCATCCGCGAAGGGAATATGTGTATCCCGGATGAAGGCGGGGAATTCAAGATCCTTCCCGTCTGGTCGGAAGAAGAAGCCTTCGATACGGTGATAAGCCTTTGCCGTTCGCTTCACTATGGGGAGAGCAAGGAGAAGATGGCACTGCAGGTACTCTCTCCGATGTATCGTGACCAGTGCGGGGTGGACAATCTGAATCATGCCATTCAGGAGCTGGTGCATCAGAAGCAGATCCCGCCGGGAAATCATTTCTTTGTCGGCGACAAGGTCATGCAGAAGCGGAATGACTATGACAAGGGCGTCTATAATGGGGATGTCGGCATTGTCTGGTCGGTGACAGACAAGCGCATCGCTGTCAGTTTCTATGACAGGGAAGTCGTCTATGAAAAAGAGGAAAGAAATGACCTGCAGCTCGCCTATGCCACGACGGTCCATAAGAGTCAGGGCAGCGAGTATGATACCGTCATCCTTGTCCTCCTTCCGACACAATACATGATGCTGAAGCGAAATCTTCTCTACACAGGCATCACCCGTGCGAAAAAGACCACCTATCTCATCACGACGGAAGAAGCATTGGCAAAAGCCGTCGAAACCGTAGAAACCGGACGAAGATACAGCCTTTTCTTCCCGCTCCTGACCGGAGAGGCGGAAGGATAGGGGTCAGTGACTGATATTGCGTTTTCTGAATCACTGGCATGTAAGGAAACGCTGATTAAAGTTAGGAGTGAGGAGTTAGGAGTGAGGAGTGAAGGTACGGCGCATAAAATTAGGAAGAGCCGCGGAGTTTTATATAATGAGAGGGGGGTATTGGGGCACTATATGAATTGTGTGCCCCTTTCAGCACTTCTCACTAAGTCCAGAAGTTAACAAATTGTAATACTGGTAGCCAGGGATTAGGGATTGGGAGTAAGCGGTGATTGAAATAGCTCAGTTGGCACAATGACCGTGCTGCACGGAAGATTTGCAGGCTACGCTTCCGATGGCGACGGCGCGAAGCGCTATCAAAATTTCGCGGCGCTTCATTATTTTTTTGCGCCGCACCACCACTCCTCACTCCTAACTAGAGGGCGCGAAGTTTTCATTCATAATCAAGGGGTGAGCCGTCCTACGGGCTGACCCAGAAAGGATCCGGCCATGCGTTTTATGACTGATATCTTAGAGACACTCTATCCCACCTGCTGCCCGGGCTGCGGATGCGTGGTCGATCCGGACGTGCAGTGGTGCGAGGCGTGCCTCCGAAAGATCTGGGATCCGCGGCTGATCAATTCCTCCTTCACCGACCATCTCTCGGGCTGCTATACCTGCTGCGACTATGCAGGTGCGATTCGGGACTGCATCATACAGATCAAGTATGGCGGGCGGCGCAGCAGGAAGCGCGTCTTCCCGCCGCTCCTTTCTCGGTTTCCATGGTGGGATAGGATGGCAGAGTGCGGACTGGTGATCCCCATCCCGCTGTCAGCTCGCAAGAAAAAATGGCGCGGGTATAATCAGGTGGATCTGATGTTTGCCTCGTGGCTGAAAGAAGCGGGCTATGACTACCGGCCGGATGCGCTCGTCCGCATCCGCAGCGCCCACACGCAGTCCCTCTTATCCCGTGAGGAACGTTTTCAAAATATCAAAGGCGTTTTTCACATCGCGCGGTCTATGGATGTAAAAGGGAAAACCATCCTCATCGTGGATGACATTTATACGACGGGAGCCACGATGGAGTCGGCCGCTCACGAGCTCATGCGCGCGGGAGCGAAAAAAGTCATGGGCATGACGATCGCGAGCGGGGCGAGCTAAGGAAAACGCTGATTCAATCGCAGAGTCAGATTCTAAAAGAATTTTTATACATGACTTCGTCATAGCCTTCCTTAAATAGCTCACTATTCGCGTCAGGCTATTCCTCGCCATGTATAA
>JAJWRZ010000173.1:0-90 GCA_021633965.1 Dialister sp.
AGCCCCCTCAGCCCTTCGGGCAGCTCCCCCGATGGGGAGCCAAGAACGTTCTTCCTCTTAACTTAATAGCATTACCCCAATGGGGAAGGC
>JAJWRZ010000173.1:190-3820 GCA_021633965.1 Dialister sp.
TGCGAAACGAGGATGCCGCTATCCCCGACACACAGCCTTCCCCTCGAGGGGAAGGCGCCCCGAAGGGGCGGATAGGGTACTAGCGGTATGAAAGAGAGCGGGAAAGAGAATCTCAAGCCGACGATATACGAGAGCACCCTATCCACCGCTGGCGCGGTCCCCCTTCCTCAATGGGGAAGGCTGCGAAACGAGGATGCCGCTATCCCCGACACACAGCCTTCCCCTCGAGGGGAAGGTGCCCCGAAGGGGCGGATAGGGAACTGGCGGTATGAAAGAGAGCGGGAAAGAGAATCTCAAGCCGACGATTTACGATAAAACCCTATCCACCGCTGGCGCGGTCCCCCTTCCCCATGCGGGGAAGGCTTATATGGGGGCGGCTTCGCCGCGAATATATATGGGTGATGCCCGAAAGTGGTATTCAAGTCCCTAGTCACCAGTCACCAGTCCCTAATCCCTAGCCACTAAGTCCCTAGTCCCCTAGTTCCCCTTCTTCTGGCAGTCCTTACAGAGCCCGTAGATTTCAATGCGCGGATCGGCTGCGGCGAAGCCGTACTCCTGAGAGAGCTTCTCTCTATAGCCTTCTTCGAGATGGATATCGATCGGGAAGATACGATGGCAGGAGGTGCAGATCGCATGAGGGACGGGCGTGCCGTGGTCGAATTCGTAGCGCGTAAGACCATCGGACATCGTGGTAGAGCGGGAGAGAAGCCCATGCTCAGCGAGCGCTTCGCAATTCCGATATACCGTCGAGAGCGAGAGCTGTGTATCCTTGACACGCACCGCCTCGAAGACTTCGCCCGCAGAGAGCGGGAGTCCTTTGGCGAGCGTCTTCAGGATCAGGACACGCGCCTTCGTCCGCTTCATCTTCTTATCCATCAGGAGTTGTTCGATATTGCTCATAATATATCCTCGCTTGATCGGTTCCGTGAATCATATAGTGTGCTATGCATTTAGAATAGCGGATTTGAGAAAAAATTGCAAGAGGGAGAAAAAATGAGAATTGTAATGAGGAATGAAGGTGGCGGCTTCGCCGCGAGTATATATGGGGTGATGCCCCAAAGCGGCATATTCCTGCTTTCACGCATACGTCGATTATCGTTCTGCAAGGAAGATTTCTCGACTTCGCTCGAAATGACGATGCGAGAGAAACACTCATATTTCGTCTTCTGAATAACTGGCATTTAAGTCAACTCCTGAATTAAGTCAGGAGTTAGGAGTTAGGAGTTAGGAGTGAAGGGACGGCGCATAAAATTAGGAAGCGCCGTGGAGTTTTGATAGCGCTGCGCGCAGTTGTCATCTCGAGCGTAGCCGAGAGATCTTTCCTGCAGAACGGTTAGTATGCAACTGCGCTATTTCAATCACCGCTTGCTCCTAATCCCTAATCCCTAGGCATCAGTCACGGATTCTTTATCTCTTTTCCCACACTTTGTTTCTTAATTTTCAAAGAGGCGCAAAGTATTCATAATGGAACATTATTTTTTATTTGCGAAGCTCTAATGAAAGTGCTATACTGTATCTAGCCAACTGAGAAGTCCTGTCAGTTGACGGGAGAAAGACAGAAGGAACGCAGAGGAAACACGGTCACTCGCGCAGAACTCCTTCCGGAAAGCTCCTCATTATCAGGGCTACCCATATTTCTATATAAGGAGCGAATCTAAATGAAAAAGATCCTCGCACTGGCTGCTGTAGCAGCACTCACCGCTGGCGTATCCGCTTACGCTGCAAATCCATTCTCCGATGTTACCGCTGATGACTGGGCTTATCAGGCAGTATCCGACCTGTCCGCTCAGGGCGTCGTAGAAGGCTATCCGGACGGCACCTTCAAAGGCGAAAGAAACATGACCCGTTACGAACTGGCTCAGATCGTAGCTCGCCTCATGGCTAAAGAAGACCAGCTGAACGCTGAACAGCAGGCAACTCTTGACAAACTCGCTGGCGAATACGCTGACGAACTCGCAAACCTCGGCGTTCGCGTAGCAAACCTCGAAAAGAAAGTCGGCAACATCTCCTGGTCCGGCGATGCTCGTATGCAGTACCAGCATGCACTCAATGGTCGTAAAGATCATGCCGATTCTTGGAATGGCCGTATGAGAATCAACGTAGAAGGCCAGGTCAATGATCAGGTCACTGTCAACGGCCGTTTCGTTAATGAAATGGACTTCAAAGATGACAAGCCTTCTGACACCACCATGGATCGCATCAACGTAAAATGGACTCCAAATGATGCGACCTATGTCACCATCGGCCGTCAGGGCGTAGCTCTCGACGTGACCGGCACCTTCTGGGATGAAGACGGCATGTATGATGGCGTAACCGCTGGTTGGGATAATGGAAAAGTTGGCATTGATGCAGGCTATGGCTATTTTGCAAATACGCCTTGGGATGAAACCAATCACTTTACAGCTTATGCAAAGAAAGCTGACTCTGAAAACTGGTTCGCAAAACTGACTGGACATATTGGTGAAACCGCTGACGTTTCTGCATTCTATCAGAGCTATGGCAAAACCTTCAACAATTTCGGTACTATTAAAGGCGATGACAAGGCTAAAGTATGGGGCGTAGGCACCTCTATTAATCTGGGAAGCAGCTTCGTCTTGGATGGTGACTATGTACAGACTCAGGTGAGCGGCACCTATAATGGCATTAAGGTTGATAACCCAGCTCTGTGGACCGCTGGTCTGACCTACGGCGAAGTCGATACCGACAAAGTTGGCTCTTGGTCTCTCGGCGCTCACTATGTCAAGGCTGACAAAGGCTCCATGGTTCTCGGCAACTCCGCTCTGGACATGGGCGATCAGCTGAACTTAGCTACTAGCGAGAGCAATGTGAAGTTCTGGGTCGCTAAAGCAGGCGTAGCTGTACAGAAGAATGTCGAACTCGACGCTTACTACAACTTCGCAGCAAAAGCTGATGAAGGCGAAGATCCAGACGATACCTGGGGCATCGAACTCAACTACGCATTCTAATCTCACCTCTGAGACTAAAAAAGAACTCCTTCGGGAGTTCTTTTTTTATGGGAGATTCACGTGCGTGTCGCATCTAGGAAAACGCTGATTCAATCGCAGAGTCAGATTCTACAAGAATTTCTATACATAGCTTCGTCATAGCCTTCCTTACATAGCTCGCTATTCGCGTCAGGTGATTCCTCTCTTCCAGAAAAGCATCTATTTTTCTTCGTAGATACATGGTATCACCTCATGCGATAAAATCAGGGAATTTCACCTCGTTGTACAATTTTATGAGGCATTTTTCAATGTAGTTGTACAATTTTATGAGGGTGTTTTCGGGATAAAGTGTCAATTTTATGAGCGTATTTTCGGTGCTCGTGTACAATTTCATGTAAATGGCAGGCACGGGCTTGGTACATTCGAAGCTGAGTGCGGCATGGAGGCGTCGAGACTTCGATGTTCCTTGCTGTAGTCAGTCCCGTATGAGTAATGCTATTAAGTTAAGCGGCAGAACGTTCTTGGCTCCCCATCGGGGGAGCTGCCCGAAGGGCTTGTGCAAGCGAACTGGATTTTTAGGAGTGAAGCGACGCGAAAATCCAGTGAGACGCCATTTCGAACGAAGTGAGATGAGGGGGCTACGTAGCGGTATTGCATGAAAGTGTTGAAATATCGATAGCATCGG
>JAJWRZ010000013.1:0-24748 GCA_021633965.1 Dialister sp.
AGAAAGTCGCTAATTTCAAACTTCCGCGGCGCTTCTGTTTTTTATGCGCCGCACCACCATTCCCCATTCCTCATTCCTAATTCGTTTTCTCCCACCAATAGATCACCGGGTACAGCACGAAGAGGAATGCGAGCGTCGTCGTGAGGAAGGAAGACTCTGCGAGATTGACATTGAGCCCATAAAGCTGCGAAGACGCCACAGCGAAGATGGCTGTCGGCGCCGCAGCTGCGAGTACCACGCAGGTCAGGATGGTCGCATCCGAGACGAATACACTCGTCAGGAAATACATCACCGCCGGAAGCAGGATGAATTTCACCGGGAAGATCGGCCAAAGCCTTCCACCGTATTCCTTGGCTGCCGAAAGGTTCAGATCATAGCCGACAGGCACCATTCCCATCCAAGCCCCCGCATGGATCAGGATCGTGAAAAGCATCGTGACAGCCTGCGGTTTCTCCACCCCGAGCCCCGCAAGCGTCAGACCGATGACCACACCGACGGCGGGGAGCTGATTCCACGTGCAGAGCAGACGCAAGAGATGAATCTCCATCTTTTTCCCCTCGCCGTGATTTGCCCACTTGTCATAGTAGTACTGGCTCATCGGAAAGCAGAAGAGTACGATGATCAGGATCTGCGGCACCGCGATGAGCTGTACATAGGCAAAGCCGACCGCACCAAAGAGGACATACGCACAGAGCCCCGCGAGTGTCCCGATATTTCCGAGCATCATGGAAATCAGGTAGCTCCCCTGCTCCCGCGCATCCGAGAAGCGGTGCCGCTCTAAGGCATAGAAGACCGCGACAGGCAGGAAACAGATGGGCAGCGTAGAGATCGGAAGCCACAAAAGCTCCGCTGTCACCTGCACCGACCAGAAGGAAACAATGGAAAGAAACGTAGACACGCCCACCACATTCGCCTTGATGATCCAGTGAAGGATATCCTTCGAAAGCCCCCACCGCCTAAGGCCCATGCCGCAGAGAAGAGGAAGCAGAATGTCTGCAAATACGATCAGAAATCTGGAGTCCGTAATTGATACACCTCGTGTTGTATGAAAGTTAAGGAAATACTGATGAAATCGTTGCCAGGGATTGGGGATTAGGAGTGACTAGTGACTGGTGACTAGTGACTAGGAATTAGTAGCTAGGGATTAGGTTTGCGATACGAGAAAGTCGCTAATTTCAAACTTCCGCGGCGCTTCTGTTTTTTATGCGCCGCACCTTCCCCACTGAACCCGTAGAACCCACAGAACCCGCTCCCCCTCTTTCTCAAAAAGTCAAAGGGCGGCACGCCCCACGGGCTAACCCTCACCGTTCCGTTTTCCGCATTTCTCACCTGCCAAGCCATGCCGCCCCAGATGACAGACAGAGGCGAAATCGGCCGGCAAAGGCGCAGTGAACGTCTTGCCGGACAGATAGGCGAAATCATCCGTAAGCGCAGGAAAGGTGAGCGAGGCCGCATGAAGGAGCTGGCGGCGGATGTGGAGCGCCTCTGATGCGGCAAGGCTCGCGCGGCTGCCATATTTCCGATCGCCCAAAAGCGGATGACCGATGGAGGAAAAATGCAGACGGATCTGGTGCGAGCGTCCTGTCACGAGCCTGACACGGACGAGGGAAAAGGTACAGCCATGGGCTGTCGTCGTTACAAGCGTCTCATAGTGCGTCTCGATGGGAAGTGCGCCCGGTTCCGCGCACGGGGTATAGCGCACCTGATTTCTTTCGTGATCCTTGACGAGATACCCTTTCAAGATCCCCGAAGGCGGCGTCTTCCCGTAAACGAGAGCCTGATACACCTTCGTGAGAGCGCGCGCCTTGATGAGCGCATTCATTTCCTGCAGTCCGCGCACGGTCTTACCTGCAATGACGAGGCCGCTGGTATTCCTATCCAGCCGGTGGCAGATGGAGGGCTTGACGCTGCCTCCGCTCTCCCGCGAGACAAGAAGTGCTTCATTCAGGGACGGAGCGCCGGAAGTATCCCCCTGCGAGAGAAGGCCTGCCGGTTTATTGAGGATGACGATGTTTTCATCTTCATACAGGACCCATGCTTCAAAGTCAGGGTAGTCACGCTTTGGCGATTCTTCTTTCTTTTGGCGAAATTTTTCGATCGTCTCATCGGAGAACCAGACCTTCACGCTGTCACCTGCGGCGATCTTTTCTCTTCCTTCGATCTTCTTTCCGTTGAGGACGATATTCTTTTTGCGCATGCTCTTACGAAGAAGCCCCATGGACGCCTCCGGCAAGAGCCGCGCCAGGTACTTCATCACCGTCTGCCCCGCTTCTTCCTTTTGTATGATAAATTCCTGCATCGTCAGAACTCCCTACTCTCTGTCACCGTCACTAAGCATCAGTCACCAGCCACCAGTCACTAGTCACTAGTCACTCATACAGCACGCCGATTTCCCTCAGCGCATGGATCACCTGCGCCATTTCTTCTTCCGTCTTTGTCTCGACGAGATGGGTATGGATGCCACCGCTGATATCCGAGAGGAGAGGCGATCCGCTGTCCTGCATCGCACGCACAAAGGAAACGGCATCCTCTTCACTCTTGATCTCCAGCTGTCCGTGCAATTCGCCGTAGATCTCATGCTCCACCCGCACGTCATGGATGATGCCGCCTGCTCTTACGATGGCAGTGAGCTCCTTTCCTGTCGCCTCCCGGTCGTGACGACAGACGAGTATGCGAAGGCAGGCTTTTTTCTCTTTTTTCAGATAATATCCGCGTGGCGTAGAGATGATATCCATCCCCTCGGCGCGAAGGAGCGCCATGTCCCCCACGATGACCTGCCGGCTCACGCCGCACTCTTTCGCAAGATCCATCCCGCGCAGCCGGTGATCCGCCTGCTGCAGCTTTTCTTTGATATAGGCTCTGCGTCTTGTGTTATCCATTCTCATCCCTCCTTTTTTTCTATTGTAACAGATTCTCTCCAAAGAAAAAACGATAGAGCGCCTCTCTATCGTTTCTCTGTTTTATGCTCTTACTGCGCCATGCCTGCCTTCAGTCCGCGGATATATGCGGTGAGCTTCTCGGAGGCATCGCTGCCATTCTTATTGATGATATCCACGACACCACTGCCGGTGATGACACCGTCAGCCAGCTTGGCCATCCTTCCGGCCTGCTCCGGAGTGTGGATGCCGAAGCCGATAGCCAGCGGGGTATCCGTCGTTTCACGCGCGATGCGGATGATCTCACGAAGGTCAGTCTGGATATGGCCGCGCATGCCGGTGACACCCATGGAGGAAACGACATATACAAAGCCGGTCGCATGCCGCAGGCTCTCACGGATACGCTCTTCCGAGGTCGGAGCGACCATCTGGATGATATCGACGCCATTCGCATCCGCGAGCGGACGGATCTCTCCCTGCTCTTCAAAAGGAAGATCCGGGATGATGACGCCGTCGATGCCGATCTCCTTCGCTTCCTCAAAGAAACGAGCCGATGGATAATTGAAGACCGGATTGTAATAGGTGAGGAGCACGATCGGGATCTGTGTCTTCGTGCGGAGCGTCTTCACCAGCTCCATGACCTGCGGCAGGTGGATATGGTTCTCCAGCGCCTTCACATCCGCTTCCATGATGACCGGCCCATCGGCGATGGGATCGGAGAACGGCACGCCGATCTCGATCAGGTCCACGCCTGCTTTTTCCAGATCAAGTACATATTTCACGGTATCTTCCATCGACGGGACACCTGCCGTCAGGAAAGCGATCATCGCCTTCCCCTTCTTGAATGCTTCACTTGTATGGCTCATAGATAGACTCCTTTTGCTGTATGTATAGGTTCGGGCTCAGCCCGTGGGCGTGCTGACCTTTGATTACGTTTGAAAGAGGGGGAGCGGGTTCTATAGGTTCAAGGGGTTCAAAGGGGCTGGTGCGGCGCATAAAAATCAGAAGCGCCGCAAAGTATAAATAATGGCGATGCCCGAAGGTCTCTTGATGACAGGCTTCCCATTTTGGAATTTCCATACATCGACCACTGAGCCGCGAATGACAAAGATTTCTCGCTTCGCTCGAAATGACGATACGGGAGTCTGCTGTCTCCTGATCTCTTAGTCACCAGTCACTTCGCGCCCCTAATCCCTAGCCACTAGCTACCAGTCACCAGTCACCAGTCACTAGTCACTAGTCACTAGCTACCAGTCCCCTCAATCATGGATATCCTCTCCGCGGTATCTGGCGATAGCGGCGACGTCCTTGTCTCCGCGGCCGGAAAGGGTGATGACGACGATGTCATTTTGATCCATCGTCCGGATCTCCTTCATCATGCCGGCAACGGCGTGAGCGGACTCGATGGCGCAGATGATGCCTTCCGTTTTGGCAAGGTATTCGAAGGCCTCAACGGCTTCTTCATCCGTGACAGCCACGTAGCGGGCGCGGCCGATGGAGTTCAGGTACGCATGCTCAGGGCTGACTCCCGGGTAGTCAAGACCGGCGGAAATGGAATAGACTTCCGTGATATTGCCGTCATCATCCTGACAGAAGAGGGACTTCATGCCATGGAAGACACCGATGCGGCCCCGATTCACAGTCGCTGCATGGTAGGGAGTATCGATGCCCTTGCCGCCTGCTTCACAGCCGATGAGCTCCACATCCTTATCCTGCACGAAGGGATAGAAGGTGCCGGCTGCATTGCTGCCGCCGCCGACACATGCATAGACCTTGGACGGAAGGCGGCCGGTACGCTCCAAGACCTGTGCTCTCGCTTCACGACCGATACAGCTCTGGAAATAGCGAACCATTTCCGGAAACGGAGCCGGCCCCGTGGTCGAGCCGATGACGTAGTGCGTATCATCACAGCGGCGGCTCCATTCCTGCATCGCTGCATTCACGGCATCCTTCAGTACGCGGGAGCCGGTCTTGACGACATGTACCTTCGCCCCGAGGAGCTTCATGCGATAGACGTTCAGCGCCTGTCTTTCGGTGTCGATCTCTCCCATGAAGACCTCGCACTCCATACCGAAAAGCGCCGCAATGGTGGCTGCTGCCACGCCGTGCTGTCCCGCGCCTGTTTCTGCGATGATGCGTGTCTTGCCCATGCGCTTGGCCAGGAGCGCCTGCCCGATGCAGTTATTGATCTTGTGTGCGCCCGTGTGATTCAGATCTTCACGCTTCAGGAAAATGCGCGGTCCGCCCAGGTCCTTTTCCATGTTCAATGCTTCATAGAGCATCGACGGACGACCGGTGTAGTTCACATAGAGATCATGCAGCTCATCCTGGAAACTTTTATCATTCTTGCATTCTTCGAATGCTTTCTGTACTCTCAGGACTTCATTCATCAGGACTTCCGGAATGTACTGTCCGCCAAATTCGCCAAATCGTGTATTCATAGTTGGTACCTCGCTTTATTGATAAGTTGTTGTTTATTGTTGGTTTGGGTTCATGGTTCAGGTTGATGGGTTCAGGGCTCTCGTGGCAGCTTCGCTGCAAAATATATATTTGCGGCGGAGCCGCCACCTTCATTCCTGATTCCTCATTCAAGCAAAGCTTTCATTCATAATCAGTGGGCGAAGCCGCCCAAGGGGCTAACCCTGTACCCACAAGTTTGAAAGCAGGGATGAGTGGCTAGGGATTTGGGATTAGGGATTTGAAGCAAGCGGTGATCGAAATAGCGCAAATGGTGCACTGACCATTCTGCAAGAAAGATCGAGGGCTACGCTCGAGATGACGACGGCGCGAAGCGTTATCGAAGCTCCGCGGCGCTTCCTTATTTTTATGCGCCGCACCACCATTTCGCATTTCTCATTTCTAATTTCTCATTCAAGCGAAGCTTTCATCCGCAATCCACGGGCATCCCCCCAAGGGGCTAACCCTGAACCCATTATTTATTTTCTCTCCTCAATGTTCGGATCACATTTCCTCTTCGCTCCCCCGCTCTCATCAGCATCTCGCCGATGAGGACGGCGTCGGCACCGGCCTCCCGCATCTGTTTCACGATCGCCTCTGACATCATGCCGCTTTCCGAGACAAGGATACGGTCCTTCGGCACGAGCCTTGCCAGATGCTCGGTATTTTCCAGATGGATGGTGAAATCGCGAAGATCGCGGTTATTCACGCCGACGATGCGGGCCCCTGCGCCAAGCATCCGCTCCATTTCCTTCTCATCATGTGCTTCTGCCAGGACGCCAAGGCCAAGGCTCCTCGCGTAGGAGAGAAACTCTCCGATCTCCTCATCGGAGAGGATGGCTGCGATAAGGAGGATGGCCGAAGCCCCTGCGAGCGCCGCCTCTTCGATCTGGCAGCGGTCGATGATGAAGTCCTTGCGGAGCACGGGGATCTTCACCTCCTGCGCCACCTTCTTCAGGTAAGCGATATCGCCTTTGAACCATTTCGGCTCTGTCAGGCAGGAGATCGCGGAAGCCCCTGCCGCTTCATACTCCTTTGCGATCGCCGCAAAGGGGAAGTCCTCGCTGATCGTCCCCTTCGAAGGAGACGCTTTCTTGAGCTCGCAGATGAGGGAGAGCCCGTCACTTGCCAGATTCTTGTAAAACAGATCATCCGTCCGCGGCGTGAAGTGCTTCATTTCTTCATGCAGACGTCCATAGTAGCCGTCCGCTTTCAGCCGCTCGATCCGCCGCCTGGTCTCGGCAGCAATGTCGTCTAGTATCATGGAAATCATTACTCCGTTTATCGGTAAAATCAAATATCATTCAAACGGGATAGGGTTCAGGGTTCAGGGTTCAGGGTTCGGGGTTCGCCCTGGGGGCGTGCCGTCCCATAATTGCGTACGAAAGCTTCGCGCTCTTTAGTGAGGAGTTAGGAGTTAGGAGTGGTGGTGCGGCGCATAAAAATTATAAAGCGCCGCGGAGTATAAATAGGGCGATGCCCGCTTGAGACGTTAGACGTTAGAAGTCACATGTCTGAAGTCTGATGTCTCCCAGTCTCCCAGTCTCCTGGTTTCCAGGTTTCCAGTCCCTAGTCACTAGTCACTAGCCACTCATTCCTGCTTTCAAACTTCAGGGTTCAGGGTTAGCCCACGGGGCGTACCACCCTTTGATTGCGTGCGAAAGAGGTTCAGCGGGTTCTATAGGTTCAACGGGGGTGGTGCGGAGGTTTGAAACTAGCGGTGTTCTCGTATCGCAACCTAATCCCTAGCTACTAATCCCTAGCTACCAGTCACCAGTCCCTAGTCACTGATTTGACACCTTGACATATTCCTCAAGTTTCTCATACGCTTTCCCGCTGTCGATCATCTCGGCCGCCTTTGCGATGCCCTCCTGCATGGTGGGGACCGCTTTGGCTGCGTAGAGAGCAAGACCGGCATTCATGAGTACTGCATTTCTCTTCGTCCCCCGGAGCTTCCCGGTCAGGATGCCCTTGGTGATCTCCGCATTTTCAGAGGCCGTACCGCCGACGAGCTCCTCCTTCTTGCCACGCGTGAGACCGAAGTCCTCCGGGCAGATGGTCATCGTGCGGTAATAGCCATCCTTCAGCTCGCAGACCTGCGTCGGCGCAGAAGGTGAAACCTCATCCAAGTGGTCTTCGCCGTAGACGACGAGCGCATTCCTCACGCCGAGCTTGTCTAAGACCTTGGCGACCGGCTCTACCAAGTAGCCATCATAGACGCCAAGGAGAAAATAGTCTGGATTCGCCGGATTCGTCAAGGGGCCCAGGATATTGAACACGGTGCGGAAGCCCAGCTCCTTCCGGATGCCGCCGACATACTTCATCGCTGCGTGATATTTCTGTGCGAAAAGGAAGCAGAAGCCGACCTTTTCCAGCATCTCGAGCGCTTTCTTCGGATCCTGCGCGATGTTCGCGCCGAGGGCTTCCTGCACATCCGCCGTGCCGGACTTCGAGGATGCCGCACGGTTGCCGTGCTTGGCGACCTTCACGCCCGCCGCCGCGATAACAAAAGCAGCCGTGGTGGAAATGTTGAAGCTGTTCGAGCCATCACCGCCGGTACCTACGATCTCTAAGACCTTCATGCCCGGATGCGGGACTGGCGTCGCATGCTCTCTCATCGCTTCTGCGCAGCCGGAGATCTCATCGATCGTCTCCGCCCGCGTGCTCTTCGTCGAGAGCGCCGCAAGAAAGGCCGCATTCTGCGTCGGTGTGGTCTTGCCGTCCATGATCTCATTCATCACGGTATAGGCTTCTTCATAGCTGAGATCGCCTTTTCGTACAATTTTCTGGATCGCTTCTTTAATCATAATTGGGGCCTCCGTTTCTAGTTAGGGTTCAAGGTTCAGGGTTCAGGGTTCAGGGTTCAGGGTTGTGGTGGCGGCTTCGCCGCAATTATTTATTGGGTGATCCCCCAAAGTGGTATGCAAGTCACCAGTCACTTTCCAAACCATCGCCGGTTCGTATTCATAGGCTGCTCCTTCCCAGGGAGAAATAAAAAATCCGTCCCTGACAAAAACTTGTCAAGGACGGATACTATTCCGCGGTGCCACCTTGCTTCAGGGTATGACCCCTGCTCTTAGCGAGATACCAACATATCTCCGGCAACTGACGTATGCCCTACGTCGCAAGCTACTGGGGTCTCCCTTTTCACTGCGCCCTCAGCGGTCCATTTAACAATCTGCGTTCTGCCGGCTTCTCATTGCCCCGACTCCCTGTAAGTGCACGTACTGTTTTTATCTCCGCTTCAACGGTTTGTTTATGTTGTTGATGTAATGATAATCTCCCTTGGCATTTCTGTCAAGAGGGATATTGATGAGCGCGGCAAAGAGATGCGGGAAGCCTTCCAAAGGGGAAGATGCGGACGGAAAGCCGCCTGCCCTTTCTGTCACATCACAAGCCGCTTCCCCGCCCCTTTGCCACCGATCTCAGGCCTCTTGCTATCACCATCGTCACGAGGTAGAAGCATGGGATGAGGAAGATGCCGAAGACGGTCGCAAAGCACATACCGCCCACGACAGCGACGCCCATGCCGCAGCGAGCCGCTGCACCGGCGCCGGTCGCCAGAGCGAGCGGAAGACAGCCGATGATGGAGGTGAAGGCTGTCATGAGGATCGGACGGAAACGGAGCTTTGCCGCTTCCTTGACAGCATCTACCGGGTCCATCCCATGATCCACACGCTCCTTCGCAAATTCCACGATGAGGATGGCATTCTTCGCAGCCAGCCCGATGATCATGATGATACCGATCTGCATATAGACGCTATTCTGATAGCCGTCACTGGTCGAGCCCAGAAGAGCGGCCAGCTTGTTCACGACATACTCCGAGAATACCGCGCCGAAGATGCCCGTCGGCACCGTGAAGAGGACTGCGAGCGGCACAGACCAGCTCTCATAGAGTGCCGCAAGGCAGAGGAAAGCAAAGACCAGCGCCAGCCCTAAGACCTTCATCGTAGACGAGCCCGACTTCTGCTCCTCGCGGCTCTGACCGGACCACTCAATGGTGGTCCCCGCCGGAGCGATCTCCTTCACGACCGCTTCTGCCGCTGCCATGGCTTCGCCGGAGCTGTAGCCGCTCCCTGCGCTGCCCTGGATGGAGATGGAGCGCACGCCATTGAAACGGCTGATGGAGGACGGACCGGTCGTGATGGACTTCGTCAGGATGGTATCGAGCGGGATCATGTCGCCCGCTTGGGATCTGACGGAAATAAATTTCAAGCTGTCCGCTTCCGAGCGGTAGCGGGTATCTGCCTGCAGCATGACCTTGTACGAGCGGCCGAACTGGTTGAAATCATTCACCTGTGTGCCGCCGAAATTCACCTGCAGCGCGGTGAAAACATCGGAGAGCTGGATGCCGAGGCTCTTGACCTTCTCGCGATCCACATGATACTCGTAGCTCGGGGTATTGGCCTTGAAATTGCTGCGAACGGCAGAGAGCTCCGGACGGCGGTTCGCCTCAGCTACGATCTTCGATGCCAGATCTCCCAGCTCTTCATCAGAGAGTCCCGTATTGTCCTGCACCTGCATCGCCCATCCGCCCTCCATGCCGAGGCCCGGTAGTGCAGAAGGGCCGAAGGCCATGACCTGCGCCTCCGGATGCGCTCCTGCGATCTTCTGATGGAAAGCGGAAAGGATCGCGGAGAGACTTTCGTCCCTGCCGGTGCGTGTCTCCCAGTCTTTCAGCCGGACGAAAAGATTCGCCGAGCCTGCCGAGGTATTCGTCATGACGGCATCGACGCCGGGGAGCGTCTTCGTCTCCTTGGCGACCGCATCGACGACCTTGACCGTCTGGTTCATGGAGGTGCCTTCCGGCATCGTGATCGAAGCGATGAACATGCCCTGGTCTTCATTCGGTACGAAAGTCGACGGGACGAGCTTGTAGAAAAGCCCCATGAGTCCTGCGATGATCACAAGGAAGCAGACCGCATACTTCAGATGGGAAATCATCCAGCCGACCTTGCCCGTGTACGCATCGCGCACCGCATCAAAAGCGCTGTTGAATCTGGCAAAGAAGCGGCCGATCACGCCCTTCGAGACGGCGGTATCCTCCGCCTTGAGGAGCATCCCGCAAAGCGCCGGTGTCAAAGTCAGTGCGACCAGAGCGGAGATCGCTACTGATACTGTGATGGTGATCGCAAACTGCTTGTAGAGGACACCCATCGTCCCGCCGAGAAAAGCGACCGGGACAAAAATGGCAGCCAGCACCGCTGTTGTCGCGATGATCGGCCCCTGCACCTCATCCATCGCCTTTTCCGTGGACTCCTTCACTGGCATATGGTCTTTGGCCATATGCTCTTCCACGTTCTCGATGACAACGATCGCATCATCGACGACCATGCCGATGGCAAGCACCAGCGCAAAGAGCGTCAGCGTATTGATGGTGAAGCCGAGCACGACAAAGGTTGCAAAGGTACCGATGATGGAGACCGGTACCGCAAGGATCGGGATGAGGGTCGTGCGCCATTTCTGGAGGAAAACAAAGACGACCAGAATGACGAGAAGAAGCGCCTCGATGAAGGTATCGACCACTTCGGAGATCGATGCATTGATAAAGGCGGTGTTATCGACGACGATCTTGTACTCGAGATCCGGCGGGAAATCATTCTTCGCCTCTGCGAGGATCTTCTTCACCGCCGTGACCGATTCGAGCGTATTCGCATCATTCGTCAGCTGTACGCCAAAGCCGACCCCTGTCTTGCCGTCGAGCTTTGAGTCCGCCGAAGAGCTCTGCGCGCCTGTTTCTACCTCTGCCACATCGCGGAGACGGACGAACTGACCATCGCTTCCCGACTTGATGATGATATTTCCAAACTGCTCCGGCGTGGAAAGACGGCCCTCCACCTTCGCACTGTACTGCTTCTCCTGATTTTTCGGCGTGGGCGGTGCGCCGACCGTGCCTGCCGGAGCCGCCTGATTCTGCTCCTTGATGGCACTTGTCACATCCGAGACCGTGAGTCCGCGCTCTGCGAGCTTATCCGGATTCAGCCACACGCGCATCGCGTACGTCGAGCCGAAGGCATTCACGTTGCCGACCCCCGAGACACGCTTCAGCTTGTCCAAGAGGTAAATATCTGCATAGTTTTTCAGAAACGCAGTGTCATACGTGTTGTTTGGTGAATACAGATTCACCATGAGGGCCATATCGCCGGAGGACTTGCGTACGGACAGCCCCGTCTGCTGCACCTCGCTCGGCAGCCCGTTCTTCGCCAGATTTGCCGTATTCTGCACATTGACAGAGTCCGTATTGCCGTCCGTATCGAGATTAAAAACGATCGACAGGCTGTAGCTCCCGTTATTGGAAGAGGTGGAAGACATGTAGTCCATGCCTTCGATGCCATTCAGCTGGTTCTCGAGCACCTGCGCGACAGTCTGATTCACCGTCTCCGCATTCGCGCCCGTATAGCTGGCTGACAGATTGATGGTCGGCGGTGAGATCTGCGGATACTGCGCGATCGGCAGACTGACCAGAGAGATCAGCCCGAGAAGCACAATGATCAGCGAGACCACGATCGCAAAGATCGGCCGCCGAATAAAGAATTTTGACATAAGGTAGCTCCATTTACATAGTGACTTGGGACTGGTGACTAGTGACTAGTAGCTAGGGATTAGGGATTGGATTAGGATTCAAGGTTCGGGGTTCAGGGTTCGGGGTTAGCCCGTGGGGCGTACTGCCCCTTGATTCCGTATGAAAGCCTCGTGCTCTCTAGTGAGGAGTTAGGAGTTAGGAGTTAGGAGTGGTAGTGCGGCGCGAAAAATAATGAAGCGCCGCGGAGTATAAATAGGGCGATGCCCGCTTGAGACGTTAGACGTTAGATGTTAGATGTCTGATGTCTTCTAGTCTCTTGGTCTTTTAGTCTAATCCCTAATCCCTAGCCACTCATCCCTGCTTTCAAACTTCAAGGTTAGCTCCTTTGGGCGGCTTCGCCGCAAATATATTTTTTGCAGCGAAGCTGCCACCACAACCCTGAACCCATCAACCTGAACCCTGAACCCGTTTAATCGTCGCCATTCCTCATTCTTTATTCCTCTTTCATCGACAATCCCAATTCTTCCGCGGTCGTTGCCTTCGGGTTCAGCTTCTGGCCCTCCTTCAGATTCGTCAGGCCTTCGACGACGACGACATCCTTTTCGGTGAGCCCCTTCTTCACGATATAGTAGCTGCCCACCTTATCACCGAGCGTCACGATCTTCGAGACGGACTGATTGTCGTCACCGCACACGATGACGAAGGACTTATCCAGGACCTGCTGCACCGCACGCTCCGGCACGAGGAGTACATCCTGCTGCATGGGGCTGGTCAGCGTCACGCGAGCGAACATCCCCGGAAGAAGGACATGCTCCGTATTCTCAAAGATCGCCTTCATCGTGATCGTCCCCGTACTCTGCGAGACCTCGCGATCCATCACATAGTTTTTCGAGACCTCCGAAAGCTTCATGCCATTGCTCAGTGTGAGCGTCGCCTGCGGGATCATTTGATCCGGCGGCAGCGCGTCTTGCCGATTTTCCATCACAGCCTGCTGGAAATTCAAAAGCTCATTTTCTGAGATGGAAAACTGCACGGCGATCGGATTCACGGAACCGACAGAGACCAGCTCCGTATTCCCCGTCGTCACAAAGCTCCCTGGCGACATCTCATTCACAGAGAGCTTGCCGGAGATCGGCGAACGAATGATGGTATCGTCCAGATTCTCCTGCGCCTTCTGCAGGAGCGACTGCATGTTCCGATAATTCGATTCATTCGTCGCGACCGTCGCTCGCTGCGTCGTCAGCGTCTGCTCCGAGATCGCCCCCGTTTCTGCGAGCTTCTCATAGCGCTGAAGATCGATCCGCGAATTGTTCAGCGTCGTCAGGGCTTTATCCACATCCGACTCCGCGGAGAGCACATCGGTAGAATACTGCCGGTCATCGATCTTATAGAGCGGCTGTCCTTTTTCGACGAACTGCCCGCTCCGGATATACTTCTCCACGATCGTCCCCGACACCTTCGGCTTGATAGAGACGGCATCGAGTGCCTTTACCTGTCCGGCATACTGCTTTGAGACGGCGACATCCTTCTTCTGCACGGGGAGCGTCTTCACAGCTACCGCACTCGCCTTCGGCGCGCTCTGTCCGCATCCTGCCATCAGCCCCGACGCGAGGGCACACAGGAATAGGACGAGCAGCGCTTTCTTCTGCCATATTTTTTGATTCATAAGAGTCTCCTTTTCTTCACGAATTTTTCTCATCATAGCACCAAAAAAGAAAAGCCGTCAATACAAAACGACTCTTCGCATAGAAAAGCAAAAAACTTTCATGCGAGACTTTTTGCCCATATCCGCAAAAAGTTTCGTATGAAAGTTTGTATTTCCGAGCTATGTAAGGAGAATGTCGACGACACTATGTATAAAAGCCCATATGAGATCCGATTCTGCGATCGAATCAGCGTTTCCTTATACCACGCAAAAGGCAGACAGCATGAGATGCACAGCGAAGGCGGCGAGCCAGGCGATGACGCACTGGAAGAAGATCATGGCGAGCGCCCATCCCGTCCCATTTTCCCGCTTGACGGAAGTGATCGCCGCGATGCAGGGCGTGTAGAGCAGGCAGAAGGTCAGGAAGGTGAGTGCCATGCCCGGTGTCAGGATCGAAGAGAGAGCTTCCTCCGTCCCGTAGAGGACCGTCAGGGTAGAGACGACACTCTCCTTGGCCATGAATCCAGAGATGAGCGCCGTAGAAAGCTTCCAGTCTGCAAGCCCGAGAGGTGCAAAGAGAGGCGCGACAGCGCCGGCAAGGAAGGCGAGGATACTGTCTTGGGAATCCGCCACCATATTGAGACGGACATCAAAGTTCTGCAGGAACCAGATGATGATGGTGCCGACGAAGATGACCGTGAATGCACGCTCGAGGAAATCTCTGGCCTTATCCCACATGAGGCGCAGGACATTTTTCATACCGGGCATACGGTAATTCGGAAGCTCCATGACGAAGGGCACCGGTTCCCCTCTGAAAAGAGTACGCTTGAAGAGGAGGGCGGTCAGGATCGCCATGCAGATGCCGAAGAGATAAAGCCCGATCATGACGAGCGCTCCATTTCGAGGAAAGAATGCCGCCGTAAAGAAGGCATAGATCGGCACCTTGGCCGAGCAGCTCATGAAAGGGATGAGCATGATGGTCATACGTCGATCACGCTCTGACGGCAGGGTACGCGTCGCCATGACAGCCGGTACGCTGCAGCCGAAACCGACAAGGAGCGGCACGATGCTGCGTCCGGAGAGACCCAGCTTTCTGAGCAGCCTATCCATGACGAAGGCGATACGGGCCATATAACCCCCGTCTTCCAAAAGAGACAGGAAGAAAAACAGGACGGCGATCACCGGCACGAAGGAAATAACACTGCCGACGCCCTGAAAAATAGCATCCACCACCAGCGAGCGAATGGCAGGATTCACCGCCTCAGCCGTGAGCCAGGCATCGACCCACGCAGTCATCTGATCGATGCCGTCTGCCAAAGCGTCCTGCAGGAAAGCGCCGATGACGTTAAAGGTGAGGAAGAAGACCAGTCCCATGATGAGGATGAAGATCGGGATGGCGGTGTACTTCCCCGTGAGGATGCGGTCGATCTTCTGGCTGCGCGCATGCTCTTTGCTTTCCTGGGGCTTCACCACCGTCCGTTCACAGAGACGGCGGATAAAGAGGAAGCGCATATCTGCCATCGCAGCCGCGCAGTCAAGACCGCGCTCTTCTTCAAGCTGCGCGAGAATGTGCCGCAAAAGCTCTTTCTCATTGGCCTCCAGCGCGAGCGCCTGCTCCACGAGAGGATCCCCCTCGACCAGCTTGGAGGCTGCGAACCGTAGCGGGATGCCAGCCGCTTTCGCATGATCCTCGATGAGATGCATGATGCCATGCAGGGCGCGGTGAAGAGCTCCATGGTGGTCATTCTTATCGCAGAAATCCGTGATACCAGGTTTCTCCTGATAGCGTGCGACATGGATCGCATGCTTCACGAGCTCGCCCACCCCCTGATTTTTGACGGCAGAGATCGGGACGACCGGGATCTGCAAGAGCCGCTCCATCTCATTGATCAGGATGGAGCCTCCATTGTTTTCCATCTCATCCATCATATTGATCGCAAGCACCACCGGTATCCCAAGCTCCATCAGCTGCATGGTGAGATACAGATTGCGCGTGAGATTCGTCGCATCCACGATATTGATGATCCCTGTCGGCTTTTGCTTGAGGATAAATTCACGAGAGACGATCTCCTCACTCGTGTACGGAGAAAGAGAATAAATCCCCGGCAGATCCACCACCTCTGCCTCCGGATAGCCGCGGATCACGCCCGTCTTCTGATCGACCGTGACCCCGGGGAAATTGCCGACATGCTGGTTGGAGCCGGTCAGCTGGTTGAAGAGCGTTGTCTTGCCGCAGTTCTGATTGCCGACGAGCGCAAAGGTCAGTCTGCCTTCGATCGGCTTTACATCCGAGTACGCTGACTCCTCATGATACTTGCCGGGCTCACCGAGACCGGGATGAAGATACGTGGATGCTTCCACCCGCAGGTGCTTTCTATCTTTCGCCGCTGCCTGATGCACATTCGTCACTTCGATCTTTTGCGCATCGTCTTTTCTGAGCGTCAGCTCATAGCCTTGCACCATGATCTCCATGGGATCGCCCAAAGGCGCGAAGCGCACCAGCGTCACCTCTTCTCCCGGAATGAGGCCCATGTCCAGAAAATGCTGTCTAAGCGCGCCCTCTCCGCCGACAGTCGTGAGCGTGGCCGACTGGCCGATTTGTAATTCGTCAAGTGTCATTGTATAGAATCTCCTTGTAGAAAGAGTGATAGAAAAGGGGGAATAGGTTCAGAAGAGTAGTTTAAGGACAGGGCTGCTCTCACCAGTCACCAGTCACCAGTCACCCCTATGTTACCACGTTTTTCCTCTCACGTTCGTAAAACGTTCTAAAACTTTTGCAAAAAGCAAAAGAAAACGCCCCCGCAATGCGGAGGCGTTCTGTCAAGGGAAACACTGATTAAATCGTTGTCCGATTTCATTCTTGGATTTTTATACAGAGCGAGGAATCATCTGACGCGAATAGTGAGCTATTTAAGGAAGATGATGACGAAGCTATGTATAAAAATCCATATGAAATCTGACTCTGCGATTTAATCAGCGTTTCCCAAACTCTATCGTATTATTCGCTATAGAGGGAAGGCGACGGGCCTTCATCCTTTGGCATCGGCGGAAGCGGAGACTCTTCGTCGTCCTCCTTCTTCGGTTCTTCTCCCGGTGCATAGAGGGAGTGATACTTGAAGAGGTTTTCCACCTGCTTATGATCGATGGTTTCCACCTCGAGGAGCGCCTGCGCCATGGCTTCCAGGACAGGCATATGGTCCATCAGTGTCTGCATGGTATCATTGTACGCTTCGTCGAGGTACTTGTGCATTTCTTCATCGATGATGGTCGCCACGGTCTCGCCGTAGTTTCTTTCCGAGCCGAGCTGCTTGCCGAGGAAGATCTGTTCCTGATGTTCGCCGAAGATCATCGGTCCCAGTCGATCGCTCATGCCCCATTCCATAATCATCTTGCGGAGGATGCCGGTCACCTGCTGGAGGTCGCCGGAGGCACCGCTGGAGATCTCATTGAAAATGATCTTTTCCGCGCAGCGGCCGCCGAGAGCGACACGAAGCTGAGCGAGAAGATGCGACTTCGTGATGAAGGAACGTTCTTCATGCGGGAGCATCATGGTGTAGCCGCCCGCCTGTCCGCGCGGAATGATGGTGACTTTATGCACCGGATCCGCATCCTTCAGAAGGGTCGCCATGATGGCATGACCGGATTCGTGGTACGCGGTGATCCTTCTTTCCTCTTCGCTCACCTTATGGCTCTTTCTTTCCGGTCCGTAGCTGACTTTTTCGCTGGCCTCTTCCAGATCGGCCATGGAGATCGTCTTTCTGTTCTGACGGGCAGCCAGAAGGGCTGCTTCATTCAGCATGTTCGCAAGATCGGCCCCTGTGAAGCCCGGGACTTTCTTTGCGATGGTATTGAGATCGACATCCGGTTCCAGCGGCTTATTCTTCGCATGGACACGCAGGATCGCAAGACGGCCTCTGAGGTCAGGACGGCCGACGACGACACGGCGGTCGAAACGGCCCGGACGCAGAAGCGCCGGATCGAGGATATCCGGACGGTTCGTCGCAGCGAGGGTGATGATGCCTTCGTTCGAGCCGAAGCCATCCATCTCGACCAAGAGCTGGTTCAGCGTCTGTTCTCTTTCGTCGTGTCCACCGCCGAGGCCGCTGCCTCTCTGACGGCCCACCGCATCGATCTCATCGATGAAGACGATGCACGGTGCATTCTTCTTTGCCTGGGCAAAGAGGTCACGGACACGGGAAGCGCCGACACCGACAAACATTTCTACAAAGTCAGAGCCGGAGATGGAGAAGAATGGCACTCTTGCTTCACCGGCCACTGCTTTGGCAAGCAGGGTCTTACCTGTCCCTGGCGGGCCGACGAGGAGCACGCCCTTCGGGATCTTCGCGCCGATCGCCGTATAGCGACCCGGATTTTTCAGGAAATCCACCACTTCGGAGAGTTCTTCCTTCGCTTCGTCTTCCCCTGCGACATCAGAGAAATTCACATGGACCTGGCCTTCGGCGGTCATCTTCGCTCTGGACTTGCCAAAGCTCATGACACGTCCGCCGCCGCCCTGTGTCTGGTTCATGATCCAGAACCACACGCCGACCAGAATAATGATCGGAAGCAAAGAAGAGAGCAGATTCATCCACCAGGACGGCTGTTCCGGCGGTTTTGCAGTGATGATGACGCCACCCTCCGAAAGCTTCGGCAGAAGCTGCGCGTCATTGTCCGGTGCATAGGTAGCGAATTCGCTCCCATCCTTCAGCTTACCGCTGATGGAATTGTTCGTCATCGTCACGGAGTCGACATTCTTCTTCTCGACCTGCGAAATGAAATCGCTGTAGGTGATTTCCGAGTGTTTTTCCTGAGGATGAACAAAGGTATTGAATATGGAGACCGCTATAATGATCAGAAGCACATAGAGGGCCACATTCTTTACAAATTTATTCAATATTTTCCTCCTTCTCTATATTTCCTGTGAAATATAAACGACCCATTCAATAGGTTTTTTCACCCCATAGATTGATAGTTCTGAATAATATCTAATTTTAGCATATAAGTATGTGGAAAGGCAACAAAGAAAAGAAGGTTCAAGGTTCAAGGTTCGGGGTTCAGGGGTGCAGTGGCGGCTTCGCCGTTTGATATAAATAGCCTTCCCCTCGAGGGGAAGGTGCCCCGAAGGGGCGGATAGGGCACTGGCGGTATGAAAGAGAGTGGGGAAATGCGTCTCTAGCAGGCGATTTACGGCAACCCCCGAGCGCCGATTCTTGTAAACGGCGATACCCGAAAGTAGTATTCAAGTCACCTGTCACGTGGGAATCCTAATCCCCAATTCCTAATCCCTAGCCACTAATCCCTAGCTACCAGTCACTAGTCACTAGCCACTAGTCACTAGCCACTAGTCACCAGTCACTAGTCACTAGTCACCAGTCACTCGAGACTCCTAACCCCTAGCTACTAATCCCTAATCCCTGCTACTTTCAAATTTGTGGTGCGGCGCATAAGAATATAGAAGCGCCGCGGAGTTTTGAAACTAGCGGTTTTCTCGTATCGCAAACCTAATCCCTAGCCACTAATCCCTAGCTACCAGTCACGCCTTCGTATAGACTTTATGATCCAGTACGCAGACGTCAGGGAGGTTTCTGTATTTTTCTGCGTAGTCACAGCCATAGCCGACGATGAATTCATCCGGAATTTCAAAACCGACATACTTCACATATACATCCGCTTCACGGCGTTCCTTCTTATTGAGACAGATGGCAAGCTCCACCGAAGAAGCGCCTCTCTCCTTCAGGAGTGGCACGAGGTGGGACATGGTGATGCCGGTGTCGATGATATCCTCGACCACGATGACATGCTTACCGCGGATGTCCTTGTCAAGGTCTTTCTTGATCTTGACATGCCCGCTCGATACGGTGCTGTTGCCATAGCTCGACACGCACATGGTATCGAGAGTGACCGGCAGATCGATCGAGCGCATCAGGTCGCAGAGGAAAGGCATCGCCCCTTTCAGAATGCCGACAAGTACGACATCCTTTCCTTCGTAGTCCTTTGTGATCTGAGCGCCGAGCTCTTTCACTTTCGCTGCGATCTGCTCTTTCGTCACAAGTACGGTTTTGATGTCTTTCGATAAATTTTCCATGATATTCTCCTGTCAATAAAATGTGAAGTAAAAAGTATAAATCGAGGTTAGCCCATGGGGCGTGCTGCCCCTTGATTGCGAGTGAAAGTTTCGCTGGAATGAGAAATTAGAAATGAGAAATGCGAAATGGTGGTGCGGCGCATAAAAATATGGAAGCGCCGAGGAATATAAATAGGGCGATGCCCGAAAGTAGCATTTCAGTCACCAGTCACTAGTCACTCCCTAGTCACCAGTCACTCATTTCCGCCCAAACCAGATCGTCAGCAGCAGGTACTCTTTGGTCTCCTTCGTCACACGGCCGTATCGGCTGCCGCGGAGGAGACAGGTCCAGTAAATCTCTTTTTCATCAGCCACAACGGGCCAATACGGTCGGAGGGCAGCGGGGATGCCGGCGTCCTGCAGGATGCGCTTGATAGACTTCGTCCCATCCATCCCCAGCGCCGCCATGCGCTCGCCCGGTCTTGGCATACGAAGCCTGACCTCCCCGACCTTTTCAGCATCCAGCAGGTATTGGTTGCGAGCCGGATGCTCCGGCGGCTTTTGAAGTCGCACGGTCTCCATGTGCCAGAGCGTGTCTGCGCTGTCCTTGCCATTTATTATAGCCATCTCTTGCTGTTTATCCACATCTTTTTGGGTGAACTTTTCAAAAAAATGCTTCGCGAGAAGGAAAAGACCGCTTTCCTCCTGTTTTTTGGTATTGCCTTTGTAGAAATAGAGACAGCGCCGGCCGATCTCCATTACCACATGCGCCGTCGAAGTGAGCTTCCCCGTCTCGCCGTTCTCTGCGAGAAGAGCGAGACGCGAAAGGCTTTCAAAATCAGAGGAACCCTCTCCCATATGCATAAGCATCCGCCGGAGGACACGCCGCCGCATCGCGAGGGGAAGCGCGCGGAAAGCGTCCTTCTCGAGGCTTCCCTCTTTCCCGTGAGAAGTGAGCCATGCCTCTGCTGCCTCCTCCATCCATGCATCCTCGCCGCGAAGGATATCCGCCGTATGCAGGAGCGTCTCTACCAGATTGGGATTATAGGAAAGCATCTCGGGGAGAAGCTGGTGACGAATGCGGTTCCGCGTCGCATCCAGCTCATCATTCGTGGCATCATGGCAGGGCGCATAAGGAAAGGCAGTGAGGAAATCTTCGATCTCCTTCTTTGTGACCGTGAGGAAGGGACGGATCAGCTCCCCATGCTTTGGCGCCATGCCCGACAGACCGCGCACGCCGCTCCCGCGCAGCAGGTGAAAAAGGATCGTCTCGGCCTGATCGTCTGCATGATGCGCGAGTGCGATCACGGTATACCCCGCTTCCCTCTGCACTTCCCTGAGCGCCTCATAGCGGAGCGTGCGCGCCACCGTCTCGACGGAGCCGCCGCCTAAGCGTCGTTTCTCCTCGACATAGACATCCCTGCGAAAGAAGGGGATCCCAAGCCGCTCGCAAATGCGCTCCACATACCGTGCCTCTTCTTCTGCCTCCTCGCGCAAATGATGCTGCACGAGACAGCAGCCGACAGAGAGCCCTTCCTGCTCTGCGATGTCATGCAGAAAGAGCAGGAGCCCGAGCGAATCCGGCCCACCGGACACCGCGGCAAGGATCCGCTCCCCTCTCTGCCATAATTTCTTTTCCCGCGCAAAGGAGAGGATCTTCGCGATAAAAGGAGATGATTGTTTTTTCATAGTTCGCTCCTGGGAAAACTGGGACTTGGAACTAGTAGCTAGGGATTAGGAATTAGGAATTAGGAATGAAGGTGGCGGCTGCGCCGCAAATATGTATAGGGCGATGCCCGAAAGCAGCATTCAAGTCACCAGTCACTTGAGGTATCTCATCCCTGCTTTCGCACATCCATCGTTTATCGGTCTGCAAGAAAGATTTCTCGCTATGCTCGAAATGACAACGCAAGAGTCTGATGTCTCCAAGTCTCCCAGTCTCCTAGTCTAATCCCCAGTCACCAGTCAGTAGTCACTAGTCCCCAGTCACTAGTCACCAGTCACTAGTCACTAGTCACTAGTCACTAGTCACTAGCCACCCCTTACTTTTCTGTCGGTGAGATGACATCCGCATCGAGCAGACCTTCGGAGAGATCACGGTCGCTCACCGTGATCTCCGAGAGAGCGAAGTACTCCATAAGGCTGTCTAAGATGACGACGCCGGCCACGATGATATCGGCACGGGACGGCAAGAGGCCTTTCATATGGCACTTGTCATCATAGGACATTTGGGATAATTTTTCGAGGATCTCCGACACATCCTCGGGATGGATCACGTAGTCCTGCACCTTCGACGAATCATACACTTCGAGCTCCTGCAGCATCGAAGCCAGTGAGGTGATCGTCCCGCCGACGCCGATCCAGCGCTTGACATTCCGCATGGACTCCATGAGATCCGTCTCACGGAAAAGCGTGAAGCAATGCTTCTTCAGCTCACCGCGGCCTCTGGCCGTGGTGGTATCGAACTGCTTCGAGCAGCGCACGCACCCGAGGCGGAAGCTGTGGCGCGCTCCGACATCGGTGCCGAATCCCACGCAGATCTCTGTCGAGCCGCCGCCGATATCGACGACGGACGTGATGACACCGGACGTCCCGGCCGCGCCGATGTAGCTGTAGTACGCTTCCTCCTTCCCCGAAAGAATGCGGACAGGCACGCCGAAGGCTGCCGTCACTTCATCAGCGAATTCCTCCCCATTCGACGCATCGCGCATGATGGACGTACCATAGGCGAAGATATCCTTCGCCCCTTCGAGCTTGGCCATGGCGGTAAATTCCCCCACGGCAGAGAGCGTCCTTTCCTTCGCTCCCTGACCGATGGTCGCCTTATCCGTCATGCCTTCCCCCAGCCTGGTGCTGCGAAGTTCTTTTCTGAGGATCTTCCACTCCCCCTTTTCATCCTTCTCTGCCATCAAAAGACGGACCGAATTCGTTCCGATATCAATGATCGCGCGCATAAGAGCCTCCTTGTACTTAGGATACGCTACATTCTATTCATCAGAAAAGCATAAAAGGAGACATAACCTGTTCGTTACATCTCCTCTCATACTCAGTCAGAATGGCGGCCGCCGCGGCCGCCCCGTTTGGATTCTACATTTCTCTTTAGATCCAGAAGCCGTTCATCGCTGTCCTTCAGGAAACGGTTCAGCTTGTCTTCAAAAGAAGCAGGGGCTTCATGGCGCTGCGAACGATAGCCGCCGGCAAATGGACGGCGCTCGGTCATACGCGGCGCTTCATGCAGAGGAGCTCTTCCCTCGAAGCCTTCTTTTCTCTGGAAACGATGCTCGCTTCCTTCCTTCTTCGGGAAACGGGCCTCCTTCTTTTCTTCCGTCTTCGGCTGCGCCTGCTTGACAGAAAGCGCGATCTTGCCCTTCGCATCGATGGAGATGACCTTCACCTTCACCGTATCCTTCACCTTGAGATACTGAGCCACATCGCTCACGTATTCATTGGCGACTTCTGAAATATGAACCAGACCCACCTTGTTTTCCGGCAGCTCCACAAACGCACCAAATTTCGCGATCCCTGAAACGGTACCTTCCACGATACTTCCGACTTCTAAAGCCATCTAACAACAAAATCCTCTCTGGGAAACGGCATCCGCCTCCCCAATGCCTGCGATATAAATACGAAATAAATTATACGTGATTTTCTAAGGAATAGCAAGAAGATTGAAGAGAGATGAGAGGTGACTAGGGAAACACTGATTCAATCGTTGTCAGAGTGAATCAGCGTTTCCCTAGCTACCAGTCACTAGTCACTAGCTACCAGTCACCAACCTCATCTCACATAAGGCACTTCTCCGGGCTTCACAAGACCGAGCTCCTGGCGAGCCTTCTTTTCAAGCTGTCCGTCATCCTTGAGATCCTCACGCTTCTTTGCGAGCTCCGCCTTCTCCTTAGACAGCCTCTCCTTCTCCTCCAAAAGCAGCGTCTCCTGCTGGCGGATCTGATAGAAATGATACCCGCTATGCAAGACGATGTAGAGCGAGAGAAGAACCACGATGACGAAAAGGACACGCAGGAACGGGCTGTGCGGGAAAAGCCGTACCAGAAACGGCGATTTCCTTCTCCTAGTCACGAGGCTCCCTCCCTAAGAGCTGGTTCACCAGCTTGTACACCTTCGGCTCTGCTGCGAGCTTTCTTTCATACTCCGCCTTCTTCTCCGCTTCCGCAAAGCCATAGTCCAGCCATGTCCGGGCTTCCTTCCAGCGATCTGTATCATCGTAGAGTGCCACGATCATGAGACGGCCATCGCGCTCCGCGGAAGCGACGAGACAATCGCCCGCCGCTTCCGTCATGCCCGTCTTCACGCCATTCGCCCCCTCATAGTGGCTCGTCAGAAATTCATTGCGGTTTTCCACATTGCGATAGACCCCATTCCGATACGTCATCGGATACACAGGACGCTTCACGATGTCACGGAAATCAGGATTCTTCATCGCATACGCCGCGATCTTCGCCATATCATAGGCCGTCGTATAGTGGTTCGGATCCGTAAGACCATTCGGATTCGCGAAATGGGAATCATGCACACCGATAGAAGCTGCCTTTTCATTCATCATCTCGATGAAACGACCATACGAGCCGCCCACCGTCTCTGCGACAGACACAGCCGCATCATTCCCGGAGATCAGCATCATCCCATAAAGCAGCTGGTGAAGCGAGAGCGGCATATCCGGCCTAAGGCCGATGTTCGTGCCATCCTGCGCCATCGCGCGCGGAGAGATCACCGCATTCTGGGTGAGCTTCGCCTTGCCCTCTTCGAGCGCAATGATACAGGTCAGGATCTTCGTCGTACTTGCCGGATAGATACGCAGACTCCCTTCCTTATCCGCCAGCACCTCTCCCGTATTCCCATCGATCAGCGCAGCCGAGACGGCCTTCGAAGGAGGCGGCGGCGCGATCATCGGCGGTGTGGGCGGCGGCGGTGTCACCCAGATGAGCGCGCCCAGCCCGCAGCCGCAAACAATAAGCAACAAAAGTAAAATGGATAGTAATTTTTTCATGGAAATCGTCCTTTGAATGATTATGGGTTCGGGGTTAGCCGTGAGGCGTTCTGCCCCTTGATTGTTTGCGAAAGAGGTTCAGCAGGTTCTGTAGGTTCTACGTGTTCAGCGGGGAAGGTGCGGCGCAAAAAATAATGAAGCGCCGCGGAGGTTTGATAGCGTTTCGCGACGTCGTCAT
>JAJWRZ010000174.1:0-3773 GCA_021633965.1 Dialister sp.
CGCCACCACTACCCTGAACCCGCCAACCTGAACCCTGAACCCATTCTCAAACCTTGAACCCCTCATGCATTATCTGTTACAATAGATAAGATATAATCATATGAATAACCGTTGTTAATTGTCATTTGTTTGAAAATTTACGCAAAAGATTTGAGATAAGGTTTGAATGCACCCAGCGGGCATCGCCTCATTTTATTTGCGGCGAAGCCGCCACCTCCATTCCTCATTCCTAATTCCTAATTTTTCGAACCCATTTTCAAAAGAAAGGTCCCCCTATGTTCCTACATGAAATCATGAAAGGCGCCGATCCGGCGCATCTGGCCTTCACCGGCGAAGTCGACGTCACCTATGGCGCACTCGAAGACGCCATCCACCGCTACCGGAATGCCATTTACGCACTGGGCGTCCGCGAAGGCGAGCGCGTCAGCCTCTACTCCGCGAACCGCGCAGAATTCGTCTACGCCTTCATGGCCGTCGTAAGCCTCGGCGCGATCATCGTCCCCGTGAACAACTCCCTCGTAGACCGCGAAGTCGACTACATCCTGAAAGACTCGGGAAGCACCCTCCTCATCACAGACACCCCCATGGACGTCTCCGTCCCTTCGATTTCCATCGAAGAGCTGGATGAGAAATCACACGAACCGCTCCCCGAAGCCCCTGATTTCCCGGCATCCCTCACCGAAGACGACGTATGCGCCCTGATCTACACCTCCGGCACCACCGGCAGCCCCAAAGGCGCCATGCTGACACACAAAAACCTCGTCAGAAACGTAGAACAATTCACCGCGCGCATCATCTTCAAACCAGAAGACAAAGTCCTCTGCGTCCTGCCGATGTTCCACTGCTACGGCATGACCACCATCGTCCACGGCAGCCTCTACGCCCACTCGACCATCGTCATCCTGCGCTCGCGCACACCATCGGAGATCATCAATACCATCGTGAAATACGACGTCACCATCGCCATCATGGTCCCCCCGATGTACAACCTCCTCGCACGCAAGGGCGACCCCTCCCTCATGAAGACCGTCCACACCTTCATCTCCGGCGGCGCCTCCATCCCGCAACCCGTCGCGCAGGCCTTCTTCATGCGCTACAAGCACCCCGTGCAGGAAGGCTACGGCCTCACCGAAGCCTCCCCCGTCGTCTGCGTCCTGCCGACCGCGAAGCCCAAGTACCTGACCAGCGGCCCCGCCATCCCCGGCGTCGAAGCCATGATCTCCGTCGAAATGAACGGCCCCTACGTCCCCGGCACCGTCGGCGAGCTCCTCGTCCGCGGCGACAACGTCATGAAGGGCTACTGGAACAAACCGGAAGAAACCAAGAAAGTCCTCACTGAAGACGGCTGGCTCCACACCGGCGACCTCGCCTACATGGACGAAGACCGCTACATCTACATCGTCGACCGCCTGAAAGACCTCATCATCGTGAACGGCGAAAACATCTACCCCGGCGAAGTCGAAGACTGCATCTACGAAGTCGAAGGCGTCGGAGAATGCGCCGTCGTCGGCCAGCCCGATGCCCTCCGCGGCCAAGTCGTCTGGGCCTACGTCGTCATGAAAGAAGGCTACACCTTCGACGAAAACAAGATCCGCAAATACATGATGAAAAACATCGCCAGCTACAAGATCCCGAAACGCTTCATCCCCATGGACGCACTTCCGAAAAATGCCACCGGCAAGATCCTGAAACGCGCCCTCCGCGACAGCTAAGAAAAGCGCCTCCGACTCACGGAGGCGCTTTTTGCTTGCAGCTGGTGACTAGGGATAAGCAGCTAGGGATTTAGACTAGAAGACCGGGAGACATCAGATATCAGATATCAGACATCTGACTTCTATCATCCATCCTTCGGACATCGCCCCGTTTCGTCATCCTGAGCGGCGAGAAACGTCATATGTGAGATAACGAATGCCAGAACAGCTGCGACCTCTTCATCGATCACGGCAAAGCCGCCACGAGAGTCCTGAACTTTCGCGGTCAGGGACTCACGCTTTCCCCACATGTGCCGCGCACCTCTCCGCTTTCCGCTGGAAAAGAAATGGTAGGGGCGGGTTCAGGGGTAGCGGATATAGCAGAGAAGGCGCCCACTTCGCCGCCAATATACCTATGACGATACACGCAGCCCCTCTTTTTCCCTCCTTCCTTTGGAAGGAGGTGCCCCGAAGGGGCGGAGGTTGGCCGCGTGAAACGGTACTCCCACATTCAGGGAAGCCAACCCCGCCTCGCTTCGCTCGTCTGCCCCTTCCAGAGGAAAGGGCGCGAATGATTTTTTACGAGAATACCCTATATTCTAAAACTCCGCGGCGCTTCCCTATTTTTATGAGCCGCGCCACCCCGTCGAACCTCTTGAACCTATTGAACCTATAGAACCTGCTCCCCCTCTTTCGCTCAATCAAAGAGCAACACGCCCCCGAACCCCTCTCCCATCTATGTTACAATAGAGAAAACCATGCATTGCACGAAAGGAATCCCCGATGAAACGCAGCGAACCCACATTAGACGACCAGATCCGAAGCATCCACTACAAGTACGAAATCCCCCAAGACAAAGCAGAAGCCCTTCTCTCAAGCGGCCTCCGTTTCCTTGAAATCGACAAAGCCGCCCTTCTCTCCATCCTCGCCGAAGTCCCCATCGATACCATCCTCGACATGCGGAAAGATGACCCATGGGGATGCATCCAGAAAAAGCTAGGTCTCACCGCTGCGCTCTACGAAGAACGCCTCCTGCGCCATCGCGCCCGCCGCCTTCACCGCTTCTACGGCATCCCCGAAGACCGCGCCATCCCCCTGCTGCAAGACGGCTACCCAAACCACTGGCTCCGCCTCGCCTACCTCTTAGAGCAGCACACCGGCACCTCCATGGAAGACATCCTTGCCGCGCGTAAAAAATCCGAAAAATGGAAACCCTGGGCAGAAGCACACCTCGGCATCTCCCCCGAAGATTTCACAAAATGGATCGCCAAGACAAGGAATCCAAGTCTGCCGAAAAAATGAAAGGAACACCTACCCCGTTGAACCCTATGAACCCATAGAACCCACCAAACCAGTTTAAAGAAAAATGATTCAATCAGCATTTCCCTAGTCACCCATGACAAGAAAGGCATCCCCATGACCCACGATTTCATCTACCATAACCCCACCAAAGTCTACTTCGGAAACGGCATGCTCACCCACCTTCCCGAAGAGATCAGCCGCCTCGGCAGCCGCGTCCTCCTCATCACCGGCGGCAGCTCCGCCAAAAAGAGCGGCCTCTTCGACAAAGTCCTCGCAGAAATCAGCAAAGCCAATGTCGACTGCTACGGCCTCTCCGGCGTCAAGCCAAATCCCGAGATCGGCCTCGTCCGCGAAGGCATCCGCCTCGTACGCGAAAAACGCCTGGACCTCATCCTCGCCCTCGGCGGAGGCTCCGTCCTCGACACCGCCAAAGTCATCGCAGGCAGCGCCCCCTACGACGCCGACCCCTGGGACCTCATCCGAAGCCGCGCCGCCATCGACACCGCCCTCCCCCTCATCACCATCCCCACCATCGCCGCGACCGGCTCCGAAATGAATGCCAGCGCCGTCATCACCAACCCCGAGACCGAAGAAAAATACGGATGGACCGCCCAGGCCTTCCGCCCCTCCGTCTCCTTCCCCTGCCCCGAAAACACCTACACCGTCCCCGCCTATCAGACCGCCTGCGGCTCCGCCGACATCCTCTCCCACATCATGGAAGTCTACTTCCAGAAAGAAGAGACCTTCCCCGCCACCGAAGCCTACATGGAAGCCATGATG
>JAJWRZ010000014.1:0-24479 GCA_021633965.1 Dialister sp.
AGCTATGTATAAAAATTCTTGTAAAATCTGACTCTGCGATTGAATCAGCGTTTCCCTAGAACCCAAAATAAAAAATCCCACAGTCCTAAGACCATGGGATTTCTCTCTCGGAAAATTAAGCCTTTTCTTCCATCTTTTCCTTGTAAGCTTCTTTTGCTTCTTCTCTAGCTTCAGCAGCAGCTTCTTTAGCTTCTGCAGCTTTTTCAGCAGCGATAGCAGCATTTACGTTTGCGTTCAGACGGGATTTTTTACGAGCAGCAGCATTCTTGTGTATCACGCCTTTTTTAGCAGCGCTGTCAATGATGCTTACAGCAGCACGAAAAGCTTCGTCTTTATTTTCAGAGTTAGCAGCAGCGACAGCCTTCTTGATAGCGCCGTGAATCTGGGATTTAACAGCAGCGTTAGCAGCTTTCTTAGCAGCGTCCTGTCTCATGCTTTTCAAATTGGATTTAATCTGTGGCAATGGTTTCACCTCCCGTCTGCATTATTCATACCAAAGTATTTTATCATAAAGGACGAGTGATAGCAAGGTCGTTTGGAAAGAAAATTTAGAGAAACGGTTCCTGCAGGCTCTGGGATGCAGCGCATAGTGCGGATATACGGCAAAATCCCTTTCCTAGAAACTGCGCCTTCCTATAAAAAAGGACATGCGATCTCTCACACGTCCTTTTCATGCTCTTACAGCGTCAGCGCTCTTTCGAAATGTTCCTTCAGGACTTTGATAGAAGCCGCAAGTTCCGCATTTTCTTCATCCGTCAGATGGAGCTCGATGATGTCTTCTACGCCATCCTTGCCGATCTTGACCGGCACAGAAGCGAAGCTGTCTTTGATGCCGTACGGGCCATCGAGGTATACAGAGACCGGCAACACCTTGTGTTCATTGTGGTAGATCGCACGGACCAGTTCTGCCGTTGCGGACGTGACACCGAATTCCGTGCAGCCCTTGGTCGTATTTTCCACATAGCCTTCACGGTGTACCTTTTCCAGGATGACATCCTTCGGATCCATCTTGTAAAGCTCCGGCTTTTCAGCGAGCAGTTCATCCAGCTTCTTGCCGGCGACCGTGACATGGCTCCACGGGATCATGCTGGAGTCCCCGTGTTCACCCAAGAGGTACGCGGTGAGCGAGCGGCGGTTGATCTTCAGCTGGTCAGACAGCTGGTACTGCAGACGAGCGGAGTCGAGCGCCGTGCCGGAGCCGATGATCTTATTCTTCGGATAGTCCAGCTTGTACTGGATATATTCTGCGATGATATCGCATGGATTGGAGATCGAGATGATGATCCCGTCGAAGCCGGACTTTTCGATGAGCGGCAGGAATTCCTTCGTCGTCGCGATGCCGCCATCCATCATATCAAGGCGGGTCTGTCCCGGCAGACGAGGCTTGCCGGAGGCATTGATCATGATGTCCGCATCCTTCATGTCATCGATCGTACCTGCATACGCTTCGAAATGATGCGGCTGGTAGCTGACCGCATCCATCAGGTCGAGGGATTCGCCCATCGCCTTGTCATTGTTCACGTCGTAGAAAACGACTTCATCCGCCAGCCCCTGTACCGCGAGCTGCAGTCCCAGATGAGAGCCGACATTGCCGGCACCGATGATTCCTACTTTTCTTGTCTTGATTGCCATATTCTTCTACACTCCTTTGCTTCATTTTCTGGCATTGATATAGAATTATTCCTATATGTCATTCTATCATGTGCTTATGAGATGACGTATGCATATTATACTACGGATCTTGAAAATTGGAAATAGAAAAGAACATCGCTATCACAAAAAGCCTCTCCTCATAGACGCCGCCGAGAGAGCTTTTCGTTGACCGCTCGCTGTTTCCTTCGCGAATGAAACGCCGTGAGTCAAGAGCGTATGGAGTACCGTGTTTCCCATTTTCCGATGCTCTCCCGTTTCTTCTTGACCGCAAGCGAAAAAGATTTCTCGCTTGCGCTCGAAATGACGGTACGGGGAAAACAGTATTCTCGCATCGCTTCCTTTCTCACAAGGAAAGGCTTTGTCTGTCGCCATTGGCCGAAGCAAGTCATTCTGCTGCTTATCAGAAATAAAAAAAGAGCACTGCCATCGGGCGATGCTCTTTTTGACCTTCTGTGCCTATCAAAAGTACTCGTTTCAAACGTGCAAGATCGTTCCTTCGGGCAAGTTCCGCCGAGCCTGTATTCTCACACAAGCTCCGCGAGCTCGAGGATAAGAGCGCGGCTCTTTTCCCAGCCGAGGCAGGGGTCGGTGATGGATTTGCCGTAGATGCCTTCGCCGATCTTCTGACTGCCATCTTCGATGTAGCTCTCGATCATGAGGCCTTTCACGATGCCGGCAACGTCAGAGGAGTAGCGGCGGCTGGCCATGACGTCTTTGGCGATGCGGATCTGCTCCATGTATTTCTTGCCGGAATTGTTATGATTGCAGTCGACGACAATGGCAGGGTTGGAGAGCGTTCTTTCGCCATAAAGGTCGAGGACTTTCTTCAGGTTCTCGTAGTGGTAGTTCGGCATGCTGGTACCGAAGTGGTTCACGTAGCCGCGGAGGATGGCATGGGCGAGCGGATTTCCTGTGGTGTGGACTTCCCAGCCGTGGAAGAGGAAGTCCTGCTCATTCTGCGCGGCTTCGATGGAGTTCATCATGACGGAGAGGTCGCCGGAGGTCGGGTTCTTCATACCGACAGGGATACCGGCGCCGCTTGCGATCATGCGGTGGAGCTGGTCCTCGACGGAACGCGCGCCGATCGCGCCGTAGGAGAGAAGGTCGGAAAGGTAGCGGTGGTTTTCCGGATAGAGGATCTCTTCAGCGCAGGTGAAGCCGGTCTCCTCGATGACGTGGACGTGCATGCGGCGGATGGCCTTGATGCCTTCCATCATGTTCTCATTGCCCTCAGGGTCCGGCTGGTGGAGCATGCCTTTATAGCCTTTGCCAATGGTTCTCGGCTTATTCGTGTAGACTCTGGGCACGATGAAGAGCTTGTCCTTCACTTCGTCAGCGACTTTCGCAAGGCGCGTGCAGTAGTCGAGGACGGCAGGCTCATTGTCTGCCGAGCAGGGGCCGATGATGAGAAGAAGTCGGTCGTCTTTCCCTGTCATGATGTCCTCGATGATCTGGTCTCTTTCTGCTTTCAGCTTTCTGTATGGTGCGCGCAGCGGGATCTCCTGCTGCACTTCGATCGGTTCCGGCAATTTGCGGACGAATTTCATCTGTTCTTTCATAGGGTTGGCTCCTTTGGGTGGAAATCGGGTTCGGGATTCAGGGTTAGCCCGGGGCGTGCCCCCTTTGATTGTTTGCGAAAGAGGTTCAGCGGGTTCTATGGGTTCAAAGGGGGAAGGTGCGGCGCGTAAAAATCAGAAACGCCGCGGAGTATAAATAGGGCGATGTCCGAAAGTGAAATTTTAGTCACTAGTCACTCCTAATTCCTGCTTTCAAGCTTTTGAGAGTATCCCTTTCCCGTATCGTCATCGGAAGCGTAGCCGAGGGATCTTTCTAGGGAAACACTGATTAAATCGTTGTCAGATTTCATTCTTGGATTTTTATACAGAGCAAGGAATCATCTGACGCGAATAGCGAGCTATTTAAGGAAGATGATGACGAAGCTATGTATAAAAATCCATATGAAATCTAACTCTGCGATTTAATCAGCGTTTCCCTTGCACTGCGGTCAGTATCACATAGGCACTAATACGGAAACGACGCCTCGGTGCTACGTATTTCTACTTTCAAACATCCTTCGTTTATCGGTCTGCAAGGAAGATTTCTCGCTTCGCTCGAAATGACGATACGGGAGAGTCTAATGTCTCCTGGTCTCTTTGTCTCCTAGTCGCTAGTCACTCAATTTCTCTATCTTAAACACATTGATCGTATCGACATCCGGACAGCAGAAGAGGGCCGTGCCCTTCTCCGCGCCGCGCTGGGGGATCTCGCCGCCGTAGCGAAGGATATCTACATAGGGGAAGGCGACATGCATCGCCATGGGGCAGAGATTTCCTCTATCCTTGTCGAAATCCCACGAGTCCCCCACGCGGTGACCGCGGTGACAGGGACAGGGGCCTTTGCGATCGACGAGTGTAATGCGGATCTTCGGTCTTCTTGGCATCAGTCCAGCACCTCCAGCGAATTTTCAATGGCGATCCCTTTGAAAGTGTCCTGACTATCCTTGTTTTTCATGATGAGGAGCTTCACCGCGCCCATCGCTTTCTCGACGGAGCGGATGAGCGGCTCGCCGTTCAGGATTTCTCCCATGAAGATGGAGGAGAAAATATCGCCCGTTCCCGGGAAGCGGATCGGTACCAGCGTGAAGGTGCGGAGGAAGTATTCATCGCGCGCGGCGTCATAGCCAGCGACGGCGTCTTCCCCGTCGACCTTCGCGCTCGTGATGATGATTGAGCCTTGGCTCATGGCATGGAGCTTGTTCAAGAGTGCTTTCGCCTCTTCCCACGTGAGGCCTTCTGCCTGGTACGCTGCGCCTGCGATGAGGGCGGCTTCCGTATAGTTTGGCACCATGTAGTCCGCATTCTTCGCGAGCTCCCGCATTTCCTTCACGGTGTCTTCGGTAAGGCCGTTGTAGAGATGCCCCTCGTCACCCATGATGGGATCGACGAAGATCTTCGTCCCTGTTTTTCTCTTCTCGCAGCAGTAGGAGGAAATCAGATCCGCCTGCTCATGGGAGACGATGAAACCTGTGGAAATCGCATCAAAGGTAAAGCCGAGCTCATGCCAGACTTTGAGTGTGTTCCGCATGAAGTGCGTGGTGTCCTGGATTTCAAATTTCCCGTAGTCCAGTGTATTCGATACCAGTGCCGTCGGCAGATTGTAGGTGATGTGACCCATGTGCGCCAGGACCGGCATCATCGCCGCCAGTGCCACTTTGCCGTAGCCGGGAAGATCATTGACAAGAAGAATTTGTTTTCCCATTTGCGTCCCTCTTTTCTCCGCCATCGCGGATGTGATTTGCATTCCATTGTAACATAAAAGATGTGCGATGGGCAGGGCTTGGTGGTGAGGGATTGGTAGCCAGGGATTTGGGTTAACCGGTGGGACGTGTCGTCCTTTGATTGTGGGTGAAAGCACTGCTCGAATAAGAAATGAATGTGGCGCCTTCGCGCATCGATTCAGCCTTCCCCTCAAGGGGAAGGTGCCCCGAAGGGGCGGATAGGGTACCTGCGGTATGAAAGACGGCTGAGCCAAACAGGAAATCCGTCTGCAAACATAGTGACTCTCACATAAGCGCCCAAGCGCCGCTGGCGCGGTTCCCCGTCCCGATGGAAAGGGAAAAATCATTCACAGCCAAAAAGCGCGCCCCGAATCACCGGAAGCGCGCTTTTGTTATGTTATGAAAGATATATGGCGGCTACGGTCATCCCGTATCGTCCTAATCCCTAGCTACTAGTCACCAGTCACTATTTCCCCAGGATCTTCTCTGCAGCGCCCATGACGGCAAGGACGGCGTGTTCAAAAGTAAGTGCGCCCTGGAAGTACATGATGTAGGGCGGACGTACCGGACCGTCAGCAGACATTTCGATCGTGGAACCCTGTACGAAGGTACCGGCTGCCATCAGGATGGGATCGACGTAGCCGGGCATCGGGCCTGGCACCGGGGTCGCATCGGAGTCGACAGGCGACCAGCTCTGAATGGCTTCGGCAAATCGGCACATGTTTTCTTCGCTGTTCAAAGCGACCGTCGTGATGAGGTCGGTGCGAAGATGCCCCGGCTCCGGCGTCACGGCAAAGCCGAGCTTCTGGAAGACGGCGGCGCAGAATTCTGCCGCCATCACAGCCTGACGGGTCATGTGCGGCGCAAGGAAGAGGCCTTCAAAGAAAGGACGATAGGAAGCTGCGTAGGAGCCCATCTCGTCCCCGAGGCCGGGGACAGTGAGCTGGTGTGCGCAGCGCTCGACGAGGTCTTTTCTGCCGCAGATGTAGGCACCGGTCGGTGCGAATCCGCCGCCGGCATTCTTGATAAGGGAGCCGGCGGTGATGTCTGCGCCGAGCTCGATCGGTTCTTCTTTGTTTGTAAATTCGCCGTAGCAGTTATCCACGAAGCAAATGGTCTTCGGGTTCTTTGCTTTGACGACGTCAATGATCTTCTTGATGTCTTCCGGGAAGAGGGAGTTTCTGAGGCTGTAACCGCGCGAACGCTGGATCTCTACGAGCTTGGTGTGCTCATCGACCATAGCGGCGATGCCTTCAAGGTCATAGGTGTCGCCTTTGAGCGGCACTTCTTTGTAATGGACACCGCGACGCTTCAGATTTCCCGGAGCATTGCCGGAAATGCCGATGACGCTCTGCATGGTGTCATAGGGAGTGCCGACGGCGGAGAGCATGGTATCGCCCGGTTCGAGGAGGGCGAGGAGTACGGTGCCTAAGGCATGGGTGCCGGAGACGAACTGCGGACGGACGAGAGCCGCCTCGCATTTGAAAACGTCGCACCAGATCTCCTCGAGTTTGCCGCGGCCGGGGTCATCATAGCCATAACCGTAGGACGGTGCGAAATGATACGCCGAGAGGTGATGCTTGCGGAAAGCTTCGAGTACTTTCTGCGTGTTGTAGAGGGAAATTTCTTCCATCTCATGAAAAACAGGCGCACAAAGTTCGAGCGCCTCGTTTTTGATCTGTTTCAGTTTTTTATCCATTGTTATTGTTCAAATCCTCTGAATTGTAGATATAGCATGCTTGTAAATCAGCTGAGAGCGGTTCTCGCTGACCAGAAGCACGGTAAAGCTGTCGAAGGACTTCACTTTGCCCTTGAGCTGGACACCATTCATCAGGAAGATGCTGACCGGCACGTTTTCCTTTCTGGCTTCATTCAAAAATGTGTCCTGCAGATTCATTTTACCTTCCATCTTGTGATTCTCCTCTAACTTGTGAAATGACATAGGCTAAGATTTCCCTGTACCATATGTCTCCGTCTGATGGTGTTTTTTCCACCCAGTGAATATATGGCATTCGTCTGTACCAGGTCAGCTGTCTTTTGGCAAAGTGACGGGTATTCTTCTGGATCAGTTCCTCAGCTTCTTCCAGTGTGCGCTCGCCGCGTACCACAGGGATCATCTCCCGATAGCCGATGCCCTTCATGGCCTGACAAGTTTCCGGGACGCCCGTTTCCAAAAGTGACCTGACTTCCTCTAAGAGTCCTGCTTCCATCATCTGGTGGACCCGCTTATTTATTTTATCATATAATATCGCCCTGTCCATAGCAATTCCCAAAACCGGGCCGTCATAGATGAGCGTGTGGGCTTTGCCCGCCTCTCTATCCTCGTTTCCGGAAGAGAGAAGCTCGAGCTTTCTCACCATGCGCTGCGGGTCGATCGGCACGTCTGCGCCCCGCTTTTGAAGCTCTTCGATGAGCGCTTCCTTCCCCTCTTCGGCAAGGAGATGCTCCCAGCGGCTCCTTCCCCCGACCTTGGGAAGAAATTCGTAGCCTTCCAAGAGCGACTGGATATAGAGCCCTGTCCCGCCGACGACGATCGGGATGCGGCCCTTCTCATTTTCTTCATGGATGATAGCCTTCGCTTTTTCCTGAAAATCCGCGGCCGAGTAGCTTTCCGTCGGCTCCAGGCAGTCCACGAGGAAATGGGGCACGCCCTCTGCCTCCGCCTTCGTCACCTTCGCTGTCCCGATATCCATGCGGCGGTACACCTGAAAGGCATCTCCGGAGATCACGACCGAGCCCAGCGCCTTTGCGAGGTACACGCCGAGCGCCGTCTTTCCTGAAGCCGTCGGGCCAAGGATAGTGATGAGTTTTTCTTTGGGCATGGTGGGGCTCCTTTCGTGGTGAAATAGTAACTAGGGACTAGTGACTAGTGACTAGTGACTGGTGACTAGGGATTAGGGATGGTGGTGGCGGCTTCGCCGCGAATATGTATGGGGCAATGCCCAAGACTTGGAGACTTTAGAAGTCAGATATCAAATGTCAGATGTCTGACTTCTAATGTCTCCTGGTCTTTTAGTCTAATCCTTCATCTCTGCTTTCAAACTTCGGGGTTCGGGTTTAGCCCAAGGGGCGTATCGCCCCTTGTTTGTGAATGAAAGCTTTGCTCGCCAGTTAGGAGTGAGGAATGCTGGTGCGGCGCATAAAAATATAGAAGCGCCGCAAGGTACAGATAGTGGCGATGCCCGAAGTTAGTATTTAGTCACCAGTCACTCGAGGCTCCTAATCCCTAGCCACTAATCCCTAGCTACCAGTCACCGCTTCTCTATTACCCCATATGCGGTCGACTGGCCGCGCTTCATCCGGACATCGGTGAAGATGGGATCTCTGAAAATGCCCGCAAAGGGCCGCTCCTTCACGATGACCTTCCTCCGGCAGACACGGAGAGCTTCTCGTAAGATCTCCACCGTCAGGCTGTCATACGCCGCTGCCGCCCGGAAGCCTTCCATATCATTTTCTCTGCGCTTCACCGGATGGCGAAACATGGGGTCGAAATAGATGACATCGTAGGCGTCATCCCTGCAGCCTGCCAGATACTCTCTATAGTCGGCATGGATCAGGTGGATCCGCCGGACGGCATCGGTGAGGCTCTCGTCTTTATCCTCGTAGCCTGCGATGCCGGCGCGCCCCACCTCATAGAGGATGGGGCTTTTTTCCAGCGCGGTCACACGCCCTCTGCCCGTCAAAAACCATGACATCGTACTCGAGTCTCCCGCCTGCCCGAAGGTGCAGTCGAGTACATCGCAAGTACCGATCGCAGGAAGGAGCGCGCAGAGACGGTCAGGATTTCCTTTGCGAAGCTGCGTGGTCCTTAGCACTGCCGTCCCCATATGGAAGCGGTATTCTTCTCCCATAGACCAGTAAAGCGGAAGCTGTTTCCCGTAAATGAGGAATCCGGAAAGCCCGGTCTCCTCCGTCATCTCTTCCAGTGTATCGCCGCGCGGGATATAGGGAAATCCCAGTGCCTCTCCGCGCCGCTTCGCCTCTTTGACGATGGAGGAGTCCGCATGGCGGATGGTCGTGACGCCCGCTCTCATGGGCGTTTGAAGAGCCTTCCCAGCTCTTCGGGGGTGAATTTCACGATGGTCGGGCGGCCATGCGGGCAGACGAAGGGGCGGCTCGTGTGGAAGAGGTCGACGATGAGCTCTTTCATCTGCCGGATATTCAAGGGATCCCCGCGCTTGATCGCACCGCGGCAGGCGGCATATGCCATCATGCGATGACGCATCGTTTCCGGCGAAGGCACGTCCTTCTCGTGGAAAGCGCGCGTGATATCTTTCATCACACGGTCCATGTCCGCCTCCGAGAGATCCTCCGGATTTCCCGTGATGCGGATGACGTCCGGGCCTGCCTGCTCGAAGGTGATGCCAAGACGCGCCAGATCCGCCTCATGCTCTTCCAAGAGCGTGAGATCCTCGGGGTCGGCATGGAGAAGGTAGGGCACCAGAATCTCCTGCACCGGGATGCCCTCCGCGCGCGCCGCCAGACGGTCATAGCGGACGCGCTCATGCGCCGCGTGCTGGTCGATGATGAAGAGATCCATCCCCCGCTGGCAGAGGATGAAACACTTGGCGACCTGTCCCAGCGGGATGATCGGCTCTTCGGTCTTTGGCGCATCGAAAAGCACCTCGGGCGTGAATGCTTCTTTTTCTTCTGCCTGTCTTCCCGGGAAGACAGACTCTTTCGAGAAAAGTTTCTCTTTAGAAATCGAAGGCGTAAAGGGGATTTCCCGCCTTTCTCCCGCCGGCTTTCCCTGCGGATGCCAGACAGGCATCGGGTGCCGTTTTTCTGCTGCATAGGCTGCGCTCGGCTCTCCCCAGCGCGCGGGATCCTTTTCTTTTTCGGTAAGTCCGATGTCAGGCCCCACGGAGCGCGCGTCTTCGACCTTGACAGACGTCAGGTCAAAGTCGCCTTCCTTGGCTACTTGATGCCCCGGGTCTTTGATCATTTCGCGTGCGATCTCGTCCGGCGTATCCTTCGTCGTCAGCGACTGCAGGACGCTGTGATAGACAAGACGGAAGATGCTTTGCTCATCCGAGAATTTGATTTCCCGCTTCTGCGGATGCACATTCACGTCGATCGACTCAGGAGCAACGGTGAAGGCGAGGACGAGGATCGGGTATCCATTCTTAGGGAGCAGCGAGTGATAGGCATTGTCGACGGCTTTCGACACCGCGCTGCTCTCGACGACGCGGCGGTTGATGATGATCGTCTGGTATTGGCGGCTGCTCTTCAAAAGCGAAGGCTTGGAAATGAGCCCCGAAAGGATGCCCCTTTCGTTTTCGCCGGAGACTTCGAGCATTTCGCCAGCCGTCTTCGTGCCGTAGAGTGCGGACACGACATCGAGGAGACGGCCGTTCCCCGGTGTCTCGATGACGGTGCGTCCGTTATTGATGAGGCGGAAGGAAATATCCGGATTCGCGAGTGCGAGCTTCCCCATCATCGTATTGATGCGGCTGGCCTCGGTCCGTTCGGATTTCAGGAATTTCTTCCGAGCCGGCACATTATAGAAGAGATCGCGCACCTCGATCGTCGTGCCGCCCGGCGCACCGGTCGGCTTCACTTCGCTGACTGTCCCGCCCTCGACTTCGACGATCGTGCCCTCCACGTCTTCCTGCCGCCGGGTCGTGATGGCCGTGCGTGAGACGGCAGAAATGCTCGCCAGCGCCTCTCCGCGGAAGCCCAGCGAGGCGATGTGATAGATGTTATCCACCGTTGATATCTTGCTCGTCGCATGACGCACGATGGAGAGCTTCGCATCCTCTGCCGACATGCCGCTGCCATTGTCTGTGACGCGGATGTAGGTGAGTCCGCCGTCCGCGATCTCCACCTCTATATCGCTCGCGCCGGCATCCACGGCATTTTCTACCATTTCCTTGACGGCGTTCACCGGACGCTCCACCACTTCACCGGCGGCGATCTGATTCGCCGTCACTTCATCGAGTACATGGATCAATGCCATCAGCGTCCCTCCTTCGCTTCGCGGCTCAACCGGAATAAGATCTCCATTGCTTCGATCGGTGTCTTGCTCATGACGTCGAGATTCGCCAGCTCGTCAATGATGGGCGAGCTGAAAAGATCCATCGCACCAGCGGCTGCCTGCGGCTTCTCCGGAGCGGGACGGCTCTTCCCATCCTCCTTCTCAAGCCCCAGTAGGATCTCATCGGCTCTGGCAAGAAGCGACTCGGGAAGCCCCGCGAGGCGTGCGACGTGGATCCCATAGCTCCGATCCGCCGAGCCCGGCACGATGCGGCGCAAGAAGGTGATATCCTTCCCCCGTTCCTTGACGGATACCGTGTAATTTTTGATCCGCGGGCTTGTCTCTGCCATATCGGAAAGCTCATGGTAGTGCGTCGCAAAGAGCGTATAGCCGTGGATCTTCTGGTCGATGTACTCCACGACCGCCTTCGCGATGCTCATACCGTCATAGGTACTCGTACCGCGTCCGATCTCATCCAGAATGATAAGACTGTTCTTCGTCGCATGCCTAAGGATGTAGGATACCTCCTGCATTTCCACCATGAAGGTACTCTGCCCCGTAGAAATGTCATCCGTCGCGCCGACGCGCGTGAAAATGCGATCGACTGGCGCGAAGACCGCGCTCCTTGCGGGAATGAAAGAACCCACCTGCGCCATGATGGTGAGGACAGCGACCTGACGCATGTAGGTCGACTTACCAGCCATATTAGGCCCCGTGATGACCAGGATCTCCTGATTCCGATGATTCAGCTCCGTATCATTCGGAACGAACATGTCTCTCTTCAAGGCATGCTCGACCATCGGATGACGGCCGTCTTTGATGGAAATATACCCATCCTTCGGGCTAATGATCGACGGACGGATGTAGCGGTCCTTGATCGCTGCCCGCGCAAGGCTTGCGAGGCAGTCCACCGCTGCGAGCGCACGCGCCGTCTTCTGCATATCAGGGATTTCCGGACGGATTTCCGCCTTCACCGCCTGATAGATCTTGAGCTCGAGCTGCTCTGTTTTTTCTTTGGCAGAGAGCGCCTTCGTCTCGAATTCCTTCAGTTCCGGCGTGATATAGCGCTCCGCATTCACAAGCGTCTGCTTTCTCACATAGTACGCAGGGACAGGGAGCTTATTCGCATTGGAGATCTCAAAATAGTATCCGAAGACATTATTGAAGCCGATCTTGAGCTTGATGCCCGTCTTTTCCTTTTCCTTCTCTTCCAAGTCCTGGATGTACTTCTGGCTGTTCTCCGACAGCGAACGCACTTCATCCAGCTCGGCGGAGAAGCCTTCCCGGATGTACTTGCCGTCCTTGATATTGCCCGTCCCATTCTCATTCATCGCGCGGTCCAAAAGGTCAAAGACAGGGCCATGCAGCGAGAGCTGGCTGTTCAGTTTCTTCAAAAGCACCGAGCCTGCGCCGGAGAGGAGCTGCTTCACCTGCGGCACCACGCGAAGCGTCGCTTTCAGAGAGAGCAAATCCTTGGGCGAAGTCGAATTCGCCTCGATACGGGAAAGAATACGCTCGAAGTCAAAGACGCCGGACAGCATCTCTTCGAGGCGCGAAAGCTCCGTCATGTGCTGCGTCAGCTCCTCGATCGCCGACTGGCGCAGCATGATGCGGTTCACATCCGTCAGCGGCCGCTCCAGCGAGCGCTTCAAGAGGCGCGCCCCCATCGCTGTATGCGTATAGTCGAGAAGCTCTAAGAGCGTGCCGCGCCGCCCGCCGTCACGCATATTCCGCGTGATTTCCAGATTTCGGAGACACTCTTCGGTGAGCGTCAGCGTATGATCCTCACGGATCGGCCGCGGATCATGGAAATCCGCCGCCTCCGAGCGCATGACCTCTTTGAGATATCCCGAAAGAAGAGCGAAAGCCTTCTGCACATGGCGATTTTCTATGGGCGCTGCCGCCGCTGGGATCTCGCCCTCTTCCCCGTCATCCCTTCGCGTCAGGAGACAGGCCCCGAGACGCGCCGCAGCGAAGCGGGAGAGCTTTTCATAGAAATCATCTGACACGAGACATACCGCTTCCGCGGGATTGTATACCGACAAAAGGTCGAAGAAGGCATCCTGCTCCTTCTTCTTATCCCAAGTGCCCCACCAGCACTCCCCCGTCGAGACATCGGCGAGCACCGCGGCGATCTCCTTATCCGCCTCTAAGAGGTAAATGAGATAATTGTTCGACTTATCTGCGATGGAATTTTCAAAAAGAATCGTCCCCGGCGTGATGACACGGATGACATCACGCTTGACCAGCCCCTTCGCCTTCTTCGGGTCTTCCAGCTGCTCGCAGATCGCGACCTTGTATCCCTTCTGGATCAGCCGATAAATATAAAGCTCTGCCGCATGGAAAGGCACCCCGCACATCGGTACGCGGCCATCCTGCCCTGCCGACTTTCCCGTCAGCGTCAGCTCCAGCTCATGCGACGCCGTCAGCGCATCGTCATAGAAAAGCTCATAGAAATCGCCCAGACGGTAAAAAAGCAGACAGTCCTGGTATTTCTCTTTGACTTCCTTATACTGTGCCATCAAGGGCGTTTTGGCCATGGTCTTGTTCCTTCTTTCTGGTCATTCTAATTTAGGCAAAAGGCATATATCTCCAAGTTAGGAGTGAGGAATGAGGAGTGAGGAGTGGTGGTGGCGGCGCACTAATGATATAGCGCCGCCAAGTTTTATACTACGCAACACGCACAATAATAAAAAAGGGGATTGGGGCGCTATATGAACTGTGCGCCCCTTCCGCCACTCCTCACTTCTCACTCCTAACTCCTCACTATGTAGATAGGCGTTCAAAGAAAACTCGAAACTACACCAATTTCCCTTTAAGCACCCACGTCTGTCCGACCTCGACTTTCGCTTCGAGCGTGTCACCGACCTTGACGCCTTCCTGATACGGGAAAAGGATCATCTTATTGCCCGATGTACGTCCATACCAGACATCCTCCTGCTTCGACGGGCCTTCGACGATGATGGGATAAGTCTTGCCCTCCATTGCCTGATTCAGAGAAAGGCTCACCTCATTCTCCACATCCATCAGCTCCTGCAGGCGGCGGTGCTTCGTCTCCTCATCGATCTGATCCGTCATGCGCGCTGCCGGCGTGCCATTTCTCGGCGAATAAATGAATGTATATGCCGAATCGAAACGCACCTCTTTCAAAAGCGCGAGCGTCTCCTGATGCATCTCTTCCGTTTCTCCTGGGAACCCGGTGATGAGATCGGTCGTCAGCACGATGTCCGGCATCTTTTCACGGACGTAGGAAACAAGCTCCTTGAAATGCTCGATCGTATATCCGCGATTCATCTTCTTCAGCATTTCATTCGAGCCATGCTGCACAGGCAGATGCATATGACGCGCCACCTTCGGCGAATCCGCCATCGCATCCACCATATCGAAAGTCATATCTCTCGGATGCGACGTCATATAGCGCACGCGCTCGATGCCATCCACCTTGTCGATCGCGCGGATCAGCGTCCCGAAGTCCGTCCCGTTTCTGAAATCAAGACCATACGAATTCACATTCTGCCCGAGGAGCGTCACTTCCTTATAGCCTTCCTTCGCGAGACCCTCTATTTCGCGCGAGATATCCTCCACACTGCGCGACAGCTCACGGCCGCGTACATACGGCACAATGCAGTACGTGCAGAACTTGTTGCACCCCTGCATGATCGGGATCCATGCAAAGACATGAGACTTACGCACCGCACGAAGCTCGCTGTAGTCACTCACACTGTGCGGATTTCTCTCCGTCTTCACCACATGGCCTCCGCGCGCATCTTCCTTCGAAACGATCTCCTTCAGGTCATGGATATGGTACGGCCCGATGACGAAATCAATGATCGGCATGCGCTCGATGAGCTTGCCCTTATTCTCCTGCGCCATGCAGCCGGCGATGCCCAGAAGCAGGTGCGGATTCTTATCCTTCAGCTTCTTGATCTCCCCGATCTTGCCATAGACCTTCTCTTCCGCATTCTGACGGATGCTGCAGGTATTCATGATGATGATATCCGCCTCTTCCATCGTCTCTGCCGGCGTATATCCCAGCTCCTCCAGCTGCCCGTTGATGCGCTCCGTGTCCGATTCATTCATTTGGCAGCCATAGGTCAGGGTGAAGTACTTCTTTTCCATAATATATATCCTTTATATAACAACTCACACGTATCCAAAATATCACTTTATTATAGCATACGCAGAGTGAAAAATAAAAAATCCCGATGACCGGACATGGTATCCAGTCATCGGGATCAGGTTCGTCCATGGGGCATGCCAAAGAGGTGCAGCAGGTTCTATGGGTTCAAGAGGTTCAAAGGGGTTGGTACGACGCATCAAGTCAGAAGCGCCGCACAGTGTTTCCTTAATCCGCGTTTCCCTAATATGCGGTATTCATGAAAGATGCGGCGTTTGAAAGCAGGGATGAGGAGGAGAGTGACTTGTGACTAGCGACTCTCTCGTATCGTCATTTCGAGCGCAAGCGAGAAATCTTTGTCATCCGCGGCCAAATGGTCAATGTTTGGAAATCCAAAACAGGAAACCTGCTATGCAGAAAACCTTCGGGCATCGCCCTATTGATAAGGCGGCGAAGCCGCCACCTTCATTCCTCCTTTTGAGAAAAGTCCGCATTTACGCATCATGAGGAAATCCGTCTTCCGCCTCTCTACTTCGCCGTCAGATCCGCCGTCTTCGCGCCGATGAGGGAAATCAGATCATCCGGCGAAAGCACCACCTGGCGGCCGCGCTGACCCGCGCTGATGCTGATCGCCTGATGGTGATGGCAGCTCTCATCGATGAAGGTCGGGAAGGCCTTCTTCATCCCGATCGGCGAACAGCCGCCGCGCAGATACCCGGTGAGGCCGGGAAGCTCCTTCACATGGATCATCTCCACACTCTTATTCCCGCTCACACGCGCCGCCGCTTTGAGATCGATCTCCTTCTCGGAAGGCAGACAGAAGACCACCGGGCCCGTCTTGTCACCATGCGTGACGATGGTCTTGAAAACCATGTCCGGATCATAGCCGAGCTCTGCCGCCGCATGCACGCCCGAGAGATTGTCCTCATCGTAGTCATAGGACTTCGTCTCGTAGGAAATCTTCTCTTTATCCAGAATGCGCATGACATTCGTTTTCTTTTCTTTCTTTGCCATAATAGTTTGCCTCGATTCATTGAGCAGCCCGGGAGCGGGGCCAAGACGCCTTGGGAACACCGCCAGCGCCCCGATCCTGACCGCTTCCCAGCGTATACCCATTTATAAACAACAAAAAGCCGGAGCATCACGCTCCGGCTCATCATTCAAATTGGTGCCGAGGACCGGAATCGAACCGGTACGAATCTCACGATCCGAGGGATTTTAAGTCCCTTGCGTCTGCCAGTTCCGCCACCCCGGCAGGTCTATATGAATGTAATAGATTGTAATATGGAGGCGGCACCCAGAATCGAACTGGGGATAAAGGTTTTGCAGACCTCTGCCTTACCGCTTGGCTATGCCGCCATATGGAGCGGAAAACGGGACTCGAACCCGCGACCCCAACCTTGGCAAGGTTGTGCTCTACCACTGAGCTACTTCCGCGCTGGCGACCCGGATCAGATTTGAACTGACGATCTCCGCCGTGACAGGGCGGCATGTTAGACCACTACACCACCGGGCCGCACGTAAGTTACGCATATTAGTATATCCATCCATGGTACTTTTGTCAAGCACTTTTTGAAAAATGGTTGCCCTTGGGCGATAGTGGTGGCTGGGGACCGCGAACCCTCTCGCACCGTCATTTCGAGCGCAAGCGAGAAATCTTTGTCATTCGCGGTCAAAATGGTCAATGTTTGGAAGCCTCAAACGGGAAACCAGCTCTTCAAGAAACCTTCGGGCATCGCCATGATCGATACTCCGCGGCGCTTCTGATTTTTATGCGCCGCACCACAACCCGAGAGTTTGAAAGCAGGGATGAGTAGCTAGGGATTAGGGATTAGGAGTCTCAAGTGACTGGTGACTGGTGACTAGTGACTAAAACCCACCTTCTGGCATCGCCATTATTTATACTCCGTGACGCTTCTGATTTTTATGCGCCGCCCACTGAACCTCGTTCACGCGCAATCAAAGGACGAAACGCCTTTCCCCTATTTTTCTACAGATGATACAATTCCGGTCTTCTGTCACGAAACACATTGATGCTCTCTCGGATGCCCTGCAGCACATCCGTATCGATCTCCACCGTGGCCACCTGCTCCTTTTCTCCCAGATGGAGCAGTTCTTCCCCCAAAGGCGAGAGGAGCATCGAGTTTCCGCCGTACTGCGTGCTGCCGGCACGGCCGCATTCATTCACTGCACAGAAAAACATCTGATTCTCGATCGCTCTGGCTTTAGAAAGCGTGATCCAGTGCTCCTTCCTTACGAGCGGCCAGGCAGCGGGGAGGAAAAACAGATCCACCCCCTGCAATGCTTCTGTCCGGATCAGCTCACAAAAGCGTACGTCATAGCAGATCGCCATCGAGCAGTCGATCCCGTCCAGCGTAAAGTAGACAGTGGAAGAGCCGCCGGTATACGACTTCGTTTCTCCCATCGGGCTGAAGCCGTGGATCTTATCATAAGAGGCAACGACCTCGCCCTTGCGATCAAAGATATAGCTTCGATTGAAAACGCATCCATTTTCCAAAACGCTGACCGAGCCCGCCACGATATTGACGCCATGCTCCTTGGCAAAGGCTCCGAATACCTTTTTCGTCTGCACGCCATCTGCATCAGAAGCGGCATAGAGTGCGCTGTCCGGCGACGGAAAGAAACCGGTGTTTAACGTTTCCGGCAGAACAAGAATGTCCGGCTTGTCTTCCAGTGCAAGCTCCATCAGCTGCACGGCTTTTTCATAATTTCTTTCCACCTGTCCCAGCTCTACATCCATTTGAATCAGACTGATCTTTTCCTTCATAAAGCCTCCACGCATCCTGTCACTCAAACGAACCATCGAATTTCATTCAATGTACCGCCTTCGGCTTTTCCTGTCAAGAAAAATGACTCCCTCTTTCTCCCATCAAAAAGAGCCGGAGGCAAAAGCCCCCGGCTCTTTTCTTATGCAGGACAGGTATGAGATAGTCACTCCCTGCCCCTTATGATTTTCTCAATCAGGCAGATCATTCCGAAGGACACGATGCGCCATGCCCACCGTGACCTCATTGAAATGAAGCACACCCACGCCGACAAAGATCGCAACGCAGAGATGCTCATTCCAGCGGGCGATACCGATCTTGCCGCCAACATTCATGCCGATCGCCATCGGCTTCACCTGCTCGATGGCAGACTCCATGGCTCCGACCACAGAGCCATCCCCCACATGAGTATCAGAGATGACCTTCTGCCTTTGAGCAGCCACGATGGCCGACTCGAAGATCTTCGGAAGGATATCCAGAAATTTCCCGCCAAAGTTCACAGCGACAGCGCGGATGCCATCCTTCGCCAGCCTTTCCTTCAGCGCATTCTCATCTGCCCGCGTCTCGGTCAAAGACATGCGGAGCGCGGCCCGTGCGATATCAGCACTCTGGTATTCTTTGTAAGCCATCTCAGTTTTCCCGTTCTTTGATCTCGCGGATCAGGTTTGCAACGAACATCGGGAGAGACTGGGACCCCAGGTCGCCATTCTTTCTGCTTCTGACAGAAATGGTGTGACCCTTCATTTCCTGATCGCCCACAATGATCATGTACGGTACCTTCTCCATCTGTGCCTTACGGATCTTGTAGCCCAGTGTTTCATTGGCCTCTTCCACTTCGACACGGATATCAGACTCGGACATAGCCGCTGCGACAGACTTCGCATATTCCAGATTCTTGTCCGTGACAGGGATGATCTTCGCCTGTACCGGAGCGATCCAGGTCGGGAAAGCCCCTGCATAGTGTTCGATCAGGATGCCGATGAAACGTTCCAGAGAGCCGTAGCCTGCGCGGTGCAGCATGACTGCTCTGTGCTTTTCTCCATCTTCACCGATATAGTTCACATCGAAGCGTTCCGGCAGCTGCATATCCATCTGGATGGTGCCGCACTGCCAGGTACGTCCCAGAGAGTCCTGTACATGGAAATCGAGCTTCGGTCCATAGAAAGCGCCGTCGCCTTCATTGATCTGGTACGGTACACCCGCCGTCTCGATCGCTTCGCGGAGCGCATTCGTGGAAATCTCCCACAGCTCATCGCTGCCCATGGAGTTTTCCGGACGGGTAGAGAGTTCGACATGGTATTCCAGACCGAAGACACCATACATCTTCTGATACATCGCCATACACTTGATGACTTCATCCTTCATCTGTTCCTGCGTCATGAAAATGTGCGCATCATCCTGCGTGAAGCAGCGTACACGGAAAAGACCGTGCAGCGCGCCCTTCAGCTCATGACGATGAACAAGGCCGAATTCGCCGACACGCATCGGCAGATCTCTGTAAGAACGCTGCTGCGTCTTGAAGAAAAGGATTCCGCCGGGGCAGTTCATCGGTTTGATCGCATAGTCTTCGTCATCAATCTGGGTGAAGTACATATTTTCCTTGTAATGATCCCAGTGACCAGACTGCAGCCACAGCTTCTTCGACAGGATGACAGGCGTCATGATCTCCACATAGCCGAATTCCTTGAAGAGCTCGCGTTCATAGTCCATCAGTTTATTTCTGAGGATCATGCCCTTCGGGTGGAAGAACGGGAAGCCCGGGCCCTCTTCATGGAAGGAGAACAGATCGAGCTGCTTGCCGAGCTTTCTGTGGTCACGCTTCTCTGCTTCCGCACGGACGAAGAGATAGTGGTCGAGATCTTCCTTGCTGAAGAATGCCGTCGCATAGATACGCTGCAGCATCTTATTCTTGGAGTCACCACGCCAGTAAGCGCCAGCGACCGTCATCAGCTTGAATGTCTTCACCTTGCCGGTGGACTTCATATGCGGACCCGCGCAGAGATCCGTGAAATCCCCCTGTTCATAGAGAGAGATCGTTTCCTCTTCCGGCAGACCTTCGATCAGCATGACCTTGTAGTCCTGGCCTTTATCCTTGAAATACTGGAGTGCTTCATCGCGCGGCAGCACCTTCTTCACCAGCGGGATATTTTCCTTCGCGATCTTTGACATCTCCTTCTCGATCGCTGCGAAATCCTCCTGACTGAAAACATGATCAGAGTCCAGATCATAGTAGAAGCCATCATCGATCGCCGGTCCGATAGCGAACTTCACGCCCGGGAACAGATGCTGGATCGCCTGTGCCATCACATGGGACGCCGTATGACGCAGCGTGAAAAGACCTTCCGGATCCTCCTTCGTGAAGAATTCCACCTCTGCACCATCCACGATCGGATCGCGCAGATCCGTCAGCTCGCCATTCACCTTCGCCACCAGCGCATTCTTGCCAAGGCTGTTGGAGATCGCCTTCGCTGCATCCGCCAGAGATACCGCGCTCTCGAACTCCTTCTCTTTTCCGTCTTTCAGACGAATCGTAATCATAGTATCTTCCTTTCTAAAAACAGACATTCACTGCTTGGGGACAGTGGCTTCCATTTTTGCTGCTTTCTGCTTGGCTCTTCCATTTCAGCCGCTTCGCAGAGAGCAACATGAAAGCAATAAAAAAACTTCCGTCCCTAAGGGACGAAAGTTGTATTCCGTGGTTCCACCCAAATCAGAGCCGTAGCTCCACTTGTCGGCCCGGTAACGAGGCCACCCGGGAAGATTTCGATCCTCCTGCTCCAGAGCGGTAATCGATCCCCCCACCATCTGCTCCCACCAGCCGCAGACTCTCTTTGCGTGTACCAAGGATCCATCATGTCTCTATCCTCACATGTATGGTCATACTATAGACTTCTTTTTTGCGTTTGTCAAGGGGGGGAAAGGTTGGAGACTATGAGACGGAGAGTGTATGTGGAAGCCTTTGAAGAGCACAGCAACTACTCTTCCATGATATTTCTGGTGCATCTCGTTCAGGCTTTCCCGATGCCTATTGAATGTGTGCAGACAGATAACGGCACCGAATTCACTAAACGATTCACCAAAGCAAGTCCTAACGAAGACCTTACTCTTTTTGAGCGTAAATTAAAGGAATTAGGCATCAAGCACAAAAAGATTCGTCCCTTTACCCCAAGACACAATGGAAAAGTAGAACGCAGTCATCGCAAGGATAACGAACGCTTTTATGCCACGCATTGTTTCTTCTCTTTTGAAGATTTCAGACTCCTGCCCTCTGACGCCTGACGTCTCTGCCTCTCACCGGAATATCTTGGAAAGCTCATCATCCGTCATATTTCCTATCCAGCTTTCGCCGACGGAGACGGTCATGTCGGCGAGGGATCTTTTCTTTTGGATGATCTCATTGATCTTTTCTTCGAAGGTGTTCTTGGTGATGAAACGGTGGACGAGGACGTTGTTCTTCTGGCCGATGCGGTAGGCGCGGTCTGTCGCCTGGGACTCTACGGCGGGATTCCACCAGAGGTCGTAGTGGATGACGTGGGAGGCGGCGGTGAGGTTGAGGCCGGTGCCGGCGGCTTTCAGGGAGAGGATGAAGAATCTCGCCTTCGGGTCTGTCTGGAAGCGGTCCACCATGTCTTTTCTCTCCCGGAGGGAGCAGCCGCCGTGGAGGAACATCGGGCGCTCTCCCAGTTTGCTTTCGAGGAAATCGGCGAGTTTATCCCCCATACTCTTGAACTGGGTGAAGATCAGGGCCTTTTCACGGCTGGCCTGGATGCTTTCTGCGAGGTCGAGGAGGCGCTCGGCTTTGCCGGAGAGGGCGGGATCCCAGTTGTCCTCTTTGGTGAAGAGTGCGGGATGGTTGCAGATCTCCTTCAGCGCGAGGATCATCTGCAGGACGAGGCCCTGGCGCTTGAAGAGGGAGTCTTTATCTCCGTCCTTCTGCTCGCTGATGACGCGGAGGCTCTCTTCTACGGTCTGGTGATACAGAGCGGCCTGCGCAGGGGTGAGGAGGGTGTACTCGTCCTGCTCGAGCTTATCCGGAAGGTCGCTGATGATGGTCTTGTCTGTCTTGAGGCGGCGCAGGAGCATGGGCGCGGTGATGCTTTTGAAGCGTTCGGCTGCTTTTCTGTCCTGCTCATACTGGATGGGATTCGCATAGCGTGTCTGGAAGGTCTTCGCACTGCCGAGGTAACCTTTGTTGGTAAATTCCATGATGGACCAGAATTCTTTGAGGCTGTTCTCGACGGGGGTGCCGGAGATGGCGATGCGGATGGGTGCTTTCACGCTGCGGACGGCCCGGCTCTGGGCGGTGTCGGGGTTCTTGATGTTCTGCGCTTCGTCGATGATGAAGACTTCCCATTTCTTCTTTTTGAGAAACTCCTGGTCGCTTCGAAGGAGTCCATAGGTGGTAAGAAGGATGTCCCCATGGAAATCGGCGAGGTCGCGCTTGGCGCCATAGTAGAGGAAAACGGTGAGGAGAGGTGCGAAGCGGGCGATCTCTTCCTGCCAGTTGGAGAGAAGGCTCGTCGGCACGACGATGAGCGCTTTCTTCTTGGCAAGGCGTCCTTCTTCGCGGAGCTTTTCGAGGAAGGTGATGACCTGAAGGGTCTTCCCAAGGCCCATGTCGTCGGCAAGGATGCTGCCGAAGCCGAGGCGGCTGTTATTGTAAAGCCACGCATAGCCGCGCTCCTGGTAGGGGCGAAGTGTCGCACATACATTTTCCGGCAGCGCGACGGGCTCGCCCTCTTTCATGGAGGAGAGCAGTCGCTTCACCTCGCTCGTCATGGTGATCTTCGCGCCTTCATAGCTGCCTTCAAGGGCGATGCGGAGGAGCTCTTCCCTCTTGAGGGAGAGAGGATGCTGCCACATTTTTTCGAGCTTTTTCAGATCTGCTTCGGTCACGTAGAGGTATTGCCCTTTGAATGCAATGAGGGAGCCTGCTTTGACGGATAGTTTTTCGAAATCATCCGGGGATATCCGCTCGTCTCCAAGGGCGATCTGCCAGTCGAAGTCGAGCATGTCTTCCAAAGAGAGGAGGGACGGTGCATGCGATGCTCCCTCTTCTTTCTTTTTGAGGCGGAGTGTCTTCTTCGGACGGATGAGGTGCTGCAAGGACTTCGGCAGGATGACGCGCGCGCCCAAAAGACGCATGGCCGGGATGGCTTCCAAAAGGAAGGGGGCAAAGGTTTCCGCCGTGAAGGAGATCGGTATCCTTCCTTCGCTGTCCATATAGTCTTCCATGCCGGTCACGAGGGAAGAAAGCAGGTCCATATCCTTTAAGATCTGGTAGCGGCAGGCATCATAATCTTTCTTTGTAAAAACGTCCGCGAGCGGCAGCGCATTTCCTTCACTGTCCTCACTGTCTACGACAGAGAGGTCCAAACGGAAGGCTTTTGTTTTCGGATCATCTGACACGAGAAGCACGGGCTGCCAGCGGACAGCGCTCAGGTGGAAATAGGATAGCCAAGATGCGATGCCGTCAGCCTCGGGGTGCGGCCTTCCTTCTCGCGCCATCAGGGGCTCCCCCATGAAGAAAAGATCATAGATGGGATCGTCTGCGAAATTTTTCTTCGCCATGTTTTGCATCAAGTGCGTGAGGAAAAGTGAAAGCGCCGCCTCGGCAGGCTCTCTGGCAAAGCATCTCTTCTCTCTGTATCGCGCGATCTCTACCATGGAAGGAGTCACCCATTTCGAGAGGATCCCCATGGCTTCCGCCGTGCCTACGTCCTGCTCGGTCGGCATCCAGCGGATGGAGAGCGCATTCTCATCCACACGCACCAGCTCGGGGATGGCATTCCCTGTACGGAGAAGGTGTATAGCGAGCAGCACCACCTCGCGGAAGGCGCGCACGGTGTAAGAGCTGTCCTGCGCTTCCTCTTCCGTCATATCGAGAAGTGCAGCGAGAAAACGGCTCATCGGCCACCAGTCGCCGCGATCTGTGTAGAGCTTCCCCTCGGAGAGCCCTTCGATCACGAGATGCACGGAAGAAACGGAGGCAAGCTCCAGACTGTCTTTCCCGCCGCCCACGACGTAAACGGCTGATGAATCAAAGAGCGCTTTCTCTGCGGTCTTTCTGACGCCCGTCATGGTCTTTTCATAGACGCGGCCAAAGCTGCCGCGCCCGTAGAAGGCAGGCGAAGCGGGAAGCACACGCATCCATAAGGAAAAGAGGCTTTTGATCTTCGTGAAATCTGGAATTTCCGCCGTTTCCTCTACCATGGGAAGTGCCATATCCTTGACCAGTTCCCCTTTCACAAGGTCATCCCAGCGCGGGATCTTGACAGACATCTCATTTGTGATCGTCACATGCCGCTTCTTTAGCTCGCTCACAAGCGACACGCCATGCAGGGAAAAGACTTGGAAAGGATCATTGTCGATGGCATGGCTCACCTCATAGATGACGGCCGCGATGTGCTTGCAGAGGTGCGCCCAGTCAGGACAGCTGCAATGCATCTCGATGTCATTCATCGAGGAGGGGAATAGGGAAAGCCCTGCCTTTTCCGCAAGCTCCATGACAGCAGGTGACAACTCCCGATGCAGGAGCTTCGTCACGATCGAAGGATGGCGCGATACATCATCCAGAAAGGCCTGGACTTTGTTTTCCGGAAAAGGAGGAAGCGTCAGCGTGACATGGTAGGGCGTGCGCCGCGTCCCCTGCACCTTCGCAGTCAGCGT
>JAJWRZ010000175.1:0-3689 GCA_021633965.1 Dialister sp.
CGAACTCGCAAACCTCGGCGTTCGCGTTTCCAACCTGGAAAAGAAAGTCGGCAACCTCTACTGGTCCGGCGACGCTCGTATGCGTTATCAGACCAAAGATAACACCGTCAACAAAGCAACAGGTAAAACTGGTCCGGATTCTTGGAATGGCCGTATGAGAATCAACGTTAAAGGCCAGGTCAATGAATCCACCTATGTCAACGGCAGAATGGCTTACGACATGGACTTCAAAGGCGACGACAGCGGTAAAAGCGTTTACATGCAGCAGCTGTTCGTCAACCACAACTTCGGCAAAGATGTAGCAGTACGTCTGGGCCGTCAGCCAATCGCTTTTGGTAACCAGGGCGGCTGGCTGTTCGGCGATGCAAACGGCTATGATGGCGCACAGATTGCTTACAACAATGGCAAACTGGCTCTCACCACCGGCTTTGGCCAGCTGAATGCTTCCGATGACGCTGATTGGAAGAGCAAAGATGCTTACTTCGCTCGAGGCGCTTATGACTTTGGTTTCGCTAAACTCGGCGCTGACTACATCGCTCAGAAAGATGGATCCAAGGATGAAATCTATGGTGTAAACCTGAACATTCCGGTTCAGCAGTTCAACGTATTCGGTGAATACTGGAACAACACCACTGCTGGCGACTATGACACCGCTTGGAACGCAGGCCTCTCCTATGGCAAAGCTGACTGGAAGAAAGCTGGCACTTGGGATCTGACTGTTGCTTACAACGATGTAGATACTAATGTTTACTTCGGCGGCAGCGGTCTTAATACCGATATTCTTAAAGCACTGACAAATGCTAAGAACCTGACCTACTGGAATGCTCTCGCTAACGTAACCCTCCAGAAGAACGTACAGCTGCATGCTGAATACGCATTTGCTGGCGATGCTGAAGTAGGCGCAGATCCGGAAGATGCATGGGCTGTTTCCCTGAACTACAAATTCTAATTTGTGAGTTCTCGCAAACGAACCTGAATCAAAAAAGGAAATCTCAGAAATGGGATTTCCTTTTTTATTGCCCGCTTCGCTCCATCCATCGCCGTGTGCGATGCGATCTCGGCGATAGCACTCTATGTGTATCCTCATAGGTTAAGAGGTTCACAGGTTTTCCATATTTTGTAAATACTGCTATCCCGAAGCAAAGCCTTCCCCACGCGGGGAAGGTGGCGAGCGGAGCGAGCCGGATAGGGTACTAGCGGGATGAAAAAGAGCGAAGAAGATCGTCTCAAGTGCGCCATTATACGAGAGCACCCGAGCGCCGCTGACGCGGTCCCCTTTCTCCAATGTGGAAGGCAAAGAGGAGGCGGCTTCGCCGCAAAAAAAAGAAGCCAACCCCGCCTCGCTGCGCTCGGCAGCCCCTTCCAAGGGAAGGGGCTCGCGTGGACACTCCCTCCTTCCTATGGAAGGAGGTGCCCCGAAGGGGCGGAGGTTGGGTGAGGAAAGCGGTATTTCCGACGGTCAAAGCATTCCCCTCGAGGGGAAGGTGGCGAGCGGAGCGAGCCGGATAGGGTACTAGGGGTATGAAAGAGAGGGGGGATACGAGGAGCGGGATGCTTCACATGCACGGACCACGCTAGATGATGCGTGTCTGGCGGGCAGTCATGGTATAATGGAGTGAAAACGAAAGGATGGGATAGGATGGAGGAGTCGATCGACTGGAATAGGCCGACGGGTGCGCCGTCGCTTTATGTGCTGAATCATCCTTTTGCGGATGGTGTGCTGGAGATGGCGGGCGTGGTGAAAGCGCCGGAGAAGGTGCTGGTGCGTATCGATCACAAGGTGCCGCCGAATGCGCCGGAGGAGTCGCTCCTGCAGCGTCAGCTGATGGAGCAGGCGCGGCGGCAGGGGCTTTCCTTTGCTTACGGGCGGGGGATGGCGGTGCATGAGGCTGCGGTGCGGTCGCAGGCGGGGGAGGTGGTGCTCGCCTGTGATCCGGATGTGCTGATGGTGGGCGCGAAAGGGGCGCTGGGGCTTTGCCTGTCGCGGCAGGAGATGGCGAAGGCGCTGGCATCGGATGCATGGATGGCTCGGGAGAGCCGGCCGCTCCGGATTTCTTTCATGGGGAAGATGGCATCTGATGTGGATGTGAGCGATGTGGGGCGCATGCTCATTTCCCGTCTGGCAGGGCAGGTGACAGCAAATATGGTGCTGGTGTTTTGCGGAGGGGATTTCTCTCTGGAAGAGAGGATGGTCCTTTGCGGGATGATGCAGAAGCTGGGGGTGCGCTCGGCTCTGTTTCGGCCGTTCTCCGGAGCGGGTGAGCGGGTGATAGACCTTGCGGAGGTGAGGCCTTCGCTTTTTCTGCCGGATGGGCGTGTCACGGAGGAGCGTCTCTCTTCCGGTGTGCAGGCGGTTTTCGTGGGCGGTGCGTATGGCGGCTTTCTGAAGGATATGGAGATCCTCGCAAAGGCGCTCAGGGGGAAGCGCATCGCACGCGGTGTGCGTCTCAGCGCAGCACCGGCATCGGCGAAGGTGTATGAAGAGGCGGCGAGCCTCGGGTTTCTTACGGCTATCATGGAGGCGGGCGGTTTGGTGCTGAGCCAGTGTGCGACGCCGGACTATGAGGCACGCATCGGGGCGGCAGAGCGGATGATCTCCAATGATATCCACAATGAAGCGGGCTATGCGGGCGGCGCGGTATTCCTCTCTTCGACGAGGGCCGCAGCGGAGGCGGCGCTCTCGGGGATGCCGGATGGAAGTACAGGAAGGGGGATGCCTTCACCGAAGAGGGGGCTGCCTGTGAGAGAAGAGAAGCGGGCGGAAATGCGTGTGCCGTCTTCCCAGACGCTTACGGGGCGCGTATGGAAATTTGGGGATGACATCGATACGGATATCATCATCCCGACGCAGCATCTTTCGTATGCATCATGGGAAGAGGTGAAGCGGCACATGTTTGAGCCGCTTCGCCCGGAGCTGGCTCGGGAAATCCACGAGGGGGATATCCTCGTCGCAGGAAGCAATTTCGGCTGCGGCTCATCGCGGGAGCAGGCGGCGGAGGTCATCGCGACTTCCGGGATCCGCTGCATCATCGCGAAGTCTTTCGCCCGCATTTTCTTCCGCAATGCGATCAATAACGGGGTGCTGCTCATCGAGTGTCCGGCGCTTCCGGATCATGTGCGCGAGGGGGATACGCTGAAGGTCATCATCAATGATTGTATCCTGCATCAGGGGAAACGCTACCCCATCCCCCGGATGCCGGAGAATCTCTACCGCCTGATCCTCGCAGGCGGACTGGTGAAGAGTGTGGGTGGGACGCCAGATGTCAGACATTAGAATAAGAGAGTAAGAGGCAAAGCGGTATTCTCGTTTCGTAGCCTTCCCCATTGGGGTAATGCTATTAAGTTAAGGAAATCATTAGCTACATAACGTCTTGCTTCCCCCTTCGGGGGAAGTGCCGAAGGCAATATGTGCAAGCGAACTGGATTTTTAGGAGCGTAGCGACGCTAAAATCCAGTGAGACGCCATTTCGAGCGTAGCGAGATGGGGCATGCTAGCGGTATAGCGTGCTATGTTGAATAGTCCGATGCTATCGATATTTCAACACTTTCATGCAATACCGTTGCGTAGCCCCCTCACCCCTTCGGGGAGCTCCCCCGATGGGGAGCCAAGAACGTTCTGCCGCTTAACTTAATAGCCTTCCCCATTGGGGAAGGGGGACCGCGCAGCGGTGGATAGGGTGCTCTCGTAA
>JAJWRZ010000176.1:0-3677 GCA_021633965.1 Dialister sp.
ACCGCCAGTGCCCTATCCGCCCCTTCGGGGCACCTTCCCCTCGAGGGGAAGGCTGACGATACGGGAATACCGTCATCTAAAATGCGGCGAAGCCGCCACCTGAACCCTTTGAACCTTGAACCCTGAACCTTTTTTTCTTAGGAGCATCTATGACCATTTACGGACCCTATAAAGCCTCTCTCGAAGCTGTCATGGACGGCTTTGCGCGGGGCATTCGTGCCTACAGTGAGAAAGAAAAAGAGAAGACGGGAGAAATGCTTTATGAGCACCTCTCGTACCGCCTGAAAGCAGAAGACAGCATGAAGGAGAAGCTCACGCGGAAAGGATTTCCCCTCACCGCCGAGTCTGCCTGCTATGCCGTGAAGGATGCCATCGGATTTCGTATGGTATGCCGTTTCGTGGATGACATTTATGAAAACGTCTCCCGCTTGAAGGCTCTTCCCGGCGTCATTGTCGTAAAGGAAAAGGACTATATCAAAAACGTCAAGCCCAATGGCTACCGCAGCTACCATATGATCCTGGATGTCACCGCTCCCTATGAGGATGCGAGAGGCAGAGATCCGGGGCATTTCTTCATCGAGATCCAGCTGCGCACCATTGCGATGGACTCTTGGGCGGCGCTCGAGCATGAAATGAAGTACAAGCACGAGGTGGAAAATGCCGCGCTCATCAGTCGCGAGCTCAAGCGCTGCGCCGATGAGCTCGCTTCCTGCGACCTCTCCATGCAGACGATCCGGAATCTGATAAGGAAGACGTGACTGGTAGCTGGTGGCTGGTGACTAGTCCCTGGTCCCTAGTCACTAGTCACCAGTCCCTAGTCACTTCTATCCCCTAATCCCCACCCTCTTATATTTTCTACTGAGGTCAAATCTATGAAGATCCTGCTTGCTGAAGATGAAAAAGCATTATCTGATGCCGAAGTCGCGGTGCTCCGTCACTTCGACTATGAGGTCGATGCGGCTTACGACGGACTGTCTGCCTGGCAGATGGCGGAGCGCGAAGCGTATGACTGCATCGTCCTTGATATTATGATGCCGAAAATGGATGGCATCGAAGTTCTTGCCAAGCTCCGCGGGAGCGGCAGCACGGTGCCGATCATCATGCTCACCGCCAAGACGGAGGTCGATGACCGCATCGCAGGTCTTGATGCGGGGGCAGATGATTACCTGACGAAGCCCTTCGCGATGGGCGAATTTCTGGCGCGCATCCGCTCGATGACACGCCGCGCGAATGCCTTCACCCCTGCCGTCCTTTCGGCAGGCGGCGTCACGCTCAATGTCGAAGAGCAGGAGCTCTCGGCGGAGAGCGCGATCCGTCTCGGCAGCAAGGAGACAAAGCTCATGAAGTATTTCATGATGAATGCCGGCAAAGCACTCACGCAGGAGGAGATCCTGCGCTATGTGTGGAGCGATGAGCCTGACGTACCGGCAGATATCGTGTGGATGTATATTTCCTTCCTGAAAGAAAAGCTCGCCGCCGTCCGAGGCAAGGCAGTGATCGAAGGGGAGAAGGAAGGCCCTTTTGCACTGCGCGCAATGGGGGACTAGGGACTAAGGATGGGGACTAGTGGCTGGTAGCTAGGGATTAGGAGTCTCGAGTGACTGGGTGACTGGTGACTAAGAGACCAGAAGACTCAGAGACATCAGATTCTCGTATCGTCATCCCGAGCGCAGCCGAGGGATCTTTCTTGCACTGCGGTCAGTATCACATAGGCATTGACAGGGAAACGACGCCTTGGTGCTGCGTATTTCTGCTTTCACACATGCATCGTTTATCGGCCTGCAAGAAAGATTTCTCGCTTACGCTCGAAATGACGATACGGGAAAAGGGTATTCCCAAAAGTTTGAAAGCAGGGATTAGGAGTGACTGGTGACTAGTGACTGGGAGACTAGGAGACTTTAGGCTCTCTCGTATCGTCATTTCGAGCGCAGTCGAGAAATCTTTGTCATTTGCGGTCAGGCGGTCGATGTTTGGAATTCCCAAACGGGAAACCTGTTACCCACTCACTTTCGGGCATCGCCCTATTTATACTCGCGGCGCTTTATAATTTTTATGCGCCGCACCAGCACTCCTCACTCCCCACTCCTCACTTCTAACTGGCGAGCAAAGCTTTCATCCCTGATAAGGGGCGCTCCGCCCTACGGGCTAACCCGGAACCCTTTTTGTTATCCAATGTGCCAAGGAACCTCATTTATGGATATGATCAAGAAACTGCACCGACAATTCATACTTCTGGCCACGCTGGCGGTGTTCATCATCATAGCGGTCGCGCTCTCTGTCATCAATGGGATGATGTACCTCATTGTGCGGGGAGACATTCATGATGTGCTTGAGACCATCGCAGACAATGGCGGCGTCATCACCACGCGGCGCATAAGCGGGGGCGGCTGGCTCCCGGATGGCAGTTGGGTCGAGGATACGCCGGAATTCACGTACCAGACCCGTTATTTTTCCGTACTGCTGGACAGTGATGGCACGGCCAAGGTGACGAATATCAATCACATCGCTGCCTTTTCGGCGGAAAGTGCGGTAGAGGCAGCAGTAGCTGCGGTGAAGACCGGGGAGAGCGAGGGCTATTTCCAAAAGCAGAAGGGGACCTATGCATACCATGTGAGCCGTACCACGGATGGCGATCTGCTGGTCGTCATTCTGGACTGCACGCGCGATCTCTCGGCGGTGAAGGCTTTCCTGAAATATTCTTCTCTCTTCGGGCTGCTCTGCCTTCTGCTTTTCGTCGGTATCGTGACGGTGCTTTCGGGGATCGCGATCCGCCCCTTCGTCAGAAATATGGAGAACCAGAAGCGATTCATTACGAATGCCAGCCATGAGCTGAAGACGCCGATCGCGATCATTTCCGCGAATGCGGAGGCGATGGAGCTGATCAACGGCAAGAACGAGTGGACGGGCAATATCATTTCGCAGGTGAAGCGCCTCTCGCTCCTCATCAATGACCTTGTACTGCTCTCCAAGATCGGGGAGACGTCGGCCAAGGATCTGACGCTTGTCGATACGGATCTTTCGGAGGCGGTGAAGAGCAGTGCGGGCAGTTTCCGCCAGATGATCGAGGACGCGGGAAAGACGCTCTCTGTGGAAGCGGAGAGCGGCATCCATGCGAAGGTCGAGCCGCGGCTCTTCTCGGAGATCGTGAGCATCCTTCTGGACAATGCGGTCAAGTACTGTGATGAGAAGGGGACGATCACCGCCCGCCTTGAGAAACATAAAAAGGGCGTGATCCTCTCTGTTTCCAATCCTTACAAAGAGGGAGCGTCTGAGGACTATGAACGCTTCTTTGAGCGCTTCTACCGCGGTGATACATCGCACAACAGCAAAAGGTCCGGCTACGGCATCGGGCTCTCTATGGCGCGCGATATGGCAAGGCTCATGAAGGGAAGTCTCGATGTGTCATACAAGGACGGGGTCATCACGTTTAGCCTGAGCCTCGCTTGAATGAGAAATGAGGAATGAAGGTGGCGGCTTCGCCGAGATCGATGACGAGGTCGCAGCTGTTCTGGCATTCGTTATCTCAAGTGCGACGTTTCTCGCCGCTCAGGATGACGAAACGGGGCGATGCCCGAAAGTCGTATGTAAGTCACTGATCACTCGAGGCTCCCAATCCTTAATCCCTAATCCCTGCTTTCAAACTTTTGGGAATACCCTTTTCCCGTATCGTCATTTCG
>JAJWRZ010000177.1:0-3655 GCA_021633965.1 Dialister sp.
CAAAGTAAAAAGGAGCTGTGAAGAAATGAGGATTCATTTCTTCACAGCTCCTTTTCCCTATTCGGCCTTCATCTGATACTCCCTGCCATCAATGGCAAGGACATCTCCGGGACGGATCTTCTTGCGTTTTTCATGGACAGGCTTGCCATTCAGCTTCACCTGATGCTGGGCAAGGTAAGCACCGGTCTCTCCGCCGGAGCTGATCGCATCGATCTTTTTCAAAAGCTGGTCAAGCTGGATGTAGTCTCCGTAGACGGCTATGATCTCCATCAATGTCTCCCCCTCATCGGTGTCACGACATACTGGTAGGCCTTATCTTCTTCCTGCTCTACCAGAAGCGGGCCGTTTTTCTGCAGATGCAGGATGACTGTCTCGCCCTCAGAATGCTTCAGGATATCTTCGATATAGTTGCAGTTGTAGGTGATCTTGATCGGCTCGCCTTCGAGCTTGATGGGGATCGATGTGCTGCTGCGGCCGATCGCAGGATCCTCTTCGTAGATCTCCACCGCATCCTCATGGAAGATGAAATTGATGGTATGGTAGTCCACACCGCTGGAGATCGGGCTGACGAAACGGACGGCTTCCTGAAAATCGTGAACATTGACTGTCACGAGTGCATCATGATGAGTCGGGATGACGCGGTGGTAATCCGGATATTCACCGTTGAGGAGGCTGGTAATGAAGTACGTGCTGCCAAAGGTGAAGGCGACATGGTTTTTAGACCAGGAGATCTCGACGGTGCTGCCCTCTTCGTCCGGCAGCAGGCGGACTACATCCGAAAGGATGCTGCCGGAAACGACGAAGCGTCCTTGGGCGCTTGCTTCCTCCGGCAGTGTGATCTCTTTGGCAGCCAGGCGGTGCGTATTGGTCGCCGCCATGATGAAGCGGTACTGATCGACCTCAAAGAGCACGCCGGTGAAAAGCGGCTTCTGTTTGTCGGAAGCCGTGGCAAAGGAGACCTGACCGGTCATTTCTTTGAAGTCTTGGCAGGAGACTGTCGCATGATTGGTATGCTCCATTTCTTTGACTTCCGGGAATTCATTGATGTCGCGGGTCGGGAAACGAGCAAAATAAGAGCCGCAGGTAAAGGAGACCATATTTTCCTCTTTTTTCTTTTCCATGACGATATCCCCTGCCGGCATCATGCGGATCGTGCTTTGCAGCTGGCTGGCAGCAATCACGATAATGCCTTCTTCCTCGATCATGGCCGGGCAGCTTGTTTTGATCCCGATGGTGTAATCATTGGCCTGCAGCTCGACTTTTCCGTTTTCTGCAACAATGAAGTATCCGTTATTGGTATTGGATGTAATTTTTGCCTGTGCAGCCCGCTGTACGCGGTCGATCGCATCAGACAATTCCGTTTTGTCGAAAATGACTCTCATGGCAGCACCTCTAAAAAATAACGATGATAGATAAAAGATAGTAGTCGCCGTAGTAGGACGGTGTGAATAAGTGAATAACTCTGTGAAAAGTGAGATTTTCTCGGATCTCGCGGTTTGTTAAAAAGGATTGAATAACTTTTTTGGGAATTCACGGTTTTCACAGGTTTTTACGAACCTGACGTTTTTCACAGTTTTTCAGCAGGATATTGGATGATGGGAAATGGGGTTGTTCACAGTGAGTGAGGGGCATGGGAGAAAGGGATACTTTACCTCATCCACCCATGGGGCCCCTTATCCCCGCTGCTTTAAGAGCTTTCGGATCGCTTCGATAGAAGCGCGGGTCTGCGGGTCACGATCGATGTCTTTTTCCACGCGTTCGCAGGCATAGAGGACTGTCGAGTGGTCTTTTCTATGGAAATAGTCACGCAGCGTCGGGTAGGACTCGTTCAGCTCATTGCGGCACAGGTACATGGCGATCTGGCGCGGGATGACGATCTTCTGCGGACGGCCGCGGCCGAGGAGCTTATCCTTCTTGACGCCGTAGTATTGGCAGACGGTATCGATGATGAAGTCGACGGTAAGCTCTTGCCGGTTGTCGAGGGGGATCTGGTCTTTCAGCGCATCCTTGGTGAAGGCGAGCGTGATCGTTTGTTTCTTGATCTGCGAGAAGGTGACGAGCTTATTGAAAGCCCCCTCCAGCTCACGGACATTGGTATTGATATGACTTGCGATATAGTCGACCACGTCTTTCGGGAGTGTGATATTGAGCTTTTCTGCCCTCTGCTGAAGGATGATGCAGCAGATCTCATAGTCCGGCGGAGAGATCGGGGCGACGAGCCCGCTCGAGAAGCGCGTCTGCAGGCGGTCTTCGAGCTTATCGATATCCTGCGGTGTGCGGTCGCTCGTCATGATGATGTGCTTCTTCTTATCGAAGAGGTCATTGAATGTATTGAAGATCTCCATCTTCGTCGCATCCTTGGAGCCGAAGAACTGCACATCGTCGATCAGGAGAAAGTCCAGATTTCTATACTTGGCACGGAATTTCGGCATGGTGTGATTCTGGATGGCATCGATCAGCTCATTGGTGAAAGTCTCGCTCGAGACGAAGAGGACGGAAAGCTCCGGCTTGTTTTCGTGGATGTAGTTGCAGATGGCGTGGAGCAGATGCGTCTTGCCAAGGCCGGAGGGACCGTAGATGAAAAGAGGGTTCATTTTCTGATCGGCCTGATCCGGATGGTCGGCCGTTTTGGCGACCGCATAAGCGGCCTGAAAGGCGATCTCGTTGCAGTTGCCATGGACGAAGGTGGAGAAGGTGTATTCTTCATTGACCGGATTCGGCAGGAAGGCATTTCTCTTCTTCGGCTCGCTGTGCACAGGCGCATCGAAGAGGGAGGTCTCTCCGAGCTCCCGGATGTCGGGGAGCGGGACCTCATCGGCCGTCATAGGCTTCAGCTTGGAAAAATCCGGCGGCATGGCTTCCTTCGGAAAGGGATCATCGATATCAGGCTCCGGGAGAGGCGCAGGCGTATTTTCATAGGGGGCATCGGCTGTCTCACGGGCCATCGGGAAGGGTGCCTGGCTCTCCGCCGCCTTTTTAGAGGCACCGGCTTCCGGAGACGGCGGCATCGGCGCGGGCTCCGCGGGCTGGTTCATGATATCGGAGATCTCGATGGAAAGCTGCTTCCCCGTGATGTTGAAAATAATTTTTTCCAGCTTTCCTTTATATACATTTTCGATCCATGGTTTCCGCCGCTTGTTTTTGGGCGAAATCGTCAGTGTGTTTTCTGTCATGGAGATAGGAAAGACTTCGTTGGAAAACATGTCATAGTACGGGTGGTCATACTGGTCGATATAGTCCAGGATCTGATCCCATAATTGAAAGAAGTCCATAGGGTACCTCGCTTGCCATACATAGGGCAGCCGCCGTGGCTGTGACTATGTGAATGACTTTGTGAATAATTGTGAATAAGGCGTTGTCTCCGATCGGACTCTTTGGGAAGAGGCTTGTTGGCATCGGAGAAAGCGGCGATTGAATATCTTTGTGGATAAGTGGATAAGTCTGTGAATTAATAGATGCTTTCTAGGGCTTTTCCACACGTTCTTCTGCGGTTTTCAAATGGCATTGTGAATAACTTCATTGTATCATTTCCCTTGCCTCTTGTATATGCACAAGATGTGGGGAGAAAACCGGACAGGGACGCAAGGAAAACGGCGGAGAGCGGGTTTGGGGCAGCGCCAGATCCTTCGACTCAGTTCTCACTGTTCCGCCTTTA
>JAJWRZ010000178.1:0-707 GCA_021633965.1 Dialister sp.
TTATTATACTATAAATAGTTCCGCTTTTCATCACAGGTAAAATCTATAAATACTTACGGATCTTTCAATATCGGAGGATAGCGCTTATGAGCGATACCATTTATTTTCTGCATCACAGCGGATTTATCTATGAAAATGAGACGAGCCTTCTTGTTTTTGATTTCTACAAAGACCCGGAGAACCGGCTGGAGGCTCTTCTCAAGAATTCCACGAAGAAATTGTATTTCTTCGTAAGCCATTATCATGCCGATCATTTCAACCGCGATATACGAAGGTGGGAAGAGCGGGCAGAGGCCTACATCATGCATAAGAACTGCTGGCTGACGATGGATAGGGAAGCAAAGAAGCATCTTATGGTCCCCGGAGATACGCTGACGATTGGCGATCTGACGGTCACAATGTATGGCTCGACTGATGAGGGAGGCTCGTTTCTGGTCAAAAGCGGGGGCAAGACGATCTTCCACGCGGGAGATCTGAACTGGTGGCACTGGGCCGGCGAACCGGCGGCGGATAATCTGGCCGCCAAACGGGATTTCTTCCATGAGCTGTCCCGTTTTTCCGAAAGACAGGTCGATGTGGCCTTTTTCCCGGTGGATGCTCGGCAGCAGGCGGCCCGCGAGTGGGGCGTCATGGCATATCTTGAAAGGGTAGAGCCGAAGCTCCTTGTTGCGATGCATGCTTTCGGCAAGAGCTGGCTTCCCTCTTAT
>JAJWRZ010000178.1:717-3634 GCA_021633965.1 Dialister sp.
CTGGCATTATCCGGAACAGAAGCTCTGGATCCCCGAAAAGGATGGAGATGTCAAGGAGACGGAGTCTTAACCCGGGCGATCTCTGATTTTGGTTTAAGGAAATGCTGAACGGATCAGCATTTCCTTACCTTTGACACGAAGGATTATATAACCGGCATGGGAGGAACTTTATGACAAACGGCTGGATGTGGATCATTGGCATTATGCTGATTGGCGGATTCATCCTGCAGATGACGCCGCTCATGTTTTATCTGTACGCGGTCTTTGGTGTGCATCTCTCTATCCTTTTGATCTCGTACCTGATCCTTCGAAGAGAGCGGGGCATCGATCTGCGGGCGAATATGCTCTTCATGCTGGGGCTTACGGTGATCAATATCATGACGGATCTTGGGATCATGAATTACCATATGTCCTGGGCAGCGGTGGCGGCTCTTTTCGTATGGTCTCTCTTCGGGGGAGGAAGAAGGAGTTAGGGGGCTGGTGACTTGTGATGAGTAGCTAGGGATGAGTGGCTAGGGATTAGGAGCCCCGAGTGACAAGTGACAAGTGACTGGTGACTAGAGATTAAAAGCAAGCGGTGAGTGAAATAGCGCAGTTAGAACGCTGACAGTTTTGCAAGAAAGATCTCTACTACGCTCGAGCTGACGATGGCGCGAAGCGCTATCAAAATTCTGCGGTGCTTCTGATTTTTATGCGCCGCACCACCACTCCTAACTCCTAACTAGAAAGCGTGACGTTTTCAAATGGAATCAAAGGGCAGCACGCCTCACGGGCTACCCAGCCCTCTATCTCAACCTTGACAATAAAAAATAAACATTTTAAAATTGATGCAGTACTGAATCATCGTGATACGATGCCCGTCGTATGTGCAGCGTCCCCGATGGATCAGCATGCAAGCTGCAAGCCCAGTGAGAACTCCGCGAGCGGAGGGATTCTTATTATAGATAAAGGCCATCTGTCAGCCTTTTCGCCATCATCACCTGCTGTAATTTTTGGCAAAGGATGTTTTGTGTCATAGGAACCTTTTCTCTTGAAGGATGAAAGACCATTTACCACGGCCTGCACTTTCCGGCGTGCCCGGAGCTACGTATTTCCTGTCTTAAAATAATAAAATCAGAAAGAGAGAGGTGAACCATTTGACACTGGATGAAGTTTTACTCTACGTCATTCTCTGTGGTATCGCAGCGGCTGTCTGCGGTACGGGGATCGGTTACCTGCTGCGCAAGCGTATCGCAGAAGCCCGGATCGGTTCTGCAGAGGAAAAAGCGAAGCAGATCGCAGAGGATGCGAAAAAGATGCTGGATACAGCGTCTCGTGAAGCGGAGACGCTGAAGAAAGAAACCTTGGTACAGACCCGCGAGGAGATCCATAAGCTCCGCGAGGATATGGAAAAGGAAAATAAGGATCGCCGCGATGAGCTGGCGAAGTACGAGCAGCGTCTGGTACAGAAGGACAATAATCTGGATCAGCGCAGCAGCAATCTGGAACAGCGCGAATCACAGCTGGACCGCAAAGAAAACCAGGTCAAGGCCCAGAAGGAAAAAGTCGATGCCCTGTATGCGTCCCAGCAGGCGAAGCTGGAAGAGATTTCCCAGCTGTCCCGTGAACAGGCGAAGGAAATGATCCTGTCCCGTGTGGATGATGAGCTGACGCATGAGAAGGCGGTCCGCATCCGTGATGCGGTCGAGGAAGCCAAGAGCAGTGCGGATACCAAAGCGAGAGAGATCATCGCGGCTGCCATTCAGAGAAATGCGGCCGATACCGTATCAGAGACCACAGTTTCCGTCGTGGCTCTTCCGAACGAAGAGATGAAGGGACGCATCATTGGTCGTGAAGGCAGAAATATCCGCGCCATCGAAACGCTGACCGGCGTCGATCTCATCATTGATGATACTCCGGAAGCTGTCATCCTGTCGTGCTTTGATCCGATCCGCCGTGAAGTCGCGCGTCTTGCGCTGGAAAGTCTTGTCAAGGATGGCCGTATCCATCCGGCCCGCATCGAAGAGGTCGTGGCGAAGACGAAGAAAGAAGTGGATAAGGCGATCCGTGAAGCCGGTGAACAGGCTGTCATGGAATGCGGCATCCGCGGTATGAATCCTGAACTGATCAAGACGCTTGGCCGTCTGAAGTATCGTACCAGCTATGGGCAGAATGTCCTGCAGCACTGCATTGATACCTCCTATTTCTCCGGCATCCTGGCGGCTGAAGTGGGAGCCGATGTAGAGCTTGCCAGAAGAGCGGGCCTGCTTCATGATATCGGCAAGGCTGTCGATCGGGAACAGGAGGGGACGCATGTAGAACTCGGCGTCGAACTCGCCCAGAAATATCATGAATCGCCGCAGGTCATCAATGCCATTGCTTCCCATCATGGGGATACAGAGCCGACTTGTGTCGAGTCTGTACTGGTCGCTGCGGCTGATGCGATCTCCGCTGCCCGTCCGGGTGCCCGTCGAGAGACATTGGAAAACTATATCAAGAGACTCACGAAGCTCGAAGATATTGCGAAATCCTTCCCAGGCGTGGCCAGCTGCTATGCCATTCAGGCAGGACGTGAGCTGCGTGTCATCGTGAAGCCGGAGAAGGTCAATGAGGATCAGGCTGTCATTCTGGCGCATGATATTTCCCAGCGGATTGAAAAGGAACTCCAGTATCCGGGGCAAGTCAAGGTGGTCGTCATCCGCGAGACCCGCGCGACGGATATTGCGAAATAATGCTTATAAAAAGGCACTGTGAAGAAATGAATCCTCATTTCTTCACAGTGCCTTTTTATTTTGCTTTCATTTGGTTCAGGGTTCAGGGCTCTCGTGGCGGCTTCGCCGCCTTTTTTAGAAGATGGTATTCTCGTATCGCAGCCTTCCCCTTTAGGGGAAGGTGCCCCGCAGGGGCGGATAGGGTGACTATGGCATGAAAGACAGCT
>JAJWRZ010000179.1:0-3626 GCA_021633965.1 Dialister sp.
ATATGCTATCGTTATGACTTTCTTGCTTGGCTCCATAAAGAATCCTCCTCATTAGCAAAACTATTCTAATTTATTATATCAGTTCTTATTGTTTCTGTTAATGAGAAAGCCGCCCATAAAGGACGGCTCTTTTATCTCGCAATTTTTATATTACTATTATATCACTTTTTCTTAGGACATTTCAGGCCTTTTTACCGTATATCTTCTAATGATTCTATACAGCGGTAAGCAATTTTCCGCACATAATCCTTGCCACAATGCAAATGTCTTGCCACTTCGCCCCACGGCACGTGATACAGATAATGTTCTTGCACAGCCGCCTTCCCCGGACTATCAGGCACCTTTTCCATGAGCTGATACAATTCCGCCCGATGCCGCATGACACGTTCCAACTGACGGGCAATCTGTTCATTGATTCGCGCCCGTTCCTTCTCGATATTAAGCAGCACATCAGCCAGATCGCCCTGCTTCCCGCCAGATACTTTATCTTTATCGTATCGGATCGCCTTTACACCGGCGTTCTCCGCTATGATCATGTCCTTCTGCCTGCGAGACGTCTCCAGCATCCCAATCTCCCTATACACCTGTCTAAGCAAATCCAATACTCTCACTGATGCCCTCCTATGTCGATGTCAATAGAATGCCAAAATGAAGCAGCGGTAAAGCCGCTACTTCATCCTGTACTTGATCCCTTCGCGATACAGCTCGCAGATCGGCCCACAGCCACCTCATAGCGTTGTTGCCTTTTGTGGTGGCTGTTACTGCAGACGATCTCCGGTTAACCGATTGTGAATAACGGGTGAATAGCCGTGATTCACTGCCCGCTAATGCGCATCGCACCGCAGTTTGACGATTTGGCTCATCTCGAGGCATACGTTCCGGCACTGTCCTTGCCCCAGCCCCACCTCAATGTAGTCATACATGTCGCTTACTACCTGAAGCAGCTCGTCCTTGTCATGCGGCAGCGCCGTCAGCTTGACCTGCTTCACGCGATCCGAATCCGACACGTCCGCAAGCACGTAGTAGTCCCCTTCGAGGTCCTGCCACACGCTGATTTCCTTCGGGTCCATGATGATGGATCCGCCTTCTGTTTTGATTACAATCATTCTTTCTTCACCTTTCCGATTTCTTCCAGACATTTCGCAGCCGCGAGGTCCTGCAGTACCAGCTCGGATTCACGTTCCTTATAGAGCTTCAGGAAATCACAGGCCCGCATAGTGACCAGCCACTCGCAGTTGCTCCGCTTATGTGCCACGATCGGCACCTCATTCTTCATCGCCTTCCGGGCATCGCGGATGCTCTGATCCATGGCGTCCTGAATGTTCAGATGCTCGACAAACTTGACCTCCTGATGGATCCCGCGGATACCGATACAGTCCGCAGCCCCCGCCTCATTGTTACCACAGAACTGCGCCGTGCGGCGGACGGTATACCCGAATTCCCCACAGAAACGGCACCAGGCAAGCTCGCCGCGTTTCCCCTTCGCCTTACTGTTGATGGCCATGCTCTTTCCTCCATTTGTTCCACTTACGGCGATTCCACCACATAGTCGCGCGCACCAGCTTGCGCCAGCGGCAGTTGCGCTGCACATTGGGTGAAATGCCCCAAGATTCCTCGCGCGTCTTTCTCGACCACACGATCCTTACGGTCCTGGGCCATTCCTTTAGAAAGATCCTGCATCGCTGCATATCCAACTTGCACCGGATGACTTCCCACTCTCTCAGTTCACTCTCCGTCATAACGATCTCCTTTCTTTGCGACGTAGCAAAGTCCCAATACCAGGATGCCGACCGACGCTCCAATCACCCCGCCGAGTATCATGCACCCGGCTCCAAATAACACTATGTCCATACCTGCCATTTCCTCCTATCCACCTAACCATCACTGGACGGGTGCTAGACCTCGGCTAGAGCGGTTATTTATTCAATGGCCATTGAATATTTATGCATCTTTTGTTTTAACTTTCTTCTCTCCCGTCCCGCCATCGGTCAGGCTCTAAATACCTTGAAATTCAAATTTCGCGAATTTTGGGCTCTACAGCCCTCCGCGCACTTCGGGTATAAACTTACCCGTCCGTCGCCCTTCCTCGGCCTCCTACCCCCCTAAATTCGCAATCCTCAGCCGTTTTACACTATCCGGCCGAGGGCATTTTGCGCTCAGCGGTCAAAATGGGTAGTCGTCCGGGGGCTGCATCCCCTGCCCGGAAAGCTGACCGCTTCCTTCCGGGAACATACTCGGCTGCTCCTGCTGCGGCGCCGGGTTTCCAAACTGACTGAACCCGGCGGCCCCGCAGGGATGCTGATTGGCTGGAGGCGCTCCTGCTGCCTGCTTGCCCATCCCGATCGGAAGCGATACGACCTGCGCATTCAGCTCGGTGATGTACTTCACCTCCCCGGTCTTCTGGTCCGTGTACTTCCGGGACGTCCAGCGTCCCTTCACCATGACCAGCTTGCCCTTGGTGAGATAGTTCCCTACCGCCTGCGCCACATTGTCCCAGCACACCACATTCACCCAGTTGGTGATTTCCTTGTCGCCCCACTTCTCGCTGCATCCGATCGAGAAGCGGGCATACGTCTTGCCCGTCTTCGTACACTTGACCACCGGATCGCGGCCAAGGTTTCCCATGAAATAGCAGTCGTTCATTCTGCCTCCTCCGTGTTCAATGTCCCTCTGACCGAATCTCCGCCGGAGATCACTGCGTAGCAGCTGTCCCGGAGACGGTCAAAGAAACGGGTATCATAGCGCTTGATGATCTGGCCAGCGTCCAGATTCGTGGTGATGATGGTCGGCTTCAGCTCGTTGTATCGATGGGTGATGATGGCATCCACCTGCCCCTTCATCCAGTCGCTCTTCTTCGACTGGTACTCCATCCCAAGGTCATCCAGGATCACCACATCCCGGTCGCGTACCTTTGCGAGGAAGCTCCCGTCCTGCGGATCCTGCAGGAGGCGCATCAAGAGCTCGGGCATCGATACGAAGAAAACCGACTTGTGTTTCCTGATAGCCGCGAGCGCGATCGCGCAAGCCATCGTCGTCTTCAGCTGGCCGCATGGTCCGGTCATCAGAAGGCCATGCCCTGTCTGCAGCTGGTTCTCAAGGTCCAGCGCATACGCCTTGGCCACCGCGAAATTCTCTGCCAGCTTGTCCGGTACACCGCGCTCGGCGATCGCCTGAAAGGTGCACCAGCGATACCGTTTCGGGATCCCCGAGCGGGCGATTTTCTCCTGCGCCTTCATGGCTCTGGCGATCGCCACCTGCTTCGAATTCTCATCATCGACCTTCAGGTAGTCACTACTCCAGGCTGCCGTGAAGTCAGCCAGTGCCTTCTTCACTTCTGCCCTGGCAGGAAATACGTTTTTGAATTTGCTCATTTCTTCCTCCCTGCATTCCAGAAATCCTCCGGCGTCTTTGGCTTGTCCTTCCAATTTTCCATGCTGCCAAAATCCGCGGAGCTCCTGGTACTATTCACACTAAGGGTATTAGGATATTTCTTGTGATCATTCTTGTTATCATTCTTGTTATCTATAAGGTTTTGCCCTTCCCCCGAAGTGCCATTTGCCCTTGGATTTGCCCTGCCGTCTGCCCTTGCTTCTCTTGGCCACTCGCCACCACCATCTCCTTGATAC
>JAJWRZ010000180.1:0-3548 GCA_021633965.1 Dialister sp.
GTATAGATAGATAGGTATATTGTCAATTTATTTTTATTGCTATAGTCGACAATGAAAAGACTCTGGCTTTTTCCATTTGCAAGAACGGCTACGTGAAGAGGGGAAGCGCAGAAGATGCCGCCAGCGGGGACGCCGTGTTTCCCCGGTCCCCAGCCCCCTTCTCTCATGCTATAATAGGGACATGCAAAAGGAGTCAATCATCTATGTCACAAACATTTTATGCCGCACTCGTTTTGGCCGGCGGCGCTTCCTATGGTATCATTTCCACACTCGTCAAGCTCTCCTATCGGTCGGGCTTTTCTATCAATGACGTCTCTTCCATCCAGTATTTTCTTGGATTTCTTCTGCTCTGGACCATCTGGCTTCTCCGCGTGCGGAAATTCCCCGCGAAAAAGACCGCATTGGCCTTTCTCCTGACCGGTATTCCGCTCTCAGGCACCACCATGCTCTACAACCGCGCGCTGGAGACCCTGCCCGCTTCGCTCGCCGTCATCTTCCTTTTCCAGTCCATCTGGCTCGGCACGCTCGCCGAGTGCGTGATCCGACGGGAGAAGCCCACCCGCATCCGTCTCCTTTCCATCGCGATCGTCCTCGCAGGCACTGTACTGGCCGCGGGCGTAGTTGGAAGCGCTGCCGCCTTTCCCCTCTCCGCCGGTATGCTTTGGGGATTTGCTGCCGCGATTTCCTACACCACTGGCCTTCTCTGCATGAACCGCATCGGACGAGGCATCCATCCCATCACCAAAAGCGCCCTCATGGTAAGCGGCGCGCTCGTGATGGTTCTCCTCTTTCTGCCGCCCGACCTGCCGGTATCGCCCGCGCATTTTGCCTCTATCCTTCCCTACGGAATTCCCCTCACCCTCTTCGGTGTCTTCCTCCCGCCGCTCCTCTTTAGCAGCGGGATGCCGCACATCTCCCCCGGCCTCGGCAGTCTTCTCGCTGCCAGCGAGCTTCCCGCCGCCCTCTTCTTCTCCGTCCTGCTTCTCGGCGAATCGATCTCCTTCCTGCAGATCATCGGCATCGTCATGATCCTTTTCGGGATCTGGCTGGGGAACAGGAAACATGTAGTATAATGAAAGAAAATGATTCTCCAAGGAGGCCCTATGAAGAAATACTTTTTCTTTGATATCGACGGCACGCTGACCACGCCGCTTACTGCCGACTATCCCGACAGCACACGAGAAGCCATCCGACGCCTCCAAAAGGCAGGGCACTTCGTCTCGCTTGCGACCGGACGCATTCAGGCAGATGCCTGGCAGGTCGCGTGTGACCTTGGCATCACAGCCGCTGTCTCCGATGGAGGAAATGCGGTCACCATAGACGGCAAGATCCTTTATGATGAAGGTCTTGCACTTGAAGACTGCTTCGCGATGCTCTCTGCCATCGACGGCGAAAAGCATCCCTGGGCGCTTGCGATCAGAAATGAGAAATACCGCATCACGACTACGGACAGCTACCTTGCGAAGGTGAAAGACCGCTACTACAAGACGGAAGTGGATCCCGCTTTTGATTTTCACACCGTCTCCGTCATCCACAAGATCTTCATCGCCTGCAGCAAGCAGGAGGAAGCGGAGATCCCCTTGGGCCCACTCCCTCACGTCTGGTTCCGTGCGGATACCATGCTCATCGAGCCTATCCATAAGGAGCACGGCATCAAAGAGCTTCAGCGCCGCTTCGCCATTCCGGATGAAGACATCGTTGTCTTTGGCGACGGCATGAATGACCGCACCATGTTCCGCCCCGAATGGTTCTCCATTGCGATGGGAAATGCCAAGCCACAGCTCAAGGAAAAAGCCAAGTACGTCACCAGACGGGCTGATGAAGACGGCATCTATGAAGCATGCAGGCGGTTTGGATGGATTTGAAAAAGCAGCCTCGGGCTGCTTTTTTTAATGAGGAATGAAAAGTGGTGGTGCGGCGCTTTATGAAGTCAGCGCCGCACCACCACTTTTCTCATTTTGAGAGGAGCCATACTACATGAGCATTGCCCATACCATCTTGCATAAAAAAAGAGAAGCGACATGCGCCGCTTCCAAAGGGGTTGGAGCTGGTTGGGCTCCGTAATGAGAACCTGTATAATAGCTTTCGTAGAAAGTTATTACCAAAGAGAGGGAGCCAGGATGGCATTCCCTGATGCCATCCTGACAGAAGGACGATAACGTCCCAAGGAGGTCGAGTCAGCCGGATAGGCCGGCCAAGAGTGGAGGAAATATCCTCCTATAGGAACTTCCCTAAGGGAAGGATCTGTAAAAGGGGGCGATGATTCCATTTCCCTGTTGAAACCATCGCTGAAGGGAGATGAACCATGGGGAACGAAAACCCCACAGGTATATGTAAACCTCAGATACTGAGGAATACATCATATATAGTCACTTCCGAAGAAGTATTCGTAGAAGGGGTGGTGATGATCATTTTCCCAAAAGAAATGAAATTTCTTTATGACCATCACCGGAAAGGAGATGAACCATGGAGAAAAATCCCCACAGGTATATGTAAAGCCCGAAGGCATTACATCGATAGTATCGCTGATATCCACATACAGGGATGCTCCGGGCCATTAAGACCGGATTCCGGATAAGCTCGGAAGACCTTTAGTGACATCAGCCTTTGCGAAAAAGCGAGAAGTTCCGTTGACCTATTCGGAGAATAGTGTTCCCTGTCACCATCCTCAGCAAAAGGGGCTCTGCTTCATTGATCCTCATCATGCCGCAGAAGGAAATCAAAAATCCACCCTTTTGGATAGAAAAAGGGTGGAATATGCACGTCAAAAGGACTTGCAGTCAAGCACACCTTCCTATCACTCGTAGGTCAAACGGTTGTACAAAACAGGCAGTTCTCCTGACTCTGCTTCCTCGCTCCTCCAGCCTTCCCGATCTCCTCAAATCAGTGACTTCGTTGGATTCGCTCTGCATTACAGTGGCGGGACCGTGCCGGTCTTTCACCGGTCTTCCCTATTAAGCCCTACAGGGCACCTGTTTTCTTATGAAGTTATTCAAGTACCGAAATTCCCATTAAAAAACCTCTTTGCACGAACGCAAAGAGACATCTGTAAAGACATCCCCTTCCCATCGCTCGTGGGTCATAACGGTGATCCAAGATAAGCAGTTCTCCTGACTCTGCTTCCTCGCTTATCCGTCTTCCCGATCTCTCAGTGACATTTTGGATTCGCTCTGCATTACAGTGGCGGGACCGTGCCGGCATTTCACCGGTCTTCCCTATTAAGCCTTTAAGGCACTTACCTTTTCTTATTCGGTTAAGTACATGATAGCACCATTTGTCATGCATGTCAATGAGAAATTCATGAATGCGTTTAGGAAATAAATTGAGAGGAGCCTCTGGTGGCTAGTGACTGGTGACTTGAATACTACTTTGAGGCACCACCATTTCTCATTCAAGCGAGGCTTTCAAACGTAATCAAAGGACAGCATGCCCACGAGCCAAGGAAACACGGATCCCATCATTGCCAGATCTGATCAGCATTCTCCTAGCCCTGACCCAAAAAGGCGATGTGAAATAACGATCATCTCATTTTCGCGTTCCATCTGCCG
>JAJWRZ010000181.1:0-3461 GCA_021633965.1 Dialister sp.
TGTATGTCTAAAGATTACCCCCTCTGTGTCCAATTTTAGTTTACCACTTCAAATATCGATAGCGTCGGACTATTCAACATAGCACTCTATACCGCTGGCATGCCCCTATTGCCTTCGGCACTTCCCCCGAAGGGGAAGCAAGACGTTACGTAGCTAACGATTTCCTTAACTTAACAGCATTGCCTTAGAGGGGAAGGCTAAAGCAGTACGGTGCTTCGCACCGAGTATAAAATATTGGCGAAGCCGCCACCACAAGTTTGAAAGCAGGGATTAGTGGCTAGGGATTAGGAGTCTCAACCGACTGGTGATACCACTTTGGGGCATCGCCCCGTTTCGTCATCCTGAGCGGCGAGAAACGTCGTATGTGAGATAATGAATGCCAGAACAGCTGCGACCTGAGCCCTCGATCGCGGCGAAGCCGCCACCACCATTCCTAATTCCTCATTCCTAATTCCTCATTCAAGCAGAGCTTTCGCACGCACTCAAAGGACAGCACGCCCAAGGGGCTAACCCTGAACCCTCATCGATTTTATGATTTCTTTAACTCCCGGCGATCCGCCATACACACACTATATTTATACTATTTATATATGTCTCATTATATATCCCTGAGTGTGCTATAATATAGCGTAGGCTTATGTGCCTCAACGGAGGAATCATGATATCGATCGTAACACCTGTATATAACGAAGAGGGCAATGTCGTCTATTTCCATGACGAAGTGACGAAAGTCATGCAGACGCTGGATATGGACTACGAGATCATCTACGTCAATGATGGCTCAAAGGATCGCACCGACGAGCTGATCCACCAGCTGGCAGCCGGCGACCCGCATGTGCGGGCGCTGACCTTTGCACGCAATTTCGGCCACCAGATCGCCATCACCTGCGGCATGGACTTTGCCGTCGGAGACGCCGTCATCACGATGGATGGCGACATGCAGCACCCACCGGCGCTCATCCCGAAGCTCATCCAAAAGTGGCAGGAAGGCTATGACATCGTACAGACCATCCGCACCGCGACAGAAGATGCCGGCCCCATCAAGAAGTTGACCTCGGCAGGCTACTATGCAGTGATCAATTCCATTTCAAACTCGCCCGTCGTCCCGGGCGGCTCCGACTTCCGCCTGATGGATCGCAAAGCACTCGATGCCTTTCTGCGTTTCCGTGAGCATTCCCGCTTCATCCGCGGCATCGTAGGCGGCCTTGGCTTCAAGCAGTGTACCATCGAATTTGAAGCGCCTGCCCGCCACGCCGGTGTCTCGAAATTTTCCATGAAAAAAATGCTGCACTTCGCGATGGACGGCATCATCACGAATTCCACCCTGCCGCTGCGTGTGGCATTCTATCTGGGTGTCTTCGCGGCCGTCGCCGGCGTCCTTCTCATCCTTCATGTCTTCTACTGCGTCATGATGGACAAAGCCGTCCCCGGCTGGGCGACCATGACCATCCTCATCGCCATCTTCGGCAGCTTGAATCTCATGGGCCTCGGCATCATCGGCGAATACCTCGGACGTATGTTTGAAGAGACCCGAAACCGCCCCCTCTACTGGCTCTCCGATGACACCGCCGCCCATCTCGATAATCCATACCGCGTGAGCCATAAGAAAGAGTGACTGGGGACTATTGACTAGGGACTGGGAACTAGCAGCTAGGGATTAGGGTCTAGGGATTAGACGTCAGACATCTCCCCTTCGGGCATCGCCACTATTTATACTCTGCGGCGCTTGGATCCTTCGACTCAGTTCTCATACTTCAGATAAGCCATGCTCTAACCTCCGCTCAGGATGACGAAATGCGCCGCACCAACCCCTTTGAACCTCTTGAACCTATAGAACCCGCTCACCCTCTTTCAAACGAAATCAAGGGGCAGCACGCCAAGCGGGCTACCCCTTCACATTCCATTTTTCCGAAAGGAGACCTCCTCTTGTCCAATACATCCTTTTTTGAAAGTGAATTGTTTTCCGAGCTGACAGAAGACCTGCACCAGTCTTCACGTTTTACTGCGACGTACCGCATCGCAGCTCCCACCTATGAAGAGGCGAAGAAGATCGCCTTCGCCATCGCCGTCGAGCAGACGATCGAGTGTCCTTACGAGCTGGTGGACGGCACTCCGATCGCTGACACCATCGTCGGCCAGATCGAAGATCTGAAAAAGGCGGAAGCCGGCGCATACTATGCGACGATCTCCTATGAGCCGGAGGCTGTCGGTGATGAGATGGCCGAGCTCCTCAATATGCTTTTCGGAAATACAAGCCTGCAGCCCGGCGTCCGCCTCATGTCCTTCGAGCTGCCCGAGACCATGTACAACAATTACCCGGGCCCGCGTTTCGGCAGAAGCGGTCTTCGTGACCTCTGCGGCGTGCCGCGCGGTCCGATCCTCATGTCAGCCATCAAGCCGCTCGGCAGATCTCCGAAGGAGCTCGCGCAAATGGTCTATGACCTCGCACTCGGCGGCTGCCCCATCATCAAGGATGACCACAGCCTCATGGACCAGCACTATGCGCCTTTCAAGGAACGTGTCCTCCAGTGCGTCATGGCACTTGCGGATGCCAAAGAGAAAACAGGCAGGAAAAGCATGTACATCGCCAACTGCACCACAGATGGTCTTGGCTTCCTCGAGCGTGCCTATCAGGCCAAGGAGATCGGGGCTGACGGCATCATGGCCGCCCCTGCCATCACCGGCTTCACCATGATCCGTGATCTCGCACGGGATCCGGACTTCGGCCTGCCGATCTTCCTGCACCCCTGCTTCTCCGGTCCGCAGGTCCTCTCGCAGGATGCGGGCATCTCCCCCTTCTGCTACTATGGCCAGCTCTCCCGCCTCGCCGGTGCGGATGCGGTCATCTTCACCAGCTTCGGCGGCCGCTTCTCCTTCTCGCAGGATATCTGCCAGAAGATCGCGGAAGGCACCGAGTCGAAGATGGCAGACCTTCGGACAAGCTTCCCTGTCCCCTCCGGCGGCATGCGCTGGCAGCTCTTCAAAGAAATGGTCCGCATCTACGGTCCCGATACCATCTTCCTCGTAGGCGGCGCTCTTCAGACAGAAGGCCCCGACCTCACAGCAAATACCCGCTTCTTCCTTGAAAAACTCGCGGAAGCAGTGGGAGAGAAGTGACTGGTGGCTGGTGACTAGTGACTAGTGACTGGTAGCTAGGGATTAGGGATTAGAATCCCCTCAACTGAGTAATGCTATTAAGTTAAGGAAATTGTTAGCGCCGTAACGACTTGCTTCCCCCTTCGGGGGAAGTGCCGAAGGCAATAGGGGCATGCCAGCGGTATAGCGTGCTATGTTGAATAGTCCGATGCTATCGATATTCCAACACTTTCATGCAATACCGCTACGTAGCCCCCTCAGCCCTTCGGGCAGCTCCCCCGATGGGGAGCCAAGAACGTTCTGCCGCTTAATGCACTTGTCAACAAAAATTGGACACGAAACTAAAAAAATTAGGCATAAAAATT
>JAJWRZ010000182.1:0-3454 GCA_021633965.1 Dialister sp.
CCATAGTCACCCTATCCGCCCCTGCGGGGCACCTTCCCCTAGAGGGGAAGGCTGTTAAGTTAAGCGGCAGAACGTCTTGGCTCCCCATCGGGGGAGCTCCCCGAAGGGGTGAGGGGGCTACGTAGCGGTATCGCATGAAAGTGTTGGAATATCGATAGCATCGGGCTATTCAACATAGAACGCTATACCGCTGGCATGCCCCATCTCGCTGTGCTCGAAATGGCGTCTCACTGGATTTTAGCGTCGCTGTGCTCCTAAAAATCCAGTTCGCTTGCACATATTGCCTTCGGCACTTCCCCTAAAGGGGGAAGCAAGACGTTACGTAGCTAACGATTTCCTTAACTTAATAGCATTACCTTGATGGGGGATGAAAGCTCTGCTCGAATAGGGCAAGGCGGCATGAAAGACAGATGGAGAAAGCGTGAGTCCCTAGTCACTCATCCCTAGTCGCCAGTCACTCCCAAACCTCACAGATCAAAATTCAGCGGAAGGTCGAGAGCATCCGCGATCTCTGCGATATCCTCGCCCTCTTCGTCCTGACGCAGGAGCTCCGGATCCCAGATCTCGATGATGGGCCCCGTCCCCACGATGCAGGCTTCCTTCTTCAGCTGGGCAAATTCACGAAGGTGGGCAGGGATCAGGATACGCCCCTGGCGGTCGCACTCCATCTCCGTCCCGCGGCCGATCAGATGACGCATGATCTTGCGGACATTACGGTTCGTGAAGGGCAGCTTCTGCAGCCGGGCGATCAAGGCATCCCAGCGCTCTTTCGGATAAATATTGAGGCAGGTATCCAGACTTGGAGCCAGCACAAAACGACTTCCCAGCTCTTCCCTGAATTTCGCTGGAAGGATCATGCGCCCCTTGGCGTCTATGGTATGAGAATATTCATTCATAAACATATCCTTCCACCTCCTCCACATTTACCCACATTCTACCACAATCCCCCACCCGGTGACAACGAAAATTTTTCAAACCCATCATTTTTCCATCCGCTGCCCATGCATTGATTTTATCGATGTTTTCAGCGCTTTCTTTTCGAAATCAAACCACTCCCCGCTATGATTTCTTCCGTTTTTCGAAAAACAGGCAAAATAAAAAATCCCCACTCGGGGATCTTTCTATCCAAATGCTTAAAATAATTTCGGATTCCACAACGTTGTTTACCTGTATCCAAAAGTTGGGATAGGTGTGAAACAAAGAAACAAAAAGTGGCTGTGAAGAAATGAGGATTCATTTCTTCACAGCCACTTTTTTATTGTCGTATTTTGGATAAAACAGTCTTTCTTCCGTCATCCGCACTTATTTATGCGATGATAGAGTAACAATGCCTTGGCACTGCGGTTTCCAGAGAAACTGTTTTTCCGCTGTGCAAGGAAGATCCCTCGGCTTCGCTCGGGATGACGATACGGGGCGGCGCTCGTCCAACATGAGTTTTCATCCAGATTTGGAAGCCAACCTCCGCCCCTTCGGGGCACCTCCTTCCAGAGGAAGGAGGTAGAATGTCGCATTACCCCGTATCATCAGCCTTCCTTTTCCACGTCCACCCCCTGCAAGACGAGCTGTTTCTCGTCTTTTCTCATATGGAAGAACCGATAGACATTGTGCGCGGCGCGCTTATTCATGCCCGCTACCTTGGCGAGCTCCTCTTCGCTCGCTTTTTTCATTTCATCGAGCGAGCGGAAAGCATGCCAGAGGGCGTTCCGGCGGTTTGGGCCGATGCCTTCGATGTGGTCAAGGATGGACTCCGTATTTCTTTTGTTCGTCCATTTCCGGTGATAGGTGATGACGAAGCGGTGGGCTTCGTCACGTATGAACTGGAGAAGCTGGAGAGCAGGCTCATGGTGATCGAGGACGATCGGGATGTCGCTGCCTTCTACGTAGATCTCTTCGATACGCTTGGCGAGCCCGATGACGGGTGCATGGCAGCCGGCCTCGCGAATCACGGGAATGGCCGCATGCATCTGCCCAAGACCGCCATCAAGGACGATGAGGTCAGGCTCGGGCCAGTCCTTTTCCTTCCCATAGCGGCGGCTCATGACTTCTGCCATGGACTTGAAGTCGTCCGCATGCCCCTGCGTGGTCTGCAGTTTGAATTTCCGGTATTCGCTCTTTGCCGGACGGCCATGCTCGAAGACGGCCATAGAGCCGGTGGTCTCTGCGCCTTGGTTATGAGAAATATCGAAGCATTCCATGCGCTCGGGAAGGCGCGGCAGAGAGAGCAGCTCTTTCAGCTTCTGCACGGCACCCTGCTCGCGGGCGTCCTGATACTCCCACTGCAGCTTCTTGTCGGAGAGATACTTCGCTGCATTTGCCATCGCCATGTCTTTCAGGCGGCGCTTGAAGCCGCGCTCGGGGCGGATGAGCTTCACTTCGCTTCCGCGAAGCTTCGTCAGCCAGAGAGAGAGAAGATCGGACTCTTCCGGCAGGAGCGGCAGGATGATCTCTTTCGGGACGGATGTCGGATTTCCTCCGTAGAAATCGCGAAGGAAGGTGGTGATGATCTCCTCATCCGTCTCGGATGCACTTTCAGGGATACTGAAATTTTCCTTCCCCACCATGCGGCCATAGCGGATATAGAAAATCTCCAGTCCGGTGTGACTGCCGTCGCGTGCCATGCCGAGCACGTCGAAGTCCCCTTCCGTGGATACGATGTGCTGGCGCTGCTGCACACTTTCGATGGCGCGGATATGGTCGCGCAGCTTGGCGGCTTTTTCGAAATCCATCGCTTCCGACGCCTCCATCATCTGCCGCGTGAGCTCCTTTACCAGCGCGGTGCTCTTCCCTTCGAGCAGGTCGCAGATGGTCTTCACGTCACGGTCATAGTCGATGTGATCGACGTGGCCGCCGCAGGGCGCACTGCAGAGATGCATGTGGTACTGCAGACAGGGACGGGATACCTTCATGGAGCGGCAGGTGCGGATGGGATAGTAGTGGCGAAGGAGGGACAGCGTCTGACGTAGGCTTCCCACGTCGGTGAAGGGGCCGAAATACTTCGCCCCATCATCGCGGCGGATGTTCCTCGTGACGAAGATGCGCGGCCACTCGTCATTCACCGTGATCTTCACATAGGGGTAGGACTTGTCATCACGCAGGGAAATATTGTACTTCGGGTGCAGTTCTTTGATGAGATTGCACTCCAGGATCAGCGCCTCCATCTCCGTCCCAGTCATCGTGATGTCGAGATCGTCCGCGTGACGGATCATCGCAGCGACTTTCGGGGAACGGTTCTTATCCTCTCGTACATAGGAGCGGACACGGTTCTTCAGGTTCTTCGCCTTGCCGACGTAGATGATCCGCCCGTCTTTGTCTTTCCAACGATACACCCCGGGCGAGTCAGGAAGGGCTTCTACCTTGGCTTTGATTTTTTCATTGACATCGATCATAAAAGACTCCGGAGAAAAAGAATAAGGGCGCGGGGGTTCAGAGGGTTCAGGGGGTTCAGAGCGTTAAA
>JAJWRZ010000183.1:0-3393 GCA_021633965.1 Dialister sp.
GGGCCGCCCCGCCCCACTGGCTACCCCTGACCCCTTTTCTCTTGTTATTCTCCCCCAAATAGTCTATGATGATATTCAACTCTCATCCATCGTAACAGTTTTTAGGAGGACTCTTATGATGAGGAAAAATGGCGCCGCCATGGCGGCTTTGGCAGAGGCCTTTCCACTGACACTCCCCATTTTCGCGGGATTCTGGTTTCTCGCCTTTGCCTACGGTTTCTATATGAATACACTCGGCTTCTCTTGGGTCTATCCCATGGCAATGGCCGCGATCATTTTCGGCGGCTCTTTGGAATTCGTCACGATCTCCATGCTGCTTTCTTCCTTTGCCCCGATCGAGACATTCGTCGTCGCCTTCACCGTACAGGCACGTCACCTCTTCTACGGGATCCCGATGCTGGAGAAATACGCCGGCACCGGCTGGAAGAAGCCCTTCCTTATTTATATGCTGTGTGATGAGACATTCGCGCTGAACTACTCTGCCACCATCCCCTACTCGATCGACAAAGGCTGGTTCTACTTCTGGCTCTCTCTCTTAAATTTCCTGTACTGGTGCTCGGGTGCAGCGATCGGCGGTCTCTTAGGCGGTCTTATTTCCTTTGATACGAAAGGTCTTTCTTTCGTCATGACGACCATGTTCCTCGTTATCTTCCTTGAGCAGTGGATGAAAGAGAAGAAGCACTACACTGCCCTCATCGGACTCTCTTCCTCCATCGGCAGCCTTCTTCTTTTCGGAAAAGAGAATTTCATCTTGCCCGCCATGGGCCTCATGCTCCTCATCATGACACTGTATCGTAAGCCATTGGAAAAGAAAGGAGGCTTCTGATGAGCCCACTTCCCTTTTGGCAGCAGTGCGTCATCATCGCACTCTGCTCTCTCGCCTCCATGCTTTCTCGCTCCCTTCCTTTTCTCCTTTTTAAGCCCGGGGCATCTCTTCCCTCCTACATCCGTTATCTGGGGAAAGCGCTGCCGTCTGCGGTCTTCGCACTCCTCGTCGTGTACTGCCTGAAGGATGTTTCTTTGCTGTCAGGAAATCACGGTATCCCGGAAGCCATCGCCCTCCTTGTGACCATGCTGCTCCACCTCTGGAAACGGCAGATGATGCTCTCCATGGCCGCCGGCACGATCCTTTACATGGGACTTGTGCAGTATGTATTTCCTTGAAGGGGGCTGAGACTCCCTCATGGGCATTGCCCATGTACCTTAGTGTCTCTTTAGCCCCCCCTGTCATACAAAAAGCGCCTCGATCCTTTCGAATCGAGGCGCTTTCATTTTGGTGACCGGTATGGGATTCGAACCCATACTCTCTGCGCTGAGAACGCAGCGTCTTAACCGTTTGACTAACCGGCCATGTGCAAATAATTATACACGACACGGGTAGAAATTGCAAGAGGGAAAAAAGAAAAAATGCAGAAATATCTGCCTCCGGGGAAACGCGAGATCCCATCATAATGATTGGATCCGTATTCCCCCGGAGGCCTCATGGATTCATGACGAAAGGATCCTGCGGGAAGCAGCGCAGGACCTGTAAATCCGGCATCCTCTTATGCTTCTCTCTTCTTATCCGCTTTATTTTTTTCATACAGGACAAGAAGCCCCTTCAGTGTCAGCATCGGATCTACGATGTCGATGGTCTTCGAAGACTTCGCGATGAGAGTGGCAAGACCGCCGGTCGCAATGACCTTGACATTTTTCTCATTCAGTTCCTCTTTGATGCGGTTCACGATCTCATCGATCTGTCCGACGAAGCCGTAATAGATCCCTGCCTGCATCGCGGAAACGGTATTGCGGCAAATGATGCTCGGCGTCTTGACCAGCTCGATGCGCGGAAGCTTCGAAGCTCTCTGGAAAAGAGCTTCCATGGAGATCCCGATGCCCGGTGCGACAGCACCGCCCAGATAGTTGCCCTTGGTGTCTAAGACGCAGAACGTGGTCGCAGTACCCATGTCGATGATGATCAGAGGGCATTTGTACTCATCCACGGCAGCTACGGCATTCACGATACGATCAGCCCCAAGCTCCTTCGGGTTATCATAGAGGATATTCAGCCCTGTCTTGATGCCAGGCCCCACAAGGATCGGCTTGGTATGGAAGTAGCGCTGAGACATCGTTTCCAGAATAGGAATAATCGGAGGGACGACAGTAGAAATGATAATATCTTCTACCTCTTTGAAGCTGAGACCAGTCAGTTGGAAAAGATTGCCCAGCAGTGCAGCGTATCCATCCGCGGTCTGCAGGGTATCAGTCGCTACCCTCCAGTGACGGATCAATTTTCTATCCTTATATACACCACAGACGATATTCGTATTTCCTACATCAAAAGCAAGAAGCATGTGCATCTCCTCCAAGTGAATGGCGCATAGCCAATAATTTCAAGGGGTATTCTTGTCCTTCTGAAATCTTCCCCCTTGTTACCATGTGTATAATGCAACAAAGTTTCCATTCTGTCAAGGGAAAAATGATTATTCTGATATGAATAAAAAATCCCATGCAAAAAGAGTTATGAATAAAAAAGAGGCGGGATGAGAGATACGAAGGGATGCTTGGCTGGCAGCAGGAAAGTCTGATACCGAGTCCAAAATAAAACGTCTCACCTCAAAATGAGATGAAACGTTTTTAAGGCCGCACTGCTTCTCAGGTGAGATCAATACGTCTCTACACGCTCAATGCTCCAAGGACGGATAGAATCCTGCCTGATGCAGCGCCTGACGAATACGGGTACCAGCAAGGACACCCAGAATGACTTTGATGAGATCAAATGCGATGAAGGGGAAGACCGTCATGGTGAGCGCCGTCCACAGCGGCATGTCTTTGTCAAGGCCATACTGGAAATAACCCATGAACCATACCGTCCCCAGAGCATAGCAGCAGACAAGACCGGCCAGTGCGCAGGCGATCTGGCGCACGAAGTGTCCTTTCTGTGCCAGGCGGAAGCCCGAGAGCCAGGCCATGACAACGAAGCCCAGATAGTAGCCGCCGACCGGAGAAAGGAAGATGCCGATGCCAGCCTTCCCCATGGTAAGGATCGGGATGCCAAGCATCCCAAGGAGAAGCCATAGTCCGATGGAGATCGCGCCCCACTTCCGTCCCAGTACACCGCCGGCCAGCGCACAGACGAAGCTCTGCAGCGTGATCGGCACAGCACCGATGGGGAATGTGAACTGCGACAGGATCGCCATAATGCCCGCAAATAAAGTGGCACTGATCATATCATGCATATGTCCTTTTTCCAAAGGAAAGACCTTCTTTCGTGAATGAGGAATAAGGGTTCAGGGTTCAGCGGGTTCTATAGGTAGGGCGGGGGTGGTGCGGCGCATAAAAACCAGAAGCGCCGCAGAATTTTGATAGCGCTTCGCGCCGTCGTCATTTCGAGCGTAGCCGAGAAATCTCTAT
>JAJWRZ010000184.1:0-3388 GCA_021633965.1 Dialister sp.
GCGCTTCGCGCCGTCGTCATCTCGAGCGAAGTCGAGAGATCTTCCTTGCAGAACGGTCAACGTGCTAACTGCGCTATTTCAGCCATCGCATGCTCCTAATCCCTGATCCATAATCCCTAGCTACTCATCCCTGCTGTCAAACTTAGTCCGTGGGCGGGTTGCCCGTGGATTGCAGATGAAAGCGCTGCTCGAATGAGGAATTAGGAATGAAGGTGGCGGCTTCGCCGCAAATATATATGGGGCGATGCCCGCGTTAGACATTAGACGTCAGACATCAGACGTCTGATGTCTCCCAGTCTCCCGGGCTCCTGGTCTTTTAGTCTAGCCACTAGTCACCAGTCACTAGTCACTCCTAATCCCTAATCCCTAGCCACCAGTCACCAGTCCCCACTCACTTTTTCCTCTTCTTCGTCTCGAAGAGGAGCTCGATGACGCGGCTGGGGCGCCCGCTTTTACCCGTGAAGGAGCGGCTGACGTCCTGGGCGAGGTGGTGGTCGATGAGCTTGGCGAGGATGCGGTTCACCGTGCGCGGGGTGACGCCCAAAAAGTCGGCCAATTCGGATGAGGTGAAGCGCTGCTTCCCAAGGTTCCGGCAGGCATGGTAAAGGAGCGTGATGATACGCAGGCTCACTCCAGATTTCCGGGATAGGTACAGGAACTGCTCATCGATGGGGCGATCGCCCGCGATCTGTGCATCAAGGCTGCTTTTGGACATGGGGACGGGGGTCGTGAGATTCTGACTGATGAGATAGGCCTGATTGCCGCCTGCACGGCTCGCATGGCGCATGGCGATCTCCGCTTTGTGGCGGGCATCATCTGCCATGGCACTGTAGCCGATGCCGACCGAAATGGTGAATGCGGTGGAGGAGGAGATGGTCTCTAGAAGCGGGAAGTGCTGGTACTCATTGGTTGCCGCTTCGAGCAGGCGACTGGAGAGGAAAAGCACATAGTCGTAGGGCGGTCGCTCGATGCAGGCAGCGTGAAGGGCATGGGCGAAGCACTGGATCTCGTGAGTGATGCGTGCCTGTTCCATGGAGAGCTGGAATTCATTCTGCGCGGAGATGGTCTCCTGCGGTAGGTCGATGTGGATCGCCATGGCGGCCATCTGGCTCTCTTCCCTGCTGTTCAGCTCATGCGTAAGGATGCTGCGCTGCAGACCATTCCGAATGTCATCGTAGGAGGGCTGAAGAATGTAGACAGGGACTCCCCGCTCTTTCAATATATCGCGCACCTTGTAGAAGATGGTGATGCAGAAGGCGACCTTCTTCTCGCGGTAGAGCTTTTCCATTTTATTGGCATCCTTGATGAGAAGTCCTTCATTGTATGGGAAAAAGGGGATGACCTCGACATGCGTATCTTCTGCCGCATAGCCGATCTCATGAAAGGCGAGCTGGAAATAGTCCACATGATCCATGTCGGTCGCGACTTTCATCGGATAGCCGGCGACCTCTGCGCGGAAGAGAAGGCGAAGCAGCGCAGAGGTGGAGCGGGGGATAGTGACCCATTCCGTATTGTGAGGGATGGATTTTTCCGCATAGTGGCGGGCCGTATTTCCTAGGAAGAGGAAAGTATCTACCTGACTCTGCCTCCCTGCGATAAGCTCCGGGATATCGACGATGGAATGATAGGGGAAGGGGACAGGGGCAATGTCAGAGAATTCCTTCGAAATGAAGGAAAGAATGTCAGGCATGATTTCGGAGGGGACGACGATGCCAATGCGCAGCATGGGGGACTCCTTTCTGTGTACTGAGGCGTGAAGCGTGTGGTTTATTAAAAAACGCTGAATTACGGTCATGATAAGGGTCTATTAAGGACACTTGTATTTCCTTATGATAAGCGTAAGCCAAGTAAAAGTAAATAGCGGATCTGTGAGAGTTCCGCGGGGCGAGGGAGTCTCTATGAATGAACGGATAATGCCGTCTTTTCATGGAGCTTTTTTATTACCCAAGAGGGTAGGGGGAGGTTTTCTATGGGCTTTCTGAAAAAGCTGCAAAGCGAAAACAGGTATGTGGTATTTTTCTTTCTGTATATAGGATTCTGTATATCCTATATCGACCGCAGTGCGATCGGGCTCGCACTGCCATCTGTTTCTAAGGATTTCAATCTGGCACCGACGGAAATGGGTGTCGTCATTTCGGCCTTCTTCATCGGCTACTCGATCATGCAGATCCCGGGGGGCTGGCTGTCAGACCATTTCGGATCGAAAACGGTCATCCTTGTCGCGCTGACGCTGTGGTCCATCTTCACCTTCACGACAGGGCATGCATCGACTCTGGCGGGCCTGCTTTTCCTCCGGTTCGTCTTCGGCCTTTGCGAAGGACCGTATGCCGGATCCTGCTACCGCGCGATCGCCGAATACTTCCCGCGTGAGCTGCGTCCTGCATTTACCACGGGGATCCTTTCTTCGAACTATATCGGCTCTGCACTGGCACCGGTCGTCATCGTGCCGCTGATTCTCTGGTTTGGATGGAGAGGCATGTTCCAAATCCTTGGTATCGTGGGTCTTGTCTATGTATTCTTCTATGCGCTTTTCGTCAAGCAGACCAAACCGCAGGAAGAAACCAAGGAAGATAAGAGCAAGAAGAATAAATACTTCATGCACCTCTTGAAATTCTCCCTGATCTGGAAACTGATTCTTTGTGCATTCTGCATTTCCTGTATCAATAAAGGTCTTGATGCCTGGATGCCGACCTACCTCATCGCAGAGCGCGGCATCAATCTGAAAGCGGTCGGCTATCTCACCCCGATTCCATTCATTGCTTCCTTCCTGTCCACCGCTGTCTGCGGCTGGGTCATGAACAAGTACTTCGATAAGAAGGAGAACTGGCTGATCGTCATCTGCGCCGCGATGACGGCGATCTTCCTGTACTTCATGTACAATGCAGAAACCATCATGTGGGTCGTCATCTTCCAGTGCGGCGTGTACTTCTTCAAAGCCTGCATCCTCGGGACGGCTGTCGCCATCGTCCTTAAAATCGTTACCGGCTCCATCGCAGGCAGTGCTTCGACGCTGATCAACATGGGCGGTCAGGTCGCTGGCTTCATCTCGCCGATCATCATGGGCTACCTGGTCTATGCCTTCAATGGCTCCTTCAATGCCGTATTCTACTACTTGATGGGTGTCGCTACACTCTGTGCCATCAGCGCGCTTCTCATCCCGACCCGTAAGGAAGATATGCTGGATCTGGAGAAATAGTGGCTGGTGACTAGGGGCTAGGGACTGGTGACTGGTGGCTAGGGACTGGTGACTGGTGGCTAGTGATTTGTGACTGGTGACTAAGGACTAGTGGCTAGGGATTAGGAACAAGCAGTGATCGAAATAGCGCAGTTGGCACACTGACTGTTCTGCAGGGAAGATCTCTCGGCTGCGCTCGAGATGACAATGGCG
>JAJWRZ010000185.1:0-3377 GCA_021633965.1 Dialister sp.
ACATAATATATAATATTTGTTTTTTCATTTATATCACTTTCTGTAAATGGAGATTTCTGCGATATCATGACGATACACAAGCGGAATCGGGCAGTCATGAAGTTTCTACATTCTGCAGTACTTGACAATTCGCGAGCCTCTGTACGCTTTCATATCAATTTCTAACGAAATATGGTACAATAAAATGGTGCATAACAGCAATTTTTAAGGGAAACCCTCTCCCTATAACTGTTTCATAATCATTTTGAGGAGGCTTATGATGAAAAAAGGTAAATTATATGGCATCGGTGTAGGTCCGGGAGATTCAAAACTTCTGACTGTCAAGGCGGTCGAAGCTATCGAGCAGGCAGATATGATCATCACACCAAAGACGGAGAAAAAGGAAGGGTCTGTTGCTTTTAATATCGCAAAGCCCTATATCCCGGATACCGTTGAAATTTTCCCGATGGTCTTCCAGATGAATACTGACATGGAGGCTGTGAATAAGCAGTGGGAGATCAACCGCAAGCTGATTCAGGAAAAATTGGACGAAGGGAAGAATCTGGTTTTCCTGACTCTGGGTGATCCGATGCTCTATAGCACATATATGTATATTTTCAATGAGTTCAAAGACTCTGAAGAATATGAAGTCGAGACGATTCCGGGGATCCCTGCTTTTCTCGGCATTGCATCCTATATCGGGCTGCCTGTGACAGAATGGGAGGAAAATGTTCTCATCATTCCGGCGACCTGCGACCCGAAGAAATTTGATCAGGCACTGGCTGCCTGCGATAATGCGGTAATCATGAAAGTATACAAGAGCTTTGCTTTCGTGCAGGAAGAGCTTAGAAAGCATCACATGCTTGAGCGTTCTGTCATGGTATCGCGCGCAGGACTTCCTGATGAGATCGTCATTCGTGATATCGGCGGACTTCCGGCAGATTATAAGCCCAATTATCTGTCCACCATCATTGCCAAAAAGGATAAATAAATATGGAATCTATCGCTCGTCCAAGGATTGTGATCGCCGGTACGAACAGCGGTGTCGGAAAGACGACCATCGTGACCGGACTCTTAGCTTATTTTCATTCCAAGGGATATGCTGTACAGCCTTTCAAAGTAGGTCCGGACTATATTGATCCCGGATTTCATGGAAAGGCGGCCGGGCGAAATTCCTATAATTTGGATACCTGGATGACACCGCCGGACCGATTGGTACCGACATTTGCCTCGTTGTCGAAAGGGGCGGATATTTCCATTATCGAAGGAGTCATGGGGCTCTATGATGGTGGTACGAATGGCATCAGCTCGACTGCGGATATCGCAAAGAAACTCAAGGCACCTGTGGTGCTTGTACTCGACTGCAAATCGGTTGGTTACAGCATCGCTGCGACGGCGCTTGGCTTTAGGGAATATGATCCGGATGTCCATATCGCAGGGGTCATCCTGAATCGTCTGGGCACAGACCGACATGAAGCGATGGTGCGCGAGGTCATGGAGAAAATCCACATGCCTGTACTGGGGGCTTTCCACCGGGATGATGCATTGCAGACACCGGAGCGTCATTTGGGCCTTACTCCTGTGACGGAAATTGAAACGCAGGCGCTCATTGAGCACATGGGAGAAGCTGCTGGGAAATGGGTAGATACAGAGGCAGTCTTGGACGTGGCAAGGCAGGCTCCTCTGCTGGAAGTCGAGAAAAGCGAAACAAAACTCAAGGTTAAAAAAGTACGCATCGGCGTGGCACGGGATGAAGCTTTTTCTTTTTATTATCCGGCCAGTCTCGAAGCGCTCGAACGGCAAGGCGCAGAGCTTGTTGATTTTAGTCCGCTCCGGGATTCCAGCATTCCTGACGTCGATGGTCTGATCTTCGGCGGTGGTTTTCCAGAGATGTTTCTTCATGAGTTGGTCGGAAACACGGCTATGAAAGCATCTATTCGGGAAGCGGCGGCATGCGGCATGCCAATCTATGCAGAATGCGGTGGGTTGATGTATCTTTGCGAGAAGATCCAAGGCTTTGACGGAGACTCCTATGAGATGGTCGGCCTTGTCCCTGGAGTTTGCGAGATGCAGAAGAAACTCCAGCGTGTGGGCTATGTGACTGGCAAGGTTCTTAGAAAGAGCGTTATCGCAGAGCAAGGGGATCTCCTGAAGGGGCATGAGTTTCATTTCTCCACCCTTTCCTGCGGAGAGGATTTTCCCTGGGCATATACTCTTCAGGGGACACGGCAGAAGGCGGGGCACATCGAGGGCTATGCAAAGGATAATGTACTGGCAAGCTATCTGCACCTTTCCTTTGATGGAAATCCAAAAGCGGCAGAAAAATGGATCGCATCGTGTGAGGCCTTTAAGAAGAGCCGCAAATAGGATGGTTTCATCGAGAGGTACGCAGTTTACGATTGGGCATGGTACTTTCCCGGTGGAACCGCAGAAGCTGATGCATCATGTATGCTTTTTATGAGGGCAAATCTATGACTGTACAAAAAGGACTGGTTCTGATCAATACAGGGACCGGTAAAGGAAAAACTACGGCGGCCCTGGGGACAGCAATCCGTGCCTGGGGAGATGGCCAGAAGGTGCTGATCCTTCAATTCATCAAGGGAGCCTGGAAGTATGGTGAGCTGAAAGCCGTTGAGACTTTGGGTGAGGGAAATGACCGCATCCAGATTCGGCCGATGGGTGACGGCTTCGTCTTCCATAATAAGGATAAAGAAAGTGAAGAAGAATTCCGGCGGAAAACGGCACTGGCTAAGGAAGCTTGGCAGATGGTCGAAAAAGAAGTCATGAGTGATGCATGGGATCTTATTGTTTTAGATGAGATCAATTATGCCATTCACTTTGGCATGATTTCTGCAGGTGAAGTAGCGGAGCTTATTCAGAAAAGACCGGAGCGCCTCAATATGATCCTGACGGGACGCTATGCTGAGCAGCAGCTTATCGATCTTGCAGATACAGTGACTGAGATGACGCTTGTGAAGCATGCTTTCCAGAAAGGCATCCGTGCAAGAAAAGGAATAGAGTTTTAAGGAAACGCGGATAACGATTTGAACAGTGCTTCCTCAATAAAAAGCAGTACCTCATGGGAATGGGGTGCTGCTTTTTAAATGATTTCAAGGTTTACTGATGAAGATTTTGGGCCTTGAGACGCAAGAGGGGAAATCGGTGAATGTTGTATCTTTGCAGCCTGTTGGATCTGCCTTCGCTTTGCGTTTGAAGGATTCAGATTTTTCCGCTTTTCTGACGATCGTCGCCAGATCCAGATCTCGAATTTTCCCTTTTATACACATTATTCACACGTTCGTATAAACCCTATTCTGTCAATCCATGACTTTTCGTCGAGTCCTATAGAATTTTTTGATTTGATAAAAATGAGATATCATGTATAATATACATAGAAG
>JAJWRZ010000015.1:0-22203 GCA_021633965.1 Dialister sp.
CTCTACTCGCCAGTTAGGAGTGAGGAGTTAGGAGTGAGGAGTGGTGGTGCGGCGCGAAAAATAATGAAGCGCCGCGGAGTATAAATAGGGCGATGCCCGAAAGTGGTATTCAAGTCACCAGTCACTAGCCACTCATCCCTGCTTTCAAACTTCAGGTTGGCGGGTTCAGTGCGTAGAAGTAACTGCTAAGGAAACACTGATTAAATCGTTGTCAGATTTAATCAGTGTTTCCTTAACTATTTCGCATTTCCCTCCTTCCTCTGGAAGGAGGTGCCCCGAAGGGGCGGAGGTTGGCTAGTGGAATACGTTAATTCCGTTTCCCTAGGCCACTCCCGGCTCGCTGCGTTCGCATGCCACTTCCAAAGGAAGTGGCTATCCCCCCTATCAAGCTGAACCTGCTTAGCCCATTAAACCTACTTCCCAACCATTCTTCTGACACTCTCTTCTTTGGTTTCTCTCCATGCGGCTTCCGCAGCAGCGAGGGCTTTGGTACGTTCATCGCAAAGTCTGGTGAGGGCTTCCATGGTTTCCTTTCCTGCCGGCGGAATGGGCAAACGGAGGAGTCGGGATGTCGTGAGATACCAATGCTTCCCTGCTTTCATGGTTGCGAGAAAAAGTTCGCCCAGTTTCCCATCGAAATAGAGTTTCACGTATTCGCCGGTATAGGCATCCACTGGGCGGAAGGCCAGGATGCCTTCGTCAGATGTAACGCAGGGCTCTTTTACGACGGCCGTGCGGAGATGCCCTTCTACCGTGGTGAGAACCAAGTCGCCCGCTGCAAGGACGCGCAGAACCACCGGCGTTTTCCCGGATGCATACGACGCAAGATCCATCCGCACCTCCGAGTCCGTCACCGCTTCCCGGGAAATCTGCGGCAGGTCGGTTTCAATTTCTTCCATCGGTACATCGTAGAAGACGTCTCCAAGCGTGAAATCAGGCGAAACGATATTTTGAGAAAGGAGCATCTGAACGCTCGGCGAACCATTGAAAGCGTAGAGATCATAGTTCCAGTCATCGGCTTCGATGAAGGTTTCCGACGGAAGCGAGAGCTGGTCTACGCCTCGAAAGGCGCCGTCTGCGAAATCCGACAGCCCGAAAGACACGGTCTTGACTGCTTCTCCGGCAAAGCGCAGGTAGGCGTACTCGTTCCCACCGATTTCCGTATCATAGAAAGCCGTCAATTTCCTTTCAGCTGCCAGACTTCTTCTGGCAGCCAGCGCAGCATCCCCCTCTTTCGTCAGCAGCGCCGAAGGAATGATCACGTCCATGGCGCCGTTCTCGGCGAGGCGCTGTCTCAAATCGACTGCCGCTGCGATGCCGTCTGTTTCAAAATCAAAAATGTAATCGTAGTGCTCGGTATCTTCCGCGAGTTCGCTCTCCAGCATCGCGCGGCCGCGTGGGAAGACGTAGTGAAGACGCTCCTTCCAGATGGCATCCTTCACCGCCACAGCGATACGTTTTCCCCCGAGATCTTGGAAAATTCCAGCAAGGTAAGGCAGATATTCTTCTGCGCCGGTGAAAAGCACCGTATTTCCCGCGGCCACGGCCTTCTTTACCGCTTCTGCGAGCAGCACATGCAACTTTGCAGGTGCCGTCGGCATTTCCGGCGCAAAGACCAGCGGCTCCACACGGAGCGCAAGTGTATAAACGCGTGCATAGGTATCTGCATCGCCCTCATACATGCCCAGCTTGTCTGCCGTGCGTTTCATATTCTCATACAGGTCATCGATGGAAATCCCGTACTGGACATTCTCCGGATTCAGGAAAAGTACATAGTCCAGATAGCGCGCACGCATGACTTCATTAAAAATCCGCTCCCGCGGCACACCGTAGCGAGCGAATGTCTCTATCGCGTCATGAATATCGTTTGCAGTCATAAATCCTCCTTGGTAAATCGGTCTCCCTTATTATACTTCATAGAGGAAGGAAATAGTAGGGAAATGCACTTGGTTGGTGGATCTGGGACGGGAAACAGCTTATATAAAAGAGAAGCGGCTCCGCGGGGAAGGCGGGATGATACGCTTTCATCATATGCCGCTCATCCCCTTCGTTTCTACTTTTCCTGCATCAAAAAACGCCCATGGAAATCCATGAGCGTTTTCGGCATTCGTCCAATGATTAACGTTTGGAGAACTGGCTTGCTTTTCTTGCTTTCTTGAGACCGTATTTCTTACGTTCTTTCATTCTTGGATCACGGGTCAGGAGACCTGCGACTTTCAGAACTTTTCTGTAGTCTCCATCGACATCGAGGAGAGCGCGGCTGATGCCATGACGGATAGCGCCAGCCTGACCTGTACGTCCGCCGCCTTTTACGTTAGCGATGACGTCATATGCGGTGGTGGTGCCGGTCAGTTCGAGCGGCTGTTTAATGATCAGTTCGAGGGTTGCGAGATCGAAGTAATCCTTCAGATCACGACCATTGATTGTGATGTTACCCTGTCCCGGTACCAGACGGACTCTGGCAACGGATGTTTTTCTGCGGCCAGTGCCGTAGTATGTAGCTTCTGCCATTTCTTATTTCCTTCCCTTCTGGTTAACGGATATCAAATTTCAGTTCTTCAGGCTGCTGTGCTGCATGCGGATGTTCAGCGCCTGCGTATACGTGGAGCTTGCGGTACATCTGAGCACCGAGCTTGTTCTTCGGAAGCATGCCGCGGATAGCATGTTCTACGACCCAGACCGGTTTTTCACGAAGAGCGTCGCCAGCCTTCTGGTATCTGTCGCCGCCGATGTATCCGGTGTAGTGGAAGTAAACTTTCTTCAGTTCTTTTTTGCCGGAGAAAACGACTTTATCTGCGTTGATGATGATGACGTTGTCACCAGTGTCAACATGCGGTGTGTAGGTAGGTTTATTCTTGCCGGTCAGAACTTTGGCAACGCTGGCAGCCAGGCGGCCAACAGTCAGTCCTGCAGCATCAACGATATACCATTTGCGAGTGATGTTGCCCGCATTGGCCATGAATGTTGTTTTCATTAGTAATGACTCCTTCTGAATAAAAAACAGAACCGCAAGATGTCATCCTTCCTCCGGGGCTAGTGGTTTCCGGACAAATCTCACAAGGAGTATTATATAGTTTTTTATCGTGCGTGTCAAATAGTTTTTAGGAGGAAAATTTTTAAGGTTCAGGGTTCCCCCACGGGGCATGCCGTCCTTTGATTATTTGCGAAAGAGGTTCATCAGGTTCTATAGGTTCAACGGGGGTGGTGCGGCGCAAAAATAATGAAGCGCCGCTGAGTTTTGAAATATGCAGTAATCACGAAAGACGAAGTTTGAAAGCAGGGAAGAGTGGCTAGGGATTAGGGATTGGGGATTGGGAGTGACTGGTGACTAGTGACTGGGATTCTCCGGCATCGTCATCCCGAGCGTAGCCGAGGGATCTCTACTGCAGTGCGGGAATTAGCGTGTATGCGCCGAGGAAAAAACGGTGTCTTGGTGCTGTCTCACATCAGGCGATGAGCGTTCTGCAATAAAGATTGAGGGCTACGCTCGAAATGACGACGCGCGCGAAGCGTTATCAAAACTCCGCGGCGCTTCTGATTTTTATGCGCCGCACCTTCCCCGTTGAACCCTTTGAACCTTTTAAACCCATTGGACCAGCCAAAACAAAAAACGCTCCCGCTTTCGCGAGAGCGTTTTTTATAACTACCCACTATTATCCCTTGAAGTACTTCACACCGGCTTCGAAGAGTGGCTGGTAGGTATCACCGGCGATGTTCTTTGCGACATTCTGTCCGCGGCGTTCGGTATGACCCATCTTACCGAGGACGCGTCCGTCAGGACTGGTGATGCCTTCGACAGCCCACGAGGAGCCGTTCGGATTGTAGCGGCTGTCGTAGGTCGGCTCGCCATCCGGCCCCACGTACTGTGTCGCGATCTGGCCATTGGCTGCGAGTGCCCGGATCTGTTCATCGGAAGCGATGAAGCGTCCTTCGCCGTGGCTGATGGCGATGGAGTGGAGGTCACCGGGCTGGCAGAGGGCGAGCCACGGGGACTTGGTCGATACGACCTTGGTCGTGACGAAGCGGGAGATATGACGGCCGAGCGTATTGAAGGTGAGCGTCGGTGCGTCATCGGTGAGCGGCTTGAATTCGCCATACGGTACGAGGCCGAGCTTGATCAGCGCCTGGAACCCGTTGCAGATGCCCATCGCAAGACCGTCTCTCACGTGAAGGAGCTGGTCCATGGCTTCCATGAGCTTCTGATTCCGGAATACGGCGGCGATAAATTTGCCGCTGCCGTCCGGTTCATCGCCCGCAGAGAAGCCGCCCGGGAACATGACGATCTGCGCATGGCGGATGCGTTCTGCCATTTCATCGACGGAGTCCTTGAGTTCGGCTGCATCGCGATTTCTGAAGATGAAGATATCGCTGACCGCACCGGCACGTTCAAAGGCTCTCGCGCAGTCGACTTCACAGTTGTTGCCTGGCATGGTCGGGATGAAGACGCGCGGACGCGAAAGATTCGTATGGACATAGAACTGCGGGATCGCTTTCGTTTCCGGAAGGATCGGCGCTTCTTTCTGGATGTCTGCTGCGCGGCGCGGGAAGATCGGATCGAGCGTACCTTCATAGGAGCGCAGAAGCTCTTCGAGGGCGATCTCTTCCCCGCAAAGTTTCATGCTGTCCCCACCGACGGTGCCGAGGATCTTCGTGTGCGGCTGTTTGGCAAATTCCGCTGCCAGTTCTGGCGTAGTTTCTACAAGGATCGCGCCATAGAAATTGCTGAAGTATTTGAAGAGCGGCAGATTTTCACCAAAAGTGACGCCGAGCTTGTTGCCGAAGGCCATCTTGGCTGCGGTCACTGCGACGCCGCCGTGTTCGACCGCTTTCATCGCTGCGATGTGTCCGGCCTGCACTTCCTGATAGAGGAAATCCGCATGCGCTTTGAATACATCAAGAAGCGGCATGCCGGCTTCGTCCTTCGGCTGGCCGAAGAGAACGAGGACATCGCCTTCCTTCTTGAGTTCCTGGCTGACAGCTTCGGAGGCTTTCCCCGGAGCGATAGCGAAGGAAACGAGCGTCGGCGGGACGTGGATATCATTGAAGGTACCGCTCATGGAGTCCTTGCCGCCGATCGCTCCCAGACCAAGGCTTTCCTGCATATGGAAAGCACCGAGGAGTGCGGCCGCCGGTTTGCCCCAGCTGGTCTTGTCAGTGAGCTTTTCGAAGTATTCCTGCAGCGTCAGGTAGGCTTTTCTCCAGTCAGCCCCCATCGCTACGAGGCGGGCTACGGAGAGGAGTACGGCATAGGCTGCACCATGGAACGGGCTCCAGGATGCCAGATACGGATCGAAGCCATGTGCCATGAAGCTGGCACTGTCAGTCTCGCCTTTGCGGACCGGGAATTTCGCTACCATCCCATCGGTCGGAGTCTTCTGGTACTTGCCGCCGAATGGCATGAGTACGGTACCGGCACCGATGGTGGAGTCGAAGCGTTCGGAGAGTCCCTGCTCCGAGCAGTTATTGAGATCTGCCATGGCAGAAAGCCAGGTCTTTTTGATGTCATGGATCTCTTCTTTATGGAAATAGCCAGCTTCATCCGGCTTTGCGATGTAGGCTTCCTTCACCTGCTGCGCGCCATTCGTGTCGAGGAAATCTCTCGAAATATCGACGATGGTATCCCCTCTCCACTTCATGACGAGGCGGCGGGTATCGGTCACATCGGCCACGATGGTGGCTTCGAGGTTTTCTTCTGCGGCATAGCGGATGAACTGGTCTGCATCTTCTTTTCTGACGACGACCGCCATACGCTCCTGCGATTCGGAAATCGCCAGCTCGGTCCCATCAAGGCCTTCGTATTTCTTCGGTACCTGATCAAGATCGATGTCAAGGCCGTCTGTCAGTTCACCGACAGCGACAGAGACACCGCCTGCGCCGAAGTCATTGCAGCGTTTGATGAGGCGTGTGACTTCCCCACGACGGAAGAGGCACTGGATCTTTCTTTCCGTGATCGGATTGCCCTTCTGGACTTCTGCGCCGCAAGTCTCGATGGACTCGGTATTCAGCTCCTTCGAAGAGCCTGTCGCGCCGCCCATGCCGTCACGGCCCGTGCGCCCGCCGACCAGGATGACGACGTCGCCGGGTGTCGGAGAGAGGCGGATGACATGGTCTTCCGGAGCCGCTGCGACGACGGCACCGATCTCCATGCGCTTCGCCATGAATCCCGGATGATAATATTCCTTGACCTCACCGGTGGCAAGACCGATCTGATTGCCATAGGAGGAGTAGCCCTTGGCCGCTTCGACGACGATCTTTCTCTGCGGGAGCTTGCCTGCAAGCGTTTCGGAAAGCGGCATACGCGGGTCTGCGGCGCCCGTCACGCGCATCGCCTGATACACATAGGAGCGTCCAGAGAGAGGATCTCGGATACATCCGCCCAGGCAGGTCGCTGCCCCGCCGAATGGCTCGATCTCGGTCGGATGGTTGTGTGTTTCATTCTTGAAAAGGAGCAGCCAGTCTTCCTCGCCGTCGATGGTATCGATCTTCACCTTAATGGTGCAGGCATTGATCTCTTCCGACTGATCCAGATTTTCCAGCTTTCCTTCCTTGCGGAGAGCCTTGACAGCCGCTGTTGCCATATCCATCAGCGTCACAGGGCGCTTCGTGTCCTTGCCATAGATATGGATACGCGTCTCTTCGTAGTCTTTGAGCGCCTTGGAGATCGGAGCAGTAAAAGTGCCGTCTTCGACTTCGACAGAGGAGAGCTTGGTGGAGAAAGTGGTGTGACGGCAGTGGTCGGACCAGTAGGTATCGAGCACACGGATCTCTGTCACGGTCGGATCTCTCTTCTCTTCATCGCGGAAATAGTCACGGATCATCGCCATGTCATCATGGCTCATGGCAAGGCCCATGTCGGCGATCAGGGCATCGATCCCTGCATCATCCAGCTCGCAGACGCCCTTGACAACGGGTACTGCTTTCGGGTCTTCGATGGGAAGATCCAGCGTTTCTGCCGGAGCGAGACTTGCTTCACGGGACTCCACCGGATTCACAAGGAATTTCAGGATCTTCTCGCGGTCGCCTTCTGCGAAATGTCCATCAAAGGTGTAGACCAGCGCACAACGCACACGCGCGCCATCTTTTCCGGTGACGATCGTGAGGCACTGCTCTGCCGAGTCCGCTCTCTGGTCATACTGTCCCGGCAGGAATTCGACGCCGATGACGAGATCGCCCTTTGGCAGTTCTGTCTCTACACTGTCGACCGGCGGTTCAGAGAATACGGTCGAGACCGCTTTCTCATAGTCTTCTCCGGAAAGTCCGTCGACATCGTAGCGATGATAGATCCCACAGCCTTCGATGCGGTCTCCCAGCACCTCTTTCAGCTCAGCCGTCAGGCTCTCTTCGCCCTGGCGGAAACCAGCCTTCTTTCGTACATACAAACGTCTGATATCAGACAAGTTCAACACTCCTTCCTCGTTACTCGCCGGCGCAAAGGCGCAGGTCCCAGTCGGAAATGAAAAAAGCCACTAATACAGTTACATTTTATCATACCTGTCCAATGGAGAAAAATTAGAATTTCACGGTGAAGGCGCAGAACGAGCCCCTGAGACGTTTTGCCCTTTGATTGCGGATGAAATAGGTTCAGCGGGTTCTATAGGTTCAAAAAAAGGGGAGCGGCGCCCGAAAGGTGATTCAATGCCACCTTCGGGCACCGCCCCCGCTGAACCCTCTCCACCTATAGAACCCGCTCCCCTTCTTTCGCAAACAATCAAGGGAGCAGCCCGCCCCATGGGCTGACTCCATTATCTAAATATCCACTCCGTGACCTTTTTCCCGCCCCAGATCGCGATCCCTGTCAGCCAAAGGTCTGAAACGAAGGGGATCATGGGAAGGTAGGACGGATCCATATAAACCTGCCAGCTTGCCTGCGGAAGATGGAGGGAGATCACCATCGGGATATAGAGGAGCATCAGCCAGAATATCCCGCTGAAAGCACACACCGTGATGCGCCGCCCCTTCGTCCCGGAAAGTGCCAGAAAGAGATAGATCCCGAATGTCATCATGCCGAGGATGATTTTTCCGTAGAAGACAAAGCTGAAAACCTCCAGCAGGAAGAAGCTCGCCGTGAAAGGATCAAGGCGCATACCATTCGCATAGTAGAGCCCCAGAAAGGAGAGAATAGCAAAACCGGGAATAAGCCCGCTGAAATAAGCCGCGCCCAGCCAGACCTTCCGGCAAGCCCCCTTCTCCGAAAGCTTCTCATAGAGCGAAGGAAGCAGGTAGTCCAGCACGATCGCCGCCCCGGCAAAAAGCGTCAGCACGATAAAGAAAGCGATCGAGATCGGGATCGGACTTTCCTTGAAGGCCTTGTCTGCCATCGGCAGATAGCTCCAGAAAATGACCATCTGCAGTATGATGAAGGAGATCCAGAGCGGCAAATGTACTGCCGCTCGTAACGCTCCCCACTCGCTGCCATAGCCTTTCCGCTGGAAGAGGAAAAAAAGAAACGGCACCAGAAGCCCCATTCCCCAGTAAGCGAGCGTCCCCACTGCCATGGACTGCGCAGTGTGTACCAGAAATCCCCCGAAGCCCCAGGGAAGAATTCCCGCCAAGAGCCACAGCAGCTGATGAATGAATTTTTTATTTTTGATCATACGTATCACCTCGATGGGGACTATTGTATCACAGTTTCAGGGCTGGCGGCAGGGGAAAGGTGCAGAAGGTTCAACGGGTTAGCCCCTGGGGCGGGTCGCCCTTTGATTGTGTGCGAAAGAGTTTCAGCGGGTTCTGTAGGTTCAACGGGTTCAGCGGGGAACCCGTTGAACCCATACCCCCACAAAAAACGGACAGCCGCAGCTGTCCGTTTCCCTTACTTCTTTTCGTTCTTTTCTTTCTTTCGTTTCTGTCTCATGTTCCGCCCCTTGTGTCCGAGCGCTTTGTGCTCTTTCTTCTTGGTCGGCTTGAACATGCCGGGCGTCACGACTTTCTTTTTCGGTTTGCCTGCCTTCACGCGGCGGACATTCCCCTTCTCATCGTAGCGGGTGATGGTTTCAGAAATGGATTTCTCCAGTTTTCGGAGGAGGAATCCATCTTCCGGCGTCGCATAGGTGATAGCGATCCCCTTCGTCCCGGCGCGTCCGGTGCGGCCGATGCGGTGGATGTAGTACTCCAGATTTCTTGGAATACCATAGTTGAAGACATGCGTGATGCCTTCGACGTCAAGCCCGCGCGCCGCGATATCGGAGGCAACGAGCACCTGAATGCGTGCTTTCTCAAATTCGCGGATGACCTGATTTCTCTGGCTCTGGCTCATATCCCCATGGATCTCATCCACAATGAAGTCCGTCTCCTCCTGCAGCTTGCCGGCGAGCTCATGCGCTTCCTCACGGGTATTCGTGAAAACGACGGCCATGTACGGATTCATCTCCGTCAGATGACGGACGAGGAGCTTGAACTTGCGCGGGAGCGTCGTCTCATAGACGCGCTGCTCGACCGTCGAAGCCGTCGCTTTTTCCGCGACATCGATGAAAGCCGGGTGGCGCATATACTTTCTGGCGAGGCGCTTCGCATCGTCAGGCATCGTCGCAGAGAAGAGCAGGAGCTGGCGCTTCTTCGGCGTCTCGTCGATCAGCGCTTCGATATCTTCGCGGAAACCATTCGCCAGCATCTGATCCGCTTCATCCAAGATGACCGTCTTCACATTCGAAAGGTCGAGGCTCTTTCTGCGGATGTGATCCAAGAGACGCCCCGGTGTCCCGATGATGACATGCGGATCACGCTTCAGCTTCTGCAGCTGGTTCTCGATCGTGCGTCCGCCGATGATATCTGCCCCGTCCACACCGCACTCGATGGCAAAGGGACGCATCACGTCGAAGACCTGCTTGGCCAGCTCGCGGGTCGGTGTCATGATAAGCACCTGCGTCATGGCTTTGTCTGTTTCTACACGCTGAATGACCGGCAGCAGATAGGCCAGCGTCTTCCCTGTCCCTGTCTGCGAACGGCCGATCAGATCACGGCCTTTGAAAGCGTTTGGGATCGCGGACATCTGGATGGGCGTCGGGGTCTTGATCCCCTGTGTCTTCAAAAGTTTCGTCAGCGTCTCATTCACGCCGAGCGCAGCAAATACGTTCATAGGTCCTCCTGTGAAAATAGTAGATGGTTGTTAGTTGATTGTTGTTTGTTGTTTGGAAATCGAAAGAGGGTTAGCCCCTGAGACGTGTCGTCCTTTGATTGCGTGCGAAAGAGGTTCAGCAGGTTCTATAGGTTCTATAGGTTCAACGGGGGTGGTGCGGCGCAAAAAATAACGAAGCGCCGCAGAGTTTTGATAGAGCTTCGCGCCGTCGTCAGAGGGGCGTAGCCGAGAAATCTCTATGGCAGAACGCTCATTGTCTGATGTGAGACAGCACCAAGACATCGTTTCCCCTCGGCGCATACGCGCTGATTCCCGCAGTGCAATAGAGATCCCTCGGCTACGCTCGGGATGACGATGCCGGGGAATCCCAGTCACTAGTCACTCGAACTTCCTAATCCCTAGCTACTAATCCCTAGTCACCAGTCACTGGCAGCTCCTCTTCTTATTGATTCTTCCCCAGCACCACGCCGAGGTCTTTATATCCCGCTGCCCCATTGAGCTCTTCCTTCGCGGCCGCATTCACCAGATCATCGATGGCATATAGGAGCGGCGCTTTGCCTTCGTCGGGGGTGAAAAGCATCAAGACATCGAGTCCTTCACTTCCGGGGAAGAAATAGGAGCGGCAGTACATGGGGAGCTTCATCCCCTCCGCATTGTATGTGATCAGCCCGCCAGCGGTATAAACATAGGCTTCATCGACATCCAGTCGGCGGAACGGCTCCAGCCTGGAGAGCTCCACCTTGATCGAAGAATCAGCGACGGGCCCGATGGCATGGCGTGCCAGACTGAGTACCGTCTCCTCGATCCCCTTTCGAAGCGGGGACGCTGGGTTTAAAAGCGCGCGATTCATCTGCGTCAGCCGACGCCAGACATATTCATCACGATTCATTTTGAAATATGGCTTCAGCGCTTCTGCCATCTCGACAGGGAGCAGCGCGCGGATAATGTAGCCGGATGAGAAGCTCTGCTGTTTTGTCAATGTATACTGCAGCTGTCCCATCTGATAGGGGATGTCTTTCTCCATAAAATGGAGTGACTCCGTCCCCGCTGCCTCCCGGTAGGTGAAGCCTTTGGGAAGCGAAGCCGCTGCGACGGCATTCATATCATACGCTTCTCCTCCCGCGGAAATCCCACTAGCCAGCGCGAGCGCGAGAAGCAAACATTTCCATTTCATGGAAAATCCCCTTTCAAAAGTAAATGCAGCGGTGAAAAAGATTTACGATGTCCTATCGGGATGGAGAACGCATCATAGATCGGAAGCACAGCGCATTTTGAAATCATCGCATGCTTCGCTGCTTTCTCATCTCTTTATCCGATAGAATCCATACAGCAAGAGATTCGACAGCTGATCGGCCGCCGCATGACTGCCATTCACTTCGATCAGATAGTACTTGTCCCCCGCTTTCAAAAGATTCGCGGAAATCCAGAGGGGGAATGACAAGCCCTTTTCATTCGTCAGGATGACCTTCGCCTCCTGTCCCCAGCGGTAGGTACCGTCTTCATTTTTGAAAGCACGCCAGGGGACGAATCTCAAGATCTTCACCTGTATAGATGGACCTTTTTTCTCAGAGAGTACCTGATCCACCAATGCCTGGAACTCCGATGTCTGGATCTTCGGCATTCCAAAGAGCGAGGTCGGACGCTTGGCATCCTCAAGGAAAGCCGTAGACCAGAAGCGGGCTGCCTTCGGATGCCCCTCATGGAAGAAATCCTTCTCCGTCCCCGAGATGACATAGATGCCCGCGCTGTATGTCCCGCGCACATCCGTCTTGCGGATCTGGTACATGTGCATCGAGTCATAGGGATACGGTGCTTTTTCCGGATACAGCTGCATACCTGGCGGTACCGTCAGGATCGACCACATCGCCGCACGCGCAGACTTGCAGTAGTCCTTCTGGTGCGTACCGGCAATCATGAAATGATTCAGCTGCGAGGCGCCCCCATCCGTGACGGTCACGTCCTTGGGAAATGGCATCCGCCCCAGACCTTCGATCACAAGATCCTCAGCCAAAGACAGCGAGAAGCCGCCAAAGACAAGCGCTGCGGAAAGCGCGAGTGGAAATAGTTTATTTATCATGGCGTCTCCTCGAAAAAAGATACAAAAGTCTAACGTCTCCTAGTCACCAGTCCCTAGTCACCAGTCCCTATCATATCTATTCTATTGTAGAGAATCTCGAAGAAATACGCAAGAGGGCGCGGGAAAGCCGTTACCATTTCCCACAACCAAAGCCCCGTTCCCTCGGGAAGGGACTTGTTGCTGGCGTGCTCCCCCGTATCGTCATTCCGAGCGAAGCCGAGGAATCTTTGTTGCTCCCCTATCCTCACCCGCTCCGCCAAACCGTTTACATGAAGCACCGTATTCCAACGTATCGAGGCACGGTGTTTCCCATTTTCCGATTTCCTCACAGCATCCATTTATCCGCAAACGAAAAAGATTCCTCCACTTCGGTCGGAATGACGATACGAGAAGACCGCTTACCTTAACATTCGCGGCGCTTCTATATTATGATGCGCCGCACCACCCCCCGTTGAACCCTTTGAACCCTTTGAACCAGTAGAACCCTTAGAACCTGTAGAACCCACGCAAAAAAGCAGTCCCCACGATGTGAGGACTGCTTCGGCTATGCCAGATGCATCAATTATTCCGCATCGGATCCGGTTTCGAAGGATTCACCCTTATGGATGACATTCAGCTTGCGGTAGCGGGACATGCCGGTACCGGCCGGAATAAGTTTGCCGATGATGACATTTTCCTTGAGGCCGAGGAGCGGATCTTCCTTGCCTTTGATCGCTGCTTCGGTGAGGACACGGGTGGTTTCCTGGAAGGAAGCGGCAGAGAGGAAGGAGTCCGTCGCAAGAGCTGCCTTGGTGGTGCCAAGGAGCAGGTTTTCGCCGACGGCTCTTTCTTTGCCTTCGTCGTCAAGACGCTGGTTCATCGCACGGAATGCGACGATGTCGACAGTCTCGCCCGGGAGCCAGCCGGAGCCGCCCGGTTCGGTGATCTTGATCTTACGCAGCATCTGATGAACGATGATCTCGATGTGTTTATCGTTGATCTCTACGCCCTGGCTACGGTAAACCTTCTGGACTTCCTTGACGATATAGTTCTGGGTCGCCTGTACGCCGAGGACATCAAGGATATCGTGCGGGTTGATGTTACCTTCAAAGAGGCGGGTGCCGGCTTTGATAAATTCGCCGTTTGTGACGGAGATCTTCTTCGCTACCGGGATCTTTTCGCTTTCCGGGGCGATGTCCGGATCATTGCTGGTGATGGTAATGATCTTGACATTCGGGTTATCTTCCGCACTGGTAATGGAAACCGTGCCATCGATACGGGAAATGATCGCATTGCCCTTTGGCTTGCGGGCTTCGAACAATTCTTCGACTCGTGGAAGACCCTGTGTGATATCTTCTGCAGAAGCAACACCGCCGGTATGGAAGGTACGCATGGTCAGCTGGGTACCCGGTTCGCCGATGGACTGTGCCGCGATGATGCCGACTGCTTCGCCGATTTCTACGTGACGGCCGGTTGCCAGATTTCTGCCATAGCACTTCGCGCAGACGCCGTGAGCGGAATGGCAGGTGAGGATGGAGCGGACCTTCAGCTTGTCGTAGTATTTCTGGATCTCTTCTGCCTGAGCATCGGAAATTTCTTCGTTCTTCTTCGCGATGACTTCGCCGGTGGTCGGGTTCACGACATCTTCCAGCGGGCAGCGGCCTGCGATACGGTCAGCCAAAGACTCGATCGGCTGGCCTTTTTCTTCGATGAGGGAGACTTCGACGCCTTCCGCTTCATCCATACGGACTTTGAGTACCGGGATATCGGAAACAAGGATCTTCTCTGCGACATCGCTGTCGATGACAGTGCCTGCAGGGAAGAGGACATTGCCTTGTCGGTCATAGGCATCTTCTTCGAGTTTCTTGCCTGCGAAGTGGACAGTCAGATGATGGCGCATCGCGCGGTTGTATTCAGCGACAGCATCCTGTGTGCCGAGGTCAAAGGTCTTCGGCTCTGCGGCTTCGATGCCGTCAGCGGTCGGGATGATGACGGAAATATGTTCTACGAGGTGACGGTTCAGCAGGGTCACATCGTCCGCATCGAGGGTCTTGCCCTTGACGAGGAGGATATCTCCATTTCTGCGGTCGAGGACATCTTCATCCAGAACTGCGCCGAGGAGTGTCTGCTTGAGACCCATGATGGTCTTCTTGACTTCCGGCTGAGAGGCGATGAGGCTCTGTTCTCTGTCGAAATTCAGGACCTGTACGTCACAGTCTTCTTCGCGAACGATGACGTCCTGGGAAACGTCGACCAGACGACGGGTGAGGTAACCGGAGTCCGCGGTACGGAGTGCGGTATCGGCGAGGCCCTTACGAGCGCCGTGGGAAGAGGTGAAGTAGTCGAGGACGGTCAGGCCTTCACGGAAGTTTGCCTTTACCGGGAGTTCGACGGTCTTACCGGAGGTATCGGCGATCAGGCCGCGCATACCGGCCAGCTGACGGATCTGGTTATCGTTACCACGGGCACCGGACTGGGCCATCATGGTCAACGGGTTGAACTTCACCATGGAGCTCTTCATTGCAGCACCGACTTCGTCGGTCTTCTTGCTCCATACTTCGACGACTCTTCTGTATCTTTCGTCGTCGGTCATGAGGCCGCGGCGGAAGAATTTCTTGATCTGTTCGACTTTTTTGTCGCCGTCTGCCAGGATCTTATCTTTTTCTGGTGGCACAGCGACATCGTAGATGCCGATGGAAATGCCGGAAACGAGAGCGTAGTGGAAGCCGAGGGCTTTCACGGAGTCGAGCAGGTCGCCCGTCGCCTTGAATCCGAGTTTCTTGAAGCAGTCATTGACGAGCTTGCCCATCTGCTTCTTGCCGATGGTGACGCCGAGACCATTGTTTTCGACGGTATAGGTATTGCCGTTTTCATCAAGGCGCTTTTCATGACGCTTGTAGAAGAAACGCAGTTCTCTCGGGATCGCATAGTTGAAGATCAGGCGGCCCGGGGTGGTGATGACAAGATCATCATCAGATTCATTGAATCCATCCGGACGATCTTCCTTCGGGATGAAGACCTTGATGAAGTCATGGATCTTGATCTGATGCAGGTTGTAAGCCAGCATGACTTCGTCATAGCCGGTGTAAGCGCGAAGCTTGGAGGTGTCCATCTCATCTTCGGCTTTCTTCCACTGCTTCATGACATCAAATTTCGCCTTCGGATTTTCTTTCTTTTCTTCGTCGGTGAAATCGACTTTCGTATCGTTGGCAGTCTGTACGATAGTGAGGTAGTAAGAGCCGAGGATCATATCCTGCGAAGGAATAGCGACTGGCTTGCCGTCCTTTGTGGACAGGATGTTATTGATGGAGAGCATCAGGGTGCGTGCTTCTGCCTGCGCTTCGACGGACAGCGGCAGATGGCAGGCCATCTGGTCACCATCGAAGTCAGCGTTGTAGCCCGGGCATACGAGCGGATGCAGCTTGATCGCGCGGCCTTCCCAGAGGATCGGTTCGAAAGCCTGGATACCGAGTCTGTGCAGTGTCGGTGCGCGGTTCAGGAGGACCGGGTGTTCTTTGATGACATCGCCAAGGACTTCCCAGACTTCCGGAGCGAGCTTATCGACCTTCTTGCGTGCCGCTTTGAGGTTGCTTGCGACGCCTCTTTTGATGAGTTCATGCATGATGAACGGCTTGAAGAGTTCGATCGCCATTTCCTTCGGCAGGCCGCACTGGTACATTTTGAGTTCCGGGCCGACAACGATAACGGAACGGCCGGAGTAATCGACACGTTTGCCGAGGAGGTTCTGACGGAAACGGCCCTGCTTGCCCTTCAGCATGTCGGAGAGGGATTTCAGCGGGCGGTTGCCCGGGCCGGAGACGGCGCGTCCGCGACGGCCGTTATCGATCAGGGCATCGACAGCTTCCTGCAGCATACGTTTTTCGTTTCTGATGATGATTTCCGGAGCACCGAGTTCCAGAAGTCTCTTCAGACGGTTGTTACGGTTGATGACGCGGCGATAGAGGTCGTTCAGGTCGGAGGTGGCGAAACGGCCGCCATCGAGCTGGACCATCGGGCGCAGATCCGGAGGAATGACCGGCAGGACAGAGAGGATCATCCATTCCGGTTTGTTGCCGGAGTGCAGGAAGGCTTCGACTTCTTCGAGACGACGGATGCATCTGACCTTGCGCTGGCCGCTGCCTTCTTCGATTTCTTTCTGCAGTGCCTTTTCCAGCTGCGGCAGATCGAGTTCTTTCAGCAGGTACTGGATGGCTTCCGCCCCCATCTGGGCTTTGAATGCTTTCTTGCCATAGGTGGCTACGGCATCCTGATATTCCTGTTCGTTCAGGACCTGGCACTTGGACAGGTTCGTATCGCCCGGATCGAGGACGATGTAAGCCGCAAAGTACAGGACTCTTTCGAGCTGACGCGGAGAGATTTCAAGGATGAGGCCGATACGGGACGGTGTGCCCTTGAAGTACCAGATATGGGAAACCGGGCAGGCCAGAGAAATATGGCCCATGCGTTCACGGCGGACTTTGGAAGAGGTGACTTCGACGCCGCACTTGTCGCAGACGGTGCCTCTGTAACGCATCTTTTTGTACTTGCCGCATTTGCATTCCCAGTCTTTGGTCGGTCCGAAAATCTTTTCACAGAAGAGACCGTCGGTTTCTGCCTTCAGGGTTCTGTAATTGATGGTTTCCGGCTTCGTCACTTCCCCGTGAGACCATTCAAGGATCTTTTCCGGAGAAGCGATACCGATTTTCATGGAATCAAATTCATTTACATCTAACAATTGATTAGCGCTCCTTTCCGGAATCAGTCATCCTGGCTGTCATTCGTAAAGCCAAGTTCTGTATCAAGATCAGTTTCACCAAAGCCGGCTTCTACGGGAACCTGTGCATTGGCTTCTGCTTCGAGTGTATCATTGAAGGATGCGACATCATCGCCGGCGTTTTCGATAGCGCCATTCATGTGGCTTTCCATGTCGTTTCTGGAATTGGAAACGGCATCATCGCCTTCCATGGCTTCTTTCAGTTCATCCTTATGCCATGGCTGTCCACCGCCGTAGCCCTGTTCCAGATCGCTTTCATCGAGCTCTTTCAGGACGACTTCGTCGCCATTTTCATTCAGGATACGGACATCGAGGCCGATGGACTGGAGTTCCTTCATGAGGACCTTGAAGGATTCCGGTACGCCCGGGCTCGGGATGTTTTCGCCCTTGACGATCTTTTCGTAGGCTTTGACACGGCCGATGACATCATCGGACTTCACGGTCAGGATTTCCTGCAGCGTGTAAGCCGCGCCGTAGGCTTCCAGAGCCCAGACTTCCATTTCACCGAAACGCTGGCCGCCGAACTGTGCCTTGCCGCCCAGCGGCTGCTGGGTAACGAGGGAGTATGGGCCGGTGGAGCGGGCATGGATCTTATCATCGACGAGATGATGGAGCTTCAGCATGTATTTCCAGCCGATGGTGACCTGATTGTCCAGTTTTTCACCGGTACGGCCATCATAGAGGTCCGTCTTCGCACCGGCCGGAAGGCCTGCTGCCTTCAGTGTAGCTGCGAGGTCTTCATCTCGGCAGCCGTCGAAGACCGGGGTCGCGATATGGATACCGGACTCGGTCGGTTCCGGCATGCCGTATTTTTCGAAATCATAGCCGCAGTCAATGAGGCGCTGCTTCATTTCTTCGTACTTCGGAGAGCCGACACCGGCAGCCATCGCCGCATGGATCTCTTCGCCGAGCATGTGGCAGGCCCAGGAAAGATGGATCTCCAGGATCTGTCCGATGTTCATTCGGGACGGTACGCCCAGTGGGTTCAGTACCAGATCGACCGGACGGCCATCCGGGGTGAACGGCATATCTTCGACAGGCATGATGCGGGAGCATACGCACTTGTTGCCGTGACGGCCTGCCATTTTATCGCCTTCACGGATCTTACGTTTCTGCGCGATGTAGACGCGGACGAGCTTGTTCACGCCCGGTGCCAGCTCATCACCATTTTCACGGGTGAAGACCTTGACATCGACGACCTTGCCGAATTCGCCGTGCGGCACACGCAGGGAGGTATCACGGACTTCTCTTTCTTTGTCACCGAAAATGGCACGCAGCAGGCGTTCTTCCGGCGTCAGCTCGGTCTCGCCCTTCGGGGTGACCTTGCCGACCAGGATATCGCCTGGACGGACGTCAGCGCCGACCATGATGATGCCGTTTTCGTCGAGGTATTTGACAGCATCTTCCGAAACAGAAGACAGCTGGCGGGTGATTTCTTCTTCACCCAGCTTCGTGTCGCGGGCATCGCATTCGTATTCTTCAATGTGGATGGAGGTGTACAGGTCATCCTTGCAGAGACGTTCGGAGATCAGAACGGCGTCTTCGTGGTTGTACCCTTCCCAAGATACGAAAGCTACGAGTACATTGTGGCCGAGGGCGAGTTCGCCGCCATCGGTCGCCATGCCGTCTGCCAGCGTGTCTCCCGCTTCTACGCGGTCGCCCTTGGATACGATCGGGTGCTGGTTGATGCAGGTGGACTGGTTTGAACGCATGAATTTGATGATGTCGTAGGTGTCAAGCTCGCCGTTCTCTGCGCGAACGATGATCTGGCGGCCCGTGACTCTTTCGACAGTGCCGGCACGCTTAGCGAGGATGCAGACACCGGAGTCCTGACCAGCGACCCATTCCATGCCGGTACCGACGAGCGGTGCTTCCGGACGCAGGAGCGGTACAGCCTGACGCTGCATGTTCGCACCCATCAGAGCTCGGTTCGTATCATCGTGTTCGAGGAATGGAATGAGGGAGGTACCGATGGAGACAACCTGCTTTGGAGATACGTCCATCAGCACGACTTCATCCGGTTCCGCTTCGAGTACGTCCGGGCCGCGGCGGCTCGCTACATTCTTATGAACGAAATGACCTTCTGCATCGAGCGGTTCGCTCGCCTGTGCGATGATCTTATCTTCTTCGATATCAGCGGTGACATATTCACACTTATCAGTGACAGTGTGGGTCTTTTCATCGATCAGACGGTAAGGTGTCTCGATGAGGCCGTACTTGTTGATGACGCCGTAGTTGGACAGAGAGGAGATCAAGCCGATGTTCGGACCTTCAGGGGTTTCTACCGGGCACATACGTCCATAGTGGGAGTAATGTACGTCGCGGACTTCGAACCCTGCACGTTCACGGGAAAGACCGCCAGGTCCCAGAGCGGAAAGACGACGCTTATGCGTGAGCTCGGCAAGCGGGTTCGTCTGGTCCATGAACTGAGACAGCTGGGAGCTGCCGAAGAATTCCTTGATAGCAGCTACGACCGGGCGGATATTGACGAGCGCCTGTACGCTCATCTTATCCTGGTCCTGGGTGGTCATTCTCTCGCGAACCACTCTTTCCATACGGGTGAGACCGATACGGAACTGGTTCTGCAGGAGCTCACCGACGCAGCGGACGCGACGGTTGCCCAGATGGTCGATGTCATCACTCTTGCCATAGCCCTGCATCATGTTCAGCAGGTAGTCGATGCAGGCGATGATATCGCAGATTTCCAGCGTACGGTAATTGTCTTCGCGATTGCCGGAAGAGCAGATCACCTTGACCGGAGTGCCGTCATCTTTCTGTGTCTTGACTTCAACCTGTTCATTTGCGTAACAGGTTACCTTCAGAGAAGCATCTCCAGCGGTACGAAGGTTGACTTCAACCTCAGATTTGTGCTTTAAAGTTTCTTCAATTTTATTGATTTCATTCTTGCCAATGCGAACATTAGCCTCAATAATAGCATCCTTTGGGCTTGCAGAACCATAAACCGGTTCCTGCGTTACTTCCCCAAAAATGCGTTTCCTCCAATTGAATACGCCGCTTTCTTCGATTCTTGCGATCGCTTCTTCATCGATGGTGCTGTTGCCTTCGATGACCACTTCACCCGTTTCCATATTGACGATCGGGCCTTCGGTCTTGTGGCCGAGGAGACGGTTCTTCCAAGCCAGCTTCTTATTCAATTTGTAACGGCCGACCTTCGCGAGATCATAACGGCGCGGATCAAAGAAGAAATTATGGAGCAGCGTCGTACCACTATCTTCGGTAGCCGGTTCACCCGGTCGGAGCTTGTGATAGATCTCGATCAGAGCGGACTTTTTGTCCGTGGTGCTGTCCTTCTCCAGCGTCTTTTCGATATGGATATCATGATCGAAAAGCTCCAGGATCTCTTCATTGGAAGAGTAGCCCAGCGCACGGATGAGGACAGTGACCGGCATCTTACGGTTGCGGTCGATACGGACAGAGACGGAGCCTGCCGGATCCGATTCCAGCTCGATCCACGCGCCGCGGTTCGGGATCAGCTGCGCGGTATAGATCTCCTTGTCGAAAGCATCTCTTTCGCGCTTGTAGTATACGCCAGGAGAACGAACCAGCTGGGATACGATGACACGCTCGGCACCATTGATGATGAATGTGCCCGTGTCCGTCATGACCGGGAAATCCCCCATGAACAGATCGTGCTCTTTCAGCTCGCCGGTTTCCTTGTTTTCCAGACGCGTCTTCACGTACAGCGGAGCGGAGTAGTTCACATCCTTCGCCTTGCACTGTTCGATATTGTACTTGCCCTTGCCGAAATAGAAATCGCCAAAGTGCAGCGCCCATTTCTTAGCGCTGTCCTCGATAGGAGAAATATCTGCGAAAACATCCTTCAGCCCTTCCTTGCAGAACCATTCATACGACTTCGTCTGCAGATCGAGCAAATGGGGCATCTTCAGTACTTCCTGCGATCTGGCATAGGTGTATCTCTTTTTCTTTCCTACCACGACAGGTCTGAACATCTTGCTGTTCGGCATTCCTTGCCTCACCCTTTCATAAAAAAACATGGCTTTCTTCCTCCCGGAAAAAAGAAGCAGGAAATCGAACCAATCATCGAGTCCCTGCCTGCCTCCGGAAGCATTACATCACCTATTATATATATTCTACTAAAAGAACCGTTGCGAATAAAAATTATATCACACAATGTCAATATCCACAATGATTCTCACGAACCCCCCCATAAAGATTTCTTCTATAATGCGTATCGTTTATTTTCTTTTATAGAAATTACCTTACGCCATATAAAAGTTTTTATGCGTCAATTTTTCTATTGACTTTTTCAGGCTCTTAGTTCCGGCTTATTCTAGCATTATGGTTTGAAAAATGCAAGGAAATCTGCCGCCGATAAGCAATGACTATTCGCCAAGAAAAGGTGCTGATCTTCACGGAGGACTGTTTCCGGAAAAAGCCCCTCTCATCTAATTTGCTCACCGATACTCCGAGTAAACATTCGCATTTCATATTGGTAAATTAAAAACGGAAAGCGCATAATGAATGAAACGATTCCCCCCCCGTCACTTCAGAACAAGGAGGTCCCATGGAAAAAGAAAAGAGAACGATCAAGAAAAGAAAAGGCTTCATGCTTTTAGAACTCATCATCGTCGTCGCGGTCATCGGCATCCTCGCCGCCGTCGCCATACCGAACCTCGTCGGCATGACCGACGAAGCAAAGGTCGCCAAGATCCAGTCTGATCTTTCCACCATCGGCACCGCCATGGAAGTCTACCACGTCAAGAAAGGCGGCACCTACCCCACCGACCTCTCCACTCTCGCAGGCGATAACGGCTATCTGAAAAAAGTCCCCGAACCGCCAACGGGTGCCGGTGCTTATACCGTAGGAAGCAAAGGCGAAGTCACCTGCACCTTCAACGGCGTCACCTACTCCTCCTTCGGCACATCGACGGGAAGTGCAGACAGCAATACAGGGAAATAATCTACAGGAAACGCTGATGAAATCATGATCGGATCATCAACAATCCCGCAGCACACAAAAAGCGCACCTCTTCCAAGAGGCGCGCTTTTTGTGTGCTTGCCGAAAGATTCCCCTACGCGCCACGAGCTGCTCTCCCGTATCGTCATCCTGAACGGAGAAAAAAGAGGCGGCAAAGCCGCCATCATACAAGCCTTCCCCGCATGGGGAAGGGGGATCGCGTCAGCGGCGCTCGGGTGCTTTCGTTAGCAGCACAAATGCGCCTCTCTTTCCACTATACTACCATCTGTCTTTCATGCCATGTCTGCCCTATCCGCCCCTGCGGGGCACCTTCCCCTAAAGGGGAAGGCTGCGATACGAGA
>JAJWRZ010000016.1:0-15375 GCA_021633965.1 Dialister sp.
CTCTTCGAGGCACTCTATCCTGCGCCTTCGGCGCGGCCCTTCTCCAAGGGCCTACTCGTATCGTTGTTATGACTGGTAACCCGTAACTTGAATACCACTTTCGGGCATCGCCCAATAAAAAAAGGCGGCGAAGCCGCCACGAGAACCTTGAACCCTGAACCAAATGAAAGCAAAGTAAAAAGGGGCTGTGAAGAAATGAGGATTCATTTCTTCACAGCCCCTTTTTTATTTCCGATAGCTCATACGCTTTCTTGCGATCTTCTCAGCTTCACGTTCGGCCTCGCCCTGATTCGGGTGGGCTTCTTCATCCATTTCATACTGCCACATGCGCGTGGGGACCATTTCGCCCTCGGGGCTGCTGGTGTAGCGCATAGACTTCGGCATGGTCTTCACGGTGGAGAGCGGGCTTGTGAAGCCGCGGCCGATGACGTCTGTGGTATTCATGATGAAGAGAAAGGCATGCGGGTCGATTTCTTCGATGTAGTGACGGAGCTTCGTGATCTGTGTCAGATCGACGATGGCAAAGATGATGCGCTTATCCATGCCGGAGAAGGCGCCCTGCCCGTAGAGGAGGGTCGCACCGTGGTGAATGTTACGGAGGATGGCGTCTGCGATCTCAAGAGGCTTGTCAGAAACGATGAAGGCGGCTTTCCGCTGGGCGAAGCCGATGACGAGACGGCTTGACAGATTCGCATTGATGTACATCGCGATCAGGGTGCAGATGGCGAGCTCCAGGGCAAAGATCCAGGCACTGGCCATGACGATCAGGAAGTTCAGCGCAAAGACGACGTAGCCGATCTCCAGATTGAAGTATTTCTTCAGGATCGCGCCGATGACATCGAGACCGCCGGTGTTGCTGTTGTAGCGGTAGAGGAGCCCCATGCCAAGGCCAAGGATGACTCCGCCTGCGATGGCAGAGACGAGCGGCTGTTTCACGGAGGACATGGCAGCAAGCGGTGCGGTGAGGTCGATGAAGACGGAGCATAGCACGGTGCCTATGATGGTGATCAGGGTATAGAATTTCCCCATGAACTTCAGGGCAAGAAGAAGGATCGGGATGTTTAGGATGAGGTTTGCGATACCGATGGGAAAGCCCGTCAGGTAGTTCAGGATCATCGCGATGCCGGTGAGCCCGCCTGCGAGGAAGTGATGGGGGACATAGAAGGCATTGATGCCGACGGAGTAGAGAAATGTCCCGACCACAGTGATGGCCAGGATGAAAAACAGCCGCTGCCAGAAAGTGGGGCTTCTGTAGTCAGCCCCCAACGGGGTGTTCATGAGTGGGTCCTTTCTTTGAAACATGGAAGCACCAAGGGTGCTGTGAGAATATTTACATCATATTATATCACGGAGAGCAAGGAAACATGAGGCATGGCGCATAGATCAGAAGCACCGCGGAGCATCCATCGGGCGATGTCCGAATGTCTCTTAGCCACCAGTTACCAGTCCCTAGTCCCTCATCCCCCCAAAAAAACTTTTCTCAAAATTTTCTGACCCTGTCACTTGTGACAGGGTCAGAAGGAAGGATCTCCTGTATAATAGATACAGAATAGGCATCGTGTACCCTTTTTTAGAAAAAGCAGACGGTCTTCTGCGTGTCCCCTTTTTTCCGATGGAGGATCTTGCCATGAAACGTACTATACAATCACTATCTCTCAGTCTTTTGACAGCCCTTCTTTTTTCAGGCAGCGTGAGTGCTGCGCCACCGCTCGATCCGACGGATCCGGCGGTACAGAAGGTGACGGATCAGGCGTCGCGCATGAGCGAGACGAACCAGCAGGTGGCGTCGTATTATCAGAAGAGCCGCTACCGCACGCTGGATGCCGTGCATTCTTCGGAGGCGAAGGCCGAAGAGGGCGGGCTGGTCTTTGAAGTGAAGGAGATCCGTGTGACGCCGTCGAAATTTCTTTCCTCAGAGGAGATCTGGAAGGCTATCCATTTCAAAGGCGCAGGGCCTGCCACTGTGAAAGAGCTGACGGACATGGTGGCCCGCCTGAATGCGCTGTATCAGGAGAAGCATATCGTGACGGCGCAGGCCGTGCTGCCGCCGCAGAAGGTACAGGACGGCGTAGTCTACATCCGTCTCATTGAAGGGAAATTCGGAAAGACGGTCGTCACGGGAAATCAGCGGATCTCCGAGAAGTCGCTCCTCTCGCGCATCCATGGAAAGACGGGCGAGCTGGTGGACGTGGACCGGCTCGAGGATGAGCTCCGCGTATATAATTCGACGAATACCTATCAAGTGCAGGCAGAGCTGGTGCCGGGAGAGGAGGAAGGGACCTCCGACCTCCACCTGCTGCTCAGGGAGAAGGAGAATCCGCTGACATCCTTTATTTTCACGGACAATGCGGGCCAGAAAGAGAGCGGTCGCTATCGCATCGGTGCGTATACGGAGTACCGCGGGATCGGCGGGCATGATGCGAGCCTCGCGGTGAGCCCGGTGTGGACGGAAGGCATCTGGGGCGGCTCGGTGATGTACGATACGCCATGGGGGCATCACGGGACGCGGGCGCAGATTTCCTACAGCAGAAATCTGGTGGACATCATCGACGGCACCTTCAAGGACTACGATATGAAGGCAAATTCAAACGATGCCGCAGTTTCCATCACGCACCCGGTGAATATCACGCCGCTTTCCCGTGTGGATGTCTTCCTGGAAGGCCATCGGAAATGGTCGGACACCACGTACTCAGGCATGGAGCTTTCGAATAGCGCGACGCGCACGGTGAAGGCTGGACTGTCAGCGCGGAGCTTCGATGAGAACGGGCTGTGGTTCTTCATGACCAGCGTCACGGGCTACGAGAGTGATGACCGCGCGAACCATAAGGATAACAATGGCTCGTACTACAGCGCCTACCTCATGCGGCGGCAGAATCTCAAGAATGACCAGTACATGCTCTATCGTCTCTATGGCCAGTACACCGCTTTCGAGTCGCTGCCCTCGACGGAGCAGTTCACGCTGGGCGGCATGGGGAGCGTCCGCGGATACAAGGAAAGTATCCTTTCGGGCGATAAAGGCTGGTTCGCCGGTATGGAGTACGGCTTCCCCATCAGCAGTGACCATCAGACCTGGCGAGGCTTCGTCTTCCTCGACCACGGTGTCGCATATAACAATTTCAGTGTAAAAACAACGAAGGACTATCTCACGAGTGCGGGCTTCGGCCTCGAGTGCAGCAAGGGAGGCTGGTATGGCAAGGCCGTCCTCGGCATCCCGCTCAAGGACTCCGGAAATATCGGAGATGCCGCGCCGAGAGTGCATTTCTATCTGCAGAGGAATGTGTGATTTTGAGGGACTGGTGACGGGTGACTGGTGACTAGTGACTAGTGACTAGTGACTAGGGACTGGTAGCTAGGGATTAGTGGCTAGGGATTAGGTTTGCGATACGAGAAAACCGCTAGTTTCAAAACTCCGCGGCGCTTCATTATTTTTTGCGCCGCACCAACCCCTTTGAACCTCTTAAACCTATAGCGATGAGCAGCTAGGGATTGGGGATTAGGAGTGACTAGTGACTGGTGACTTGAATACTTCTTTCGGGCATCGCCTCATATATATTCGCGGCGGAGCCGCCACCACAACCCCGAACCTTGAAGTTTGAAAGCAGGCTTCCCATTTGCGTTCCTCCGCTCATACGGTGGTATGCCGCAAACGAAAAAGATTCCTCCACTTCGGTCGGAATGACGATACGAGGACACCGCTTATCTAAAATTCGCGGCGCTTCCATATTTTTATGCGCCGCACCTTCCCCGCTGAACCCGTAGAACCTACAGAACCCGCTGAACCTCTTTCGCACGCAATCAAAGGGACAGCACGCCCCGCGGGCTAACCCTGAACCCATCAACCTGTTTCATGATCTTTCGAACCAAAGGAGGACCATCACATGAATAAAATCTACAAAGTAGTATGGAACGCGACGCGCGGCTGCTATGTGGTCGCTTCGGAGCTGGTGAAGACCCATCAGGGCAAGAAGAGTACGCGCCGGGGGGGGAACATCCTTTCCCGTGCAGGGACGGCGCTGCTCCTTGCCATTGCGGGCTGGGGCGCGGCTTGCAATTTCATCTATGCAGACGTGACGGTCACGGATCCCGCTAAGTCGGGCACTGTGACCACGCAACAGTTCGCGAATGGTGGTACGCAGTATGACATCACGAACCAGCAGGTGAATAACGGCAACGCGCTGAACAAGTTTGACAAATTCGGCATTACGCAGCACGATGTGGCGAACCTGCACATGGGAAACGCGGCGCACCAGATCAATCTTGTGAAGGACAGGATCAATATCGACGGCGTCGTGAATGCGATCAAGGATAATAAGATCGGCGGCGACGTGTATTTCTTCTCGAATGCAGGCATCGCGGTCGGAGCGAACGGCGTTTTCAATGTGGGACGGCTGACGCTCGGGACGAATGCGGCGTATGGTGAAGCGCTGTACAATGGCAAAATGAATGAGCACCTCGCTCTGTCTGCGGCGTCGCAGGCAAAGGCGGTCTCTGGCAGCAGTGACATCGCGCTCAAAGGGAAAGTCTATGCTGAAGGCGATGTCGTGCTGGGTGCGGGCAGCGTGTTGCTTGACGGCGCGTCCGTCCGTACACATATGGACAATGCGGGCACCTACACGGACAAGACGTCTGCAGATGCCTATAGAAATCAGCTCGTGAACATCTCTCCGTCGGCGACGGTCGCGACGGCTCTGGGTCATGGTGACATCGCGCTCGCTGCAGTGGGCGCGTCCACTCTGGCAAAGCCTTTCGAGACGAAGGGCGCGATCGTCATTGACAAGGCATATGTCGATGCGGCAGGCGGCGACACTTCGATCGAATCCAGCGCGGAACGGAATGGCGGAAATCTCATGGGCAGTAAGGCGGATGCTTCTGTCGAGATTTCGAATGCCACCATCAAAGGGCAGAATGTAGCGATTTCCGCGGAGACAAAAGTCAGTGGCAATGTGGGCTCGGCGGATGCGTACAAGACAGGCGCAGAAGAGGGCGGTATCCTCGGACTGCTCCATGCGACCTTTGATGAACAGGTGGGAAGCCTTGCCTCTGTCGTGAAGACGGAGGCGGATGCCCAGGTGACGGTCAAGGATTCGAAAGTCACAGCGACGAATGACCTTGCGATTTCCTCCAAAGCAGAGTCGGAGATCGGCAGTGAAACGGGCGGCAGCCTCGGCGTCGGGATCAATGTCGGCATCGCGGACGTGACGTCCAAGGTAGACATCCAGGGGACAAGTGCGCTCACGGCAGGGAAGGATATGTCGCTTTCTGCCGAGGGCAGCAACGCCATCGACCTCCAGCGTCAGGGCAGCGCGGAAGATCTTCCGATCGCGATCGACCTTGGCTGGGCGGAAGCGAAGACCGACGCCTCTGTCACCGTGGCGAACGGAGCGACGTTGAAGGCGAAAGGAAATGTAGATGTATCGGCGAAGGCGGAGCGAAATCTCTCTGTCGAGGTCGAGAACAGCAGCGGCGATGGCACGCTGGGGCTCGCGGTCGGCGTGATTCAGTCCGAGACAAAGGCAACGGCTGACGTCCAAGGGAACGTCTACGCGGATGGCAAGGTCAGCGTCAGCGCGGAGAATACTGTTTCTAAAGAAGGCAAAGTCTACAACCCCGACACGCTCCACATCACGAGCGAAAGCGAGAGCGATGACGGCACTGGCTCGGATCCCATCCACGACATCGTGGACGTAGCGACGACCAAGGGCAAGGGCAACCAGCTCATGGCGGGCATCAAGAAGCTCTGGGGCAATAAGTCGACCGAGAAGAAAGCGGCGGACGCGGAAACGAGTGCGGCTGAGCAGACCGCTTCGACGAGCGCGGGCGGCGGCCTCGGTCTCAATGCCGCGACGGCTTTTCTCTTCAGTGACAACACCGCGAAGGCATCCCTTGCGGGCGAAGTGCGCGGCTACGATGCAGCGAACGGCGCGGACTCTGTCGATGTGCATGCGGAGACTTTGTCCCGCACGAAGGTGAAGGCGGGCGTCAGCCAGGGCGCGGACAAGAGCGCCGGCATCGCGGCGGCGGTGAACTACGTCGATCAGAATGACAAGGCAGAAGCCGAGCTCTCGGGCGATATCAAGTCCAAAGGAAATGTGAATGTCAGCGCGGAAACGAAGCGTCCTTGGCAGTCAAATCTCGAAGGCTTCGGTGAGAATCTGAAAGATGATCTGGCGACTATTTTCGATCCGAACAATGGCTTCGAGCTGTCGTACCTGACGGACTCCTGGACGCAGACGGGCGGCGCGGGTGAGAAAGTCTCCGGCGCGGCGGCGCTGAACATCATGGAATACAACCACACCGCGAAAGCGACGGTAAAGAAGGATACGAAAGTAGAAATCGACAGTGGCGACCTCGCTGTCAGCGCGAAGAATGACATTCACACCGTGAATTTCAGCGGCGACATCAAAGCACCGATCGGCGATCAGCCGGGGAGCCTGGATTTCTGGGAAGACATCAAAGGAAGTCCACTTTCCGGCGGCGGGAAAGCGGCATTGGGCGGCGCGGCGCTCACCGTGCATCAGAAGAATACCGCCGAAGCCAACGTGGAAGATGGCGTGACTGTGACGAAAGCGGAGAATGTCAGTGTCACGGCGGAAAACGACGGCTGGAATCTCTCTATCGCGGCTGCGGGCGGCAAAGGGCAGACCGTAGCCATCGACGGGACGGTGAATGTGAACCGTTTCGAGAACACCACGAAAGCGACCATCGGAAGAGCGACGATTTCCTCTGCCGGTGACGTAGCGGTCAAGGCAGAAGACAATACGAAAGACATCAATATCGGCGGCGCGATCGCTGTCTCGGAACAGGCGGGGATCGGCGCGACCATCGCTTACAACCATATCGACCGCTCGACCGAGGCGGCGCTTCTGGGGACCGTTTCTTCCGCGAAAGATGTCAGCATCACCGCGAAGAACACCGGCGCACTCTACGCGATGTCTGCGGCGGGCGGTGTCACGATGCAGAGCAGCGGTACGAACGGCGCGGGCAGCTCCGGCCTCCATGCACAGGAAGGCGGAACGGGCTCCGGTACGTCCTCCATCGGGGACCTCGCAGGGACGCTTCTCAATGCAGGAAAATCGGAAAAAGATAAGAAACAGATCGACAGCGGTGACTCCGCGCTGACGAATGTCGCGAGCCAGGATGCGTCCATGGGCGAGAATGTCGGCGCAGCGAAGGGCGGCTTTGCTGCGGCAGCGAATGTCGCAGTAAACCGCATCACTGATACAGCGAAGGCGTATACGAAGGGAAATGCGGTCACCGCAGACGCGCTCGCCATCCATTCCGGCAATGACAGTCAGATCACGACGGGGGCTGGCGCGATTGCGCTCGGGCTCTCGCAGAACAGCAGCGCCATCGCGGGGAGCTTCATGTACAATGCTATCACGGATAAGAATGAGGCCTACGCAGAAGACGCGGCTCTGACACTTAAAGGCAGCGATAAGGAAGACGCCTCCCTCTCCGTCGAAGCGGACAACGCGGCGAAAATCACGAACATCGCAGCGAGCGGCAGCGGCGCGGCGAAGGGCAGTGCCGTCGCAGGCCAGATCAGCCTGAACTGGGTGGACAACACCACCGATGCGCACGTCAAAGGCGGCAGCCTGAAGGCAGACAAGGCGATGACCATCTCTGCCAAAGACCAAGGCACGATTGATTCCTATACCGGTGCCGTAGCGGTATCCGGTGGCAGAGCGGCCGTGGGCGCTTCCATCGCAGCCAACCTCATCGAAGGGGAAACCACCTCTTCGCTCGAAGATACTACAGTGAACAGCGGCGGCGCTCTCTCCGTCACCGCGGATGAGACCAGCCAGATCCAGTCCATCGTGGCGGCGGGCGCAGGTTCGGGCAAACTCGCGGCGGCCTTCGCGGCGAGCGGCAACTGGATTCATACAAAGACTGATGCCCATATTTCCAATGCCAATGACATGAAGACTGGGGCGCTCTCTGTCCTTGCCAAGAATGGCAGCAATGCGACCCTCGGCGTCGGTAGTGCTGCCGCCGGCGGCAACTCCGCGGGCGCATCCATTGCCGTCATGGTGAACCAGTCGGAAGTCAACGCCAGCCTGACGGGCGATGAAGCGAAGAAAAAGACCATCACTGCGGACGGCATCACTGTACAGGCGGATAATGCGTACAATGGCGCGGCTTCGGACACGGAAAGCAATGAGACAGCCAAGACCGTCGCTGTCGGCTTTGCAGGCGGGACGTCGCAGTTTGCGGGATCCGGCTCTGTCACGGTGAATGTCATCGAGCAGACGACTGATGCAACCATCGGCAAAGGCAAATATGACGCGGGCAAGAAGGATGTCCATGTAGAAGCAAAGAATGCTGCGAAGCTCTTCGGTCTCGCGGGCGGCGCGTCCCTCTCCGCCGGCAGCGGCCTCGGCGCGGCGGTCGACGTACAGACCTACAAAGGTCACACCTATGCGGGCCTTGCGGACGGCGTGACACTCACGAAGGCCTCCGCCGTCACGGTGGATGCGGCTTCGGCAGAACACATGACGTCCATCGCGGCGACCCTCGCAGGCGGTGCCGGCTCCTTCGCGGGCGCTGGTGCGGCAGGCGCGCACTCGATCGCGACCGATACGAAAGCATATATTGGAAATCAGGCGGAGGTAGAAGGCACGGGGGCTATCTCTGTCACCGCCAGCGATGAAACGAAACTCAAGACGATGGCTGGCAGCGGTGCTGCGAGCGGCAATACCGGCGTCGGTCTCACCGCGGCAGTCGAAGTGGTGGATAAGAAGGTAGAAGCCAGCGTGGGTGACGGTGCGACCGTCAAGGGCGATGCCCTCACCGTACAGGCAGAGAATACCAGCGAAAGCGTGACCGCAGCTGCCGGCCTCGGCGCAGGCGGCACCGTCGGCCTCGCGGGCGCGGCGTCCGAGACCTTCGTCACGCACACGACCGATGCCCATGTGGGCAAGGGTGCGCAGGTCAGCGCAGCGAATGGCGCGGAAATTCTTGCAGATTCGAAATTTACGCAGGGTGCAACTGCGGGCAGCGTCGGCGCGGCGGGAACGGTCGGCGTGGGTCTCACGAACTCTACGGTTTCCTTTAAGGGAGATACCGCAGCTTATGCAGATGAGAACGCGATCATCGATGGTGGGAAGAAAGTCAATATTTCTGCATCCCAGCTGACGAATGTGGGCTATGGCACGGTCGCTGGCGCGGGGAGCGACACGGTGTCGCTCTCTGGTACCGTGGGCGTCAATGTGTTGAAGACGACCACAAAAGCCTATGCCGCAGGCAGCAGTCAGCTCTCGGCGAAAACAACGGATGCAGAGGGGATTGCGGTCACGGCCAGCGATGAGACAAGGCTCAATGGCGGCAATGGCGGCGCATCCATCGGCGTTTCCGGCGGCGGCGCGGGCGCAGCCATCGGTGTGACGAATATTTCTAAAGATACGGAAGCCTTCCTGGGGGTAAGCGCTGCTCTTGATACCGCGGGGAAGACGAAGATCTCCGCGGAGAATAAGGAAAGCCTCACAAATGTGACGGTGCAGGCTGCTGGCGGGCTCTATGCCGGCCTTGCGGGCGCAGTGAATGTGACGAATCTCTCCGCTGTCACCAAGGCGTACACGGGAGATGACGTTTCCTTCAATCAGACAGATAAAAAAGGCAGCGATGTCACGGTCGAGGCGAAGCACAACATCGACAAGATGACGAGTGCGGCCCTTGGCGCGGCGGTCGGTGCAGGAGCGCTGGGCGCAGCGGCAGATATCGGCACGATTCGCACGCAGACCAATGCGTTCCTGGGACAGAATAACAAGCTCCATACGGATGGCGCATTGGTGATCGATGCGGCAGACCACATGGAAGGCATTTCCACGAATGCTATCGCGGCGGCCGTGGGCGGATTCGGCGTAGCGGGCAGTGTCTCGGTGTACAGCTTCGGCAGTACCATGAGTGACAGCGATGCTGCCATGCTCTCGGGCAAGACCAGCAAGGATGGCAGCGAAAGCTCCATGGATGCCTGGGTGAATGGCGAAATCAACAAGTCCCAGACGGGCGATGCCATGGGCGCGTACCAGACAGATGCGCTTACGGATGTGAAAAATAAACTGGGAACGACATTCCAGAGCGAGACGCCGGATATGGGCGAAAAGGGTACGCTCGCCCAGATCGGCGCAGGCAGTGAGGTCTCGGCGGGCAGCGTTCGCGTGGCAGCCGATGACAAGCTTGCTGTGTCCAATATCATGGGGAATGTCAGCGTAGGCGGCAGCGCAGCGGGCATCTCGGTCAATGTCGTCCGCACGGATACCCTGACGCAGGCGAAGACAGGAGAGAAATCTTCTATCCAGTCGGCGGGGGATGTCCAGATTTCTGCGGCGTCTGACCACCAGATGAAGAGTGACATCGTCGGCGCGTCCCTCTCCGGCGGCATCTCCGCGCAGGGGACGGAAGAGACCTGGAATGACAAGAGCATCGTTCGTGCGCTGGCGGGGACGGGATCGTCCATCACCTCCGGCGGACAGACGGCGATTACTTCGAGCAATGTACGAGGCCTCGATGCGAAGCTCGCGGGCGCATCGGTTGCGCTGTCGGGCGCTCTGAATGGCGCGGTCATCACGGCACATGTCAATGGTTCTTCGGAAGCTGGCATGGGGGATGGGGCGTCCATCGACGCGAAGGAAGAGGCGAAGATCGATGCGGAAGCGGATACGAAGCTCTCCGCGAAAGCACTCGGTGCGGCACTTGGCACCTATGCCGGGACCGGCACGGGCGTGGCGCTCTCTTCGGATGTGGCAGCGAAGGCAGATGTAGGAAGTCAGGCCGTCATTCACGGGAAGAATATTTCTATCACAGCGAAGAATACACCGGTTTTAGAAGCGCGGGCGGTTTCTGCCGGGCTCGGTCTTGCGGGCGTCGGTATCACGATTTCTGAAGCACAGTCGAAGGACAAAGCGTTGGTCAACGTCGGCGATGAAGCTAAGTTTACGGCTGATGAAGCGCTTACGATCCGAGCACGCATGGACAAGCCGGCGGACTCGAAGGACTACAATGCGTACGCGCAGGCCATCGCAGGTGCGGGCGGCGTCGTTTCCGGTGCGGTCGGTCAAGCTTTTGTCGATATGGCGCAGGAAACGAAAGTTTCCATCGGCAGCTCTTCCGGCATGACGGCGAAGAAGGCCACCATCGCGGCGGAGCATAACGATACAGAAAATGTAGAAATGGACTCTGTCAGCGCGGGTGGTGTCAGCGGTACGGGTGGCGAGACGAAAGTCACGGTCGCATCGGACGTGGGCGTCAGCGTAGGGCATGGCAGCACCATCACGACAGCCGAAGAGACGGCCATTCGCGCGGAGAATGTCACCGAAAAGGCATGGCGGGACGGCAGCGACAAGAAGAATGTCAGCAGCATCGGCGCGGCACTGGCAAGTGGCAATGGCGTCAAGAATGAGACGGCCATCACGCATACGACGACGGTCGATCTGGACGCGGTCACCATTAAGGCGAATGCGTCGGATCTCACCGACGAAGAAAAGGCAGGGGGCAAGACGCTCTATGATAAGAATGCCATCGCGATCGATGCGGCGAGCCGTGTGATTTCCAAAGACAGAAGCACGCTCTCCACGGGCGCAGCCGTCGGCGCGGCGCATGTGAAGAATACAAATAGCGTCGCCGCGACGACCACGGCGCATGTCGGAGAAGGCAGCCAGCTGCTCGCGGGCGAGACAGAGAAAGCAAAAGAGAAGGACAAGACCGCGTCTTACACAGGGGCAGCCCAGAGCCCGTACAGCAGCGCGTATAAAGGCGGCTCCATCGCGGTCGGTACGAGAAATGATGCCGAGCTTGCCAGTGATACGCTGGTCGATGTCTTCGGCTTGGCGGGCTACGCCGGTTCGGAGAATGACGTCACCTACACAGGCAAGACGAATACCACCTTTGGCGGGAAAGCGGAAACGGCGAAGGGGGATATTTCCCTTGCGGCAGGCCGTGACAGCGCGGGCGAGACAGGCACGATCAGCGTCAGCGCGCACAGCGACATCCTGAATGCGACGGCGATCCCGATCTCCATCCAGAAGGATCCCGACGCGAAAGCAGACAGCCAGGCGAGCCTCACCGTCACGAATGGCGCGGAGTTGAAGAGCGATCGTGACATCCTCCTCAAGGCGAAGGCGGGCGCAGTATCTGCCTCTGGCAATGGCGAGGTGAAGGACTGGGTGAACAAAATGGCGGATGCGCTCGGGGCAGACGGCAGCTCCATCGGCCGCAAGGAAATCTCCTCGTCGGCAGATGTCACTATGGATGGCAAGGCCGAGACGGGCATTCACAGAAACAAGTCCATCATGATCGGCGGACAGGACAACAAAGGTGAATGGGAGACGACGGTCAAGAGTGACGGCGATATTTCTTACACCTATGGCGGTACCACCATCGTAGGGAAGGAGCTCTCCGAGCGCCTCGCCGCCCTTCGCGAGAAACTCGCTGACTTCGGTGCAGATGATTCCACCAAAGCTGCGTATGAGGCAGAGATTCAGTTCCTTGAAGAAAAAATGGCTGCGCAGGGGCTGGGATATTTCGAGACCGATGACAAAGGAAATAAGCAATTCATCGAGCTCCCCTCGTCGGATACGTCAGAGCTCGAGGATGCGAAGAAAGTCCTTGCGAATGCACAGGGACAGGATCAGAAGATTGCTGATAGCTGCAAAGCGGATCAGGATAAGCTGGATCAGCAGAAGAGTGCTCTCACCGCGCTTGGCACCGAGCATACGAATTATCTCGGACTGCAGTCGGTAGCAGATGCGAAAAAGACGGAAGCCGATACCGCAAAGACTGCTATGGAACAGGCAGGAAGTGCGAAAGAGGCAGCGGAAACGAATAAGAACAATGCGTATGCGACGCTGGAGCAGAAGGCGGGGAATCAAAGTGTAGAACAATACATTCTGTACCATCCGCTGGATGAGAGTGTCACGCAATACCGGGAATGCAGCAAGGCGTACGAAGAGGCTGTCAAAAAGTACGACACAGCAACGTCCGCGTACAATGAGGTACAGAAAGTTGCGACGGACAAGCAGGCGAAAGCCGATGTCAGCGCAAAGGCGTATAGCGATGCGGTTGCGAAATACAATGGAGACTACGGCGACACGATCAATACGGACGTAACGAAGTATGATAGTACGGCCATCGATGCCAAAGGCAAAGTGATCGACGCTAAGAAACAGGCTTCCATCGACTGGCAGAAGAAGGTCGCGGGGAATCAGGAGCTTCTTGCGAACCAGATTTCTGCCACGGAGAAATTCTACGCGAATGGCGGCACGGATGCGAATGGCACCTTCACGAAAGGTGGTGCGGCTGTCATCACGGTCGATGCCAATGGCAATCCGGTTTCAGAAGGCACAAAGGGCTCGTACTACCTTCTTCACAAAAATGTCTACCAGCAGATGACGCATAATATGAAGATCGATGACATTACGGCGCAGCTTGGTGATATCCTCTTTGAGGGGGATAATGTCTCTGGCAGCGGCACACTCCACGCGGGTGGCGATGCGTCGGTTTCCATCACGAATGCGTCTCCGAATACGCTGACGGTCGGCGATATCCAGGTCGTTGGGCGTGGCGGGGTCGATGGCTCCGGGCAGGGCGGCACGATTTTCTACAATGATGTCGAGCTCAAGGGAGACATGAAGGCAGCGATCGCAAAGGAGAATAAGGACAAGAGCAGAAACGTCGGCTTTGCGGTCACGACCCGCCAGGATCAGGATACAGAAGCGCCTTCCATCACGGTGAAGAATACCTTCCAGCCATCAGATTACCATGATGGCGGTATGCCGCACTACGCGTCCTCGACTACGACGCTTTCGGGCTACATCTACAATCCGCGCGGCGCTGTCATCGTGGAGAGCAAGAATGGGGATGTCTACAATGACGGTACCATCTACGCAGGCACGGTCGACATGAAGGTGGAGAATGGCGACTTCATCCAGTCCCTCTCGGACAGGAAGGATAGCATTTTCCATGTTGGCGGTGCGCCGCTCGATGACACGGGCGGTTTGCACAATGTCGATAAAGACAGCGGCATCCTCGCGAATGGTAACATCTTCATTTCTGCCCGTTATGTGAATATCAATTCCAGAATCCAGAGCGGTATCGCAGACTGGGATCTGACCATCCCGAAGGACTGCAAGTTCTACTATGAGGATGTCAATGGAAACAAGACATACGTCCAGTCGAAGAGCGAAGTACCGGCAGGCCGCACCGTTCGCGTCGAAGGCGCGACGGGACGAGCGGCAGAGAAGCTCTCCTATGATTTTGAAACCGATCGCTTCGTCGTAGATGATATCGAAGTCCACGGCGGTAAAGTCTCCATCGTCGGGACCATCATCAATACGACGAATGACAAGACGAAAGCGCGCATCGAAGCGCTTGACGGTTACGGACAGATTTCCATCCAGAACGACAGCGGCAAGGACATCGAGCTCAAGACGCTCTCCACAGGGGAAGGAACCGAGGGGCGGATCGAAATCACTGACCTCGACCGCGCAAATGGAAAGATTGCCCGCAAGACCACCTATACCCGGGATGGCGGCAAGATCCATATGAGCGTGCAGAACTATCAGAATGGTGCGCCTTCCGGCAATGCGCAGGATACGGTACTGGACAAAGGGACGGATGGCACCTATACGCCGGTTGCAGGCTCCTACTACACACTCCAGACCGGGACGGATAGGAGCTATACCACGACTTACGAACTGCACAAGACCAAAGTCGACTGGTGGGGCATCGAGAATAAGACACCGACCGGCCAGGAGGTGCTGGATCAGGGTGGTACTATCACAGACTACTGGCAGGGGGACACCCGCACGCTGAATGGTGGTACCATCATCACGACGACGAATGATCTCAATGGCGGACCGACCGGCGAGGCGTATAAGACATCGGAAAAGACCATCAATAACAAGACCGAGTCGACCTTTACGCAGAAATCGAAACGCCTCTGGTACACGGTGGGAGTGGCGAAAAAATTCGACTACAAGCTGGTGGAAAAGAAATATGATACCACCATTCACCAGTATTCGCAGAAGGCGGACTACGACATCGGTATCGGCTTCATCGGTGATGAAACCGGCGGTAAGCTCAATGTCAATGGCGGTACGGGAAACGTCATCGTGAATGGGACGATTTCCAATGGCCTTGGCGAAGCGACGCTCTCGGCGGGCGGTATCCAGCAGGGCGCACGCGGTTACATTGATACGAAGACGCTCACTATGACGGCGACGACGGGCAGCGCTGGCACGCGGGATGCAGCAATCAAGACGAATGCGATGACTGTCAGCGGCAGCGCGGCGAAAGACTTCGGCGTCAAGGTCGTGAACCATGGCGTCACCGTGGGTGGCATCACGGCAGATGCGGCAGCGATCCAGGCAGAGGGAGACA